>NZ_CP116899.1:1026250-1368333 GCF_030997045.1 Microbulbifer sp. TB1203 | reverse complement strand
GATGGGATTGGAGGGCAACGATCTGCTGATCGGTGGCGCCGGGGAGGATACCCTGGAAGGCGGCACGGGCGATGACACTTTGCAGGGTGGCAGCGGGGACGATACCTACATTGTTGACCTGGCCGAGGGGCACGACCGGATTGTTGACCTCGCAGGCCAGAACAATGTCCTGCAGCTGGGTTCCGACGTGCAGATCGAGGATGTAAAAGCCATACGCGAGGGGAATGACCTGTTGCTCTCGCTGGAGGGCGGCGCCAGCTCGGTCACTATTGCCAACTATTTCGGTGCCGCCGGTGAAACGGTTTCCTCGATTAACTTCGACGATGGCACCGCCTGGGATCTGGCACAGGTGAAACAGCTTGTGCTTACCGGCACCGATGCGGCGGATACCATCACCGGTTACGATTCCGATGACACACTCGTCGGCAAAGGTGGAAACGACCTGCTTACCGGCAACGGCGGCAGCGATACCTATTTGTTCTCCGCCGGGGACGGTCAGGACCTGATCGTTACCGGCGAGACGGATACCGCTACTACGGAAACCATTCTGTTCGACGAGAGTGTCAGCGAGGAATTAGTCTCGGTTCGTCGCAATGGCAACGACGTAATCCTGGATTATGGCGACGGCAACGCGGTAACCGTAAGGGACTTCTTCGTTGCGGAGGGTGCAACGACTTCGGCGATAGATCGGGTGGTGTTCAGCAGCGGGGCGGTGTGGACGACGGAGGACCTGAAAGCCAAGGTGCTGATCGGGGACGTCCAGGGCAACACTATCGAGGCGTACAGCTCCGATGACCTGCTGATCGGCAATGGTGGTAACGACACCCTGATCGGTGGTGCCGGTGACGATACCTATCGTTTTTCTGTCGGGGATGGCGCGGACTTGATTGACGATCAGGCCGGCATCCAGGATCGCATCGAGTTTACCGACGTGAACCCGGCGGATCTGCTGTTGCGGCGAGACGGAGAGGACCTGCTGATCACCAACACCGTCAGCGGCGATACCGTCCGCGTGCAAGAACAGTTCTCGACGATCCCCGGGGAAGTCAGCGCTTCGGCCATCGACAGCATTGTCTTTGCCGATGCCACCGTCTGGGATTACGAGCAGATCAAGCAACAGGCGCTGGCGGGAACCGGCAATGCCGATGAGATCCACGGCCATGCGGATGCAGACACCGTGCACGCGGGAGCCGGGAACGACACCGTGTACGGTGCGCTCGGTGCCGATACCCTCTTCGGTGAAGACGGTGCAGATACCCTCTACGGGGAAGAGGGCGACGATGAAATCCACGGCGGGGCCGGCAATGATTATCTTGCTGGCGGTTCCGGCTACAACCACCTCTACGGTGATGCGGGTGACGATACGCTCGTCGGCAATGGCTTGTTGGATGGGGGCGAAGGCAATGACGTCCTCAGCGGCGAAGGGAACAGCATGTTGATCGGCGGTGCCGGCAACGATACGTTATCCGGCTCTTGGGGTAATGATGTGTATCGCTTTACCGCGGGGGATGGCCTGGACCTGATCAATGATGGTGGTGGCGATCAGGATCAACTGCAATTCACCGATGTCAATCCGGGAGACGTGCTGTTGCGCCGCGACGGCAATGACCTGTTGATCACCAACACCCTGTCCGGGGACAGCATTCGTGTCGCGAACCAATTCTCCACTCAGGCTGGCGTGATCAATGCTGCCGGTATCGACAGTATCGTCTTTGCCGATACCACTGTCTGGAATTACGAGGAAATCAAACAGCAGGCACTGGCCGGCACGGAAGGTAACGACGAAATCTACGGCCATGCGGATGCGGACAACATAACCGCCGGTGCCGGAGACGATACCGTGTACGGTCGCGCAGGCAACGATACCATCGATGGCGGACTGGGTCAGGACAGCCTGTACGGCGAGAGCGGCGACGATGAGATCCACGGCGGTGACGGCGCCGACACCATTCTCGGTGGCGCGGGCAATGATCGGCTCTACGGCGATGAAGGCGACGATGTCATCGAGGATTACTCCGGAGAAAACCTGATTCGCGGTGGCATTGGTGACGATCAGTTGACCGGCAATGGCAGCCTGTATGGCGACGAGGGTGCAGATACACTGACCGGCAGCGGCCTGCTGGATGGCGGTGCCGGAAATGATCTCATTACCGGGGAGGGCAGCGATACGCTGGTCGGCGGAAGCGGCGGCGATGTGATCTCCGCATTCAGCCAGTTCTTCACCCAGAACAGCAACACACTGGAAGGCGGCACCGGCAACGATACCTTGTTTGGCTCTTTCGGCAATGACGAGTACCGGTTCAACCTGGGCGACGGCCACGACACGCTGACCGAGCGCCGCGAAGGAGAGGACTACAGCAATGTGGACCCCTCTTCGGATACGCTGGTATTCGGTGCGGGAATTTCCCAGGCCGACTTGCAGTTCGAGCGTCATGGAAACGATTTGTTTATCCTGCATAGCAACGGTACTGATTCGATCCGCATCACCGACTGGTACAGCGGCGGTACCGACCACTTCAAGATCAATACCATTCAATTTGCCGGTGGCTCCAGTCTGGCGTTATCGGAAATCGAGGACCTGGCTGTCACCTATGGAACCGCGGGGGACGATACCCTGCTGGGCTACCGGAGTCTGGACGACAGAATTCGTGCCGGCGACGGCAACGATCAGGTTTGGGGGCGGGATGGAAACGACACACTTTACGGCGAAGGCGGTGACGACTACCTGGACGGCGATGCCGGTGACGACCTGATCGAGGGCGGCGCCGGGGCGGATACCCTGATTGGTCGGGCAGGTTCGGATACGCTGATTGGCGGTATCGGCGATGACAGCTATGTCTATACCGCTGGCAGTGGCAGCGACCTGATCATTAACGGCGATGGTGGCTACGACGGCCTCTTTTTCCTGGACGGTATCGATAGGGAGCGACTCAGCTTCGAGCGCGACGGCGATGACCTGCTGGTATTGGTCGATGAAGACCCTACGCAATCCGTACGGGTACAAGACCACTTCCTCGGCGGTGATCACGCTATCGACTTCGTGCAGCCGGACGGTGGTTTCCTGCTGGATACCGAGGAAATCAACCAGATAATTGCCGGTGGCGGCAGTGACTACGACGCGGTGATCGAAGGCACGGCAAGTTCCGAGCAACTGGTAGGCACTTCCGGCAGGGATCTGATTCAGGGCCTTGCCGGCGATGATACCCTCTTCGGCATGGCCGGCGACGATGAGCTGCAAGGCGGAGCGGACAACGATTACCTTTCCGGCGGCAATGGCTCCGGAAGCGGTTCCGGCAATGACACTCTACTGGGAGGAGATGGCAACGATATCCTCAATGGAGAGGATGGCGACGATTGGCTCGCCGGCGGCCTGGGCGATGATCGCTACTACTACACCGCCAACGGCGGTGTGGACACGATAGACAATACCGGTGGCGGCTTCGACGGCATATTTACCCTGGATGGGGTAGGGCGCGATCGGCTGAGTTTTCATCAGGATGGGGACGATCTGGTTATCCTGGTGGATTCCGACCTGGGTCAGCAGATACGTGTGACCGGCCATTTTCTCGGCGGCGAGCAGGCAATCAGCTATGTACAGCCGGACGATGGCGGAGCCTCGATAATGGCCACCGATATTCCCGGTTTGCTGCAAGCACTGCCGGACGGCGACGGAGACAGTGGCGGGGACCCCGGCGAGGGTGGAGAACCACCGGTCCCTGAAACTGGCGGTGATGACGTAGTCAATGGCACTGCCGGCGACGATATCCTGCTCGGCGGGGAGGGCAGCGACACGCTCCATGGCGATTCCGGAAACGATACCCTGATCGGTGGATCGGGCGATGACGTATACCTCTATTCGGGCGGGCAGGACACCATCGACAGCCGCGGTGGCGGTACCGATACCCTCCGCTTTATTGGAGGCATTACCTTTTCCGAAGTCGCCTCATATCTCACCAAGTCCGGGGATCACCTGCTTCTCAGGGTCAACGGCGGTCCGGATCAGGTTACCCTGACGAACTTCTTCCTCGGCGGTGAGCACCTGGTCGAAAACATCGAATTCGAAACGGGCGGCTCACTGACGGCCCAGCAGATTTTCGATGCGTTCGGCCTTCCCATGCAGGACCCGCAACCGGCATTCGACAGCACTGTGGAAGGCACCACGGGAGACGACTCCGGGTTGTCCGGCTCCGCGGGACGGGACCTGATCCGGGGAGGCAATGGCAACGACCTGTTGCAGGGTATAGCTGGCGACGATCGCCTGGAGGGTGGCAACGGAGCCGATACCCTGGAGGGCGGAGAGGGCGCGGATGTCCTGTCCGGGGGGCGGGGCGACGACATCTATATTTTCCGTCCTGGAGACGGGCAGGACGTTATCGACAATACTGGCGGCGGCCATGACGAATTGCGCTTCGATGGTATTGACTTCAACCAGATTTCCAGCGGTCTCACCAAGAGCGGCAACGACCTGGTGCTGAACGTCAGTGGCGGCAGCGATTCCGTCACCCTGAAAAACTGGTTCCTGGGTGGAGATTACGTTGTAGACACCATCAGCTTTACCTCCGGCGGCAGTATTACCTCGGAGCAGATATTCGGTGCCTTCGGCCTCTCCAACCCCGATCCGGCCGGCTCTCCCGATTACCAGAATCTGCCCGACGAGCGCAGCTACGCCAACCTGGTAGCGGCCAATGCTTCCGCGCATACCATTCTCGGTTCCTCGGATGCGGACTTTATCGATGCCGGCGCCGGCAATGATGTCATTGATGGCGGGGCGGGGAATGATTACCTGATCGGCGGCGATGGTAACGACACCTATCGCGTGGGTGCCGGTGCTGGACAGGACACGATCAACAACCTGTCCAACAACCCTGCATCGGATACTGATGTCCTGCAATTCCTGGCCGGATTCGACGAAAACAACCTGTGGTTCAGCCGCGATGGCGACAATCTGGTAGTCGATGTGATCGGTTCCGATGAGCAGGTCACGATTCAGGATTGGTATACGGGCAGCGGGCAGCAGCTGGACGAAATCCGCACCGACGATGCCGTGCTGCAGGCCGATATGGTCGACAACCTCGTCAATGCCATGGCGGCATTCGGCGCGCCGCCTGCCGGTGATGCTCAGCTGCCGCAGGAAGTTCGCGACGAGATAGCGCCGGTTATCGCCGCCAACTGGCAGGCAGCCTGACCTGTAGGAGCGGCGACCACCAGGGATGGCGGGGTGCCGCCCAGCGGAAATGCAGATTTTGCAGGAGCAAAAATCTGTCGATGGCCGCGATCGATCTGTGGGTTGAACCACTGCCGATCGCGGCCATGGGCCGCTCCTACACGGTGTGTTCTTGACGTATCGAGAAATGATGAAGTTACAGGGAATTCAAAAACAAAAGGCCAAGGCTCTGTCCCAGCACAAGAGCGGTGCTTATAAAGAAGCCATCGCACTTTACCGGGAAATCCTTGCGAACTGCCCCGACGATGTGGACACCCTATCGAACCTTGGATCCGCCTATCGGTCGATCAAGCGGCCAGAAGTCGCGGTGCTTCTCTACCGCAGGGCGCTTGAATTAAAGGAAACCCGAGGGTATCGGTTCAATTTGGCCAACGCCCTCAAGGATTTGCATCGCTACCCCGAAGCGATCGAAACCTACCGGCAATTGTTGTTGGAGGAGCCAGGTAATTACCACTATCAATTCAATCTCGCTGTCGCTCTTCGGGACAGTGGTGATCACCGAAGCGCGCTGGATGTTTTGTCCGTTATGGAAAGGCGGTATCCGTCAGATCATTCCATCCGTTGGGAGGTGGCACAGAATTTCCTGAGGCTGGGGGATTATCGCAACGGCTGGCGTTATTTCGAGTCCCGTTGGAAACTGGGCAAAATTTCCCTGCCCGAGATGGATGTGCCGGTTTGGCGCGGCGAGCTGCTGGAGGGGAAACACCTGCTGGTAGTAGCCGAACAGGGTTATGGGGATACGTTGCTGATGGCGCGCTATATTCCTCGTCTGGTTGCGTCTTCCTGCCGAGTAACCTTGTTATGCAAACCGGAATTGCACAGTCTTTTCAGTGACTCGCAGATATCCTGTGTCGAAAACCACCTGGAAGTTCCGGTTGTGGATTACCTGGTCCCGATCATGAGCCTGCCGGGCTTGCTGGACCCGGACAATCAATGCACTCCCGAGCCTTTTCCGTTTTCGGTGGACGGTGAAAGGGCAGGGTATTTCGAGCGTATTTTGCGCCCGTCTTCTGAGCGGCCGAATGTCGGTATCGTCTGGTCGGGCAGTATCACCTTTCAGAACAATCACAACCGCTCTATGCGGTTCAGCCGAGTGTTGAAGCTCCTGAGCCCGCTGGATATCAAGTTATACAGCTTCCAGAAAGGTCAGCCCCAGGGAGCACTGCGGACCGCTGATATCGGGCATGCGATTGTCGATGTGGGCGATCTGTGCAACGATTTTTCCGATACCGCGGCCGCCTTGCAGTCGATGGACTTTATCGTGATGACGGACAGCAGCCTCGCCCACCTGGCGGCGAGCCTGGGAAAGCCCGTCGTCAATCTGCTGGACTCCGCCAGCTATTGGTTGTATGGCGCAGAAGGCTCGAGCAGCCCATGGTATTCCTCGATGCATCTGGTTCGACAAAGAGTTCCCGGAAGCTGGGATTCCCTGGAAGAGGAATTTTATGAAGTGATTAAAAACTTGATGGACTCCATCGGCAATCGGTCGGGGTATCTGCAGGCGCGCTCTACGGCCCTTCATTGATCTGCCCAGCCTCCTGTAGGAGCGGCCCGGCCGCTTCTACATCGGTCAGCAGCAGGGCGCTTCCCCGGAATTATTTGCAGTGGTATCGAAAGGCAGGCCACCGCCGCAGCCCTCGAACAGGCCGTAGTGCCGGCTGAAATCGCCGATAAATTCGAAGTGATCGGCAAAGCGGGTATCGCTCAGCATACGCCAGGTATTGCCGCATACAGGGAACACCCGTCCGGTTTCGATCAGGTGGTGTTTGTCCAGAGGGAGCTGGTGGGGGAAGTTGGGCACTGTACCGCGGTAGATCACCGCCTGGCCGTAGTCCTCACAGTCGCTCTCCAGGGCGTCCAGTTTGAACAGGCGGTAGGTGGCGGAGAAAAAACGCAGGCTGCGGGTGCGCGCGGCTAGTTCCGGGTCGGTGATTTCCAGCGGCCGGTCTTCCGCCAGGCGCGGGTCGATAAAGCCGCTTCGCTGGGCCAGGCGCAGGAAGTCGTTCCAGTAGAGGGCGCCGCCCAGGCACTCGCCGTAGAGCACCGGGTCCTCCCGCACGGCCTCGGGCACCCGGCGATCGGCGTAGACATCGGAGAAATAGAATTCGCCGCCTTCCTTGAGCAGCCGGTGCACGCCGCGCAACACCGCGTCCTTGTCCGGCGACAGGTTGACCACGCAGTTGGAGACAATCACATCGAAGCTGCCGGGCTCCAGGTCCAGTTGCTCCAGTTGTTCGATATAGCCGTGCAGGAAGCGCACATTGTCGAAGCCGAACTCCCGCGCATGGTGGTCGCGGTGGCGTTCCGCCACTGCCAGCTGTTCCGGGGTCATATCCACCCCCACCACCAGGCCTTCGGGGCCGACCAGTTGCGCCAGCGCGTAGACGTCGCGGCCGGAGCCGCAGCCCAGGTCCAGTACCCGGCAGCCCTCGAGCAGCGGCGGGCAGACCAGGCCGCAGCCGTAGTAGCGGGTAAGCACTTCCGGGTGGATCTTGGCGAGCAGTGGCTTCAGCCATTCCGGCACCGCGCTGGCATCGCAACAGGCGGTGGTTTTCAGGTCGTCGGAACTTTGCAGCTGGCGGCCGTAGTAGTCCTGTACTGCTTCGCGCATGATTTGCCTCTCCGGTTTTATCGTTCAGTCGCACTGGGGGCGGATTTGTTACGCTGCGAACTGTAGCCGATGAATCGCGGAGAGGCCATGAGTCAGGCCAGCTGTGCGATCCTGTCCCGCGCCGCAGCCAGGCTTCCCTCCCTGGCGTCTTCTACCGCCATGCCCTCCGCGTGCACGAATTCCACGTCGGCGATGCCGATAAAGCCCAGGAACTGGCGCAAAAGCGCGGTCTGCGAGTGGTCCTCGCCGTAGAAACCGCCGCGGGTGATAAACACATAGGCTTTCTTGTTCTTCAGCAGTCCCTCCGGGCCTTCCGGGGTGTAGCGGAAAGTGATCCCGGCGCGGGCGATATGGTCGAAGTAGGCGCGCAGGGTCGATGGAATACTGAAGTTGTACATCGGAACGCCCAGTACCAGCACGTCGGCCCCGGCGATCTCCTCCACCAGGCTATCGGAGAGTTTCACCATCTCCCGCTGTTCCGCGGTACGCTCGTCGGGCGGGGTGATAAAGGCCTGGAAGCGCTGTGCGTCCAGGTGTGGCACTGGTTCTGCCGCCAGGTCGCGGGAGACAACACGGCCATCCGGGTTGCGCGCCTGCCAGTTGCGGGCGAACTGCTCGGCGAGTTGGGAGGACTGCCCATCGCCCTGGAACAGGCTGGTCTGGATTTTGAGTAACGTTGCCATTCGACACCTCCAAAGGGGGTTGTTTTCGAGATGCCGGCATTGAATCATTGATTGATTCGATAAAAAATTATAAAAATGTGTACTTATGCATCGAATGAGTAGATATATGGGCAAGGATAATCACACTGCAACACCGCATATCAGCCTGGAGCAGTGGCGCTGCCTGGTGGCTGTGGTGGATGCGGGGGGCTATGCCCAGGCTGCGGAGCGGCTGCACAAGAGCCAGTCCTCCGTCAGCTATGCGGTGCAAAAGCTCGAGTCGGTACTGAACATCAAGGCGTTTTCCATCGAGGGGCGCCGGGCGGTGCTGACTCCCGCGGGAGAGATGCTCTACCGGCGGGCGAAAGTGTTGCTGGACGAGGCCGCCAGCCTGGAGCGCGCGGCGCACAAGGCCTCCGCCGGTTGGGAGTCGGAAATCGCCATCGCCGTGGAGACGCTGTTTCCCATCTGGCTGCTGCTCGACTGCCTGGACCAGTTCGGCGCCGAGAGTCCGCAGACGCGCATTGAGCTGTTTGAAGTGGTGCTCGGCGGAGCGCCGGAAGCCCTGCAGGAGGGGAGGGTGGACCTGGCGATATCGCCCTATATTCCCCCCGGTTTCAGCGGCCTGCCCCTGCCGCGGCAGGCGAGGATCATTCCTGTCGCGCATCCGGACCACCCCCTGCACCAGTTGAAACGGGAACTGACCCTGCGCGACCTGCGCAAGCATCGCCATCTGACCGTGCGCGACTCCGGTTCCCAGCGGGATAAAAAGGCCCTCACCGTGGAAGTGGAACAGCGCTGGACCCTCTCCAGCATGGCCACCTCCATCGGCGCCGCCTGCCGCGGCTACGGCTTCGCCTGGCTGCCGGAGGACAAGATCCGCAACGAACTGGGGGAGGGGCTGCTTAAACCCCTGCCACTACGCGGTGGCCGCGAACGCTATGTGCAGATGTACCTGATATTCGCCGACCGCGACGCCGCCGGGCCCGGAGCACTGCGCCTGACGGAAATCCTGCAGGAGCGGATCGCCGCCAGTTGCCCCGATCACCGTTGAGCCCGATGGGCGCCTATTTCACTCAGGGCCGCTCCGGGCGCACCTAAACTTCGGGTATGGAACCGAAAGGCGGAGTCTGCGGAAATGGTGACCGAGAAAAAGCTACGAGGCGGGCAGACGGTGAAAATCCGTCCCCTCCGCAAGGAGGATCTGGACCTGGAGCTGGACTTTTTCCGCAACCTGTCACCGGAATCCAGGAACCAGCGCTTTCTCGGCGGTATCAGCACCAAGAACCCTCCCCAGAAACTGATCGATATGTTGCTCGACATCGATCACTTCCAGAGTGAGGCCTATATCGCCCTGGCGGGAGAGGGTGAGGAACAGAAGCAGATCGGGGTTGCCCGCTACGCGGTGGACGCCGGCGGCAGCGCCTGCGAGTGCGCGGCGGTGGTCGCCGACGAGTGGCAGCGCCGCGGCCTGGGCACCCTGCTGATGAACCTCCTGATCGACAGCGCCCGCGATCGGGGTATAAAACGCATGTACACCATCGAATCGGCGGGGAACGCCAAAGTGCGCAAAGTGGCCCGCACCCTCGGGTTCCGGTGCGAGGCCTATCCGGGTGATCCCACCCTGCTTCTCTACAACCTGGATTTGCAACAGGAGTGAGTGACCTGAAGGAGTGCTCACGAGGCCAGCCACAGAGCCACACGGGCAACTTCCTCCGGCTGCGCCACCCTCTTCAGACCGCGCACCAGATCGTTGGCCCTGGCCACTGCGTGCGGATTGCTGCCGGTGGCGCGGCGGAACATCGGGGTGTCGGTGATACCCGGCGCCACCACGCAGACGCGCAACCCCTGATCGGCGTAATCCATTGCGCAGCTCTGCGCCAGAGATGCCCCACCGGGGCGGGTGGAAAAAGCGTGCTGAGAGGAGGTGACGATGATGCTGCCGCCTCCCGCCTTCAGTATCTCCGGGATCTGGTATTTCATCGCCAGGAAAGACTCCCCGCAGGTTGGTGTTGTGAATCCACTGCCATTCCTCCAGGCTGAACTGGTGCAGTGGTTTGAATAAGACTTCGCCGGCATTGTTGAAGGCGATATCGAGTTTCCGAAGGGCGTGCTGCGCCTCAACGTGCCGGTGGTTTTCGGCCGCCAGCACATAGCGCGGCTGTTGCGGCCGCTTCGGGAAAAATACCCGGAGCTGTCCATCGATGAAAGCTACGGTCTGAACCTGATATTGCCGGACGATGCCGCGTTCAAAACAGCGGATTTCAGCGGCGCCAGTAACCCGGATGCCTTCGGGTGGGCGGTGAGGCCCGCCGACTAAGCGGAAGTGGCGACCTCGGGCTCTTCCCGGGGTTCCCCGTACCAGAAGCTGTAAAAATCCTCTGTCACCCGTTGCTCGATATCGGTCGCTTCCTCCCGGGGGCAGAAGAGGGTGACGGTTACCACATCGTGGCCCAGTTCGTTGGTGGTAAAGCTCACTTTGGCATCCGGGCCCGCGAGTTCGACGCCCATGCGGTGTTCGATCATTTTACAGTAGCGCTCCGCCACCTCCCGGAAGGCCTCGCAATGTTCCCGTACCCGCTCAACGAGAAACGCCTTGGCTTTGAGGGGGTTGATGCCCTTGTTTTCGCGCACGATGGAGAAACTGTGCTCGATATAGCGGCGCATGAAGTTGAGGTTCTTGACCGGTTTGGAAAAAAACACGCTGTTGGGGACAAACAGCGTGGTGCCGGTATAGCCATTGCCCAGGCCCTTGGGATCCACCTCCAGCAGGGTGGTGCTCAGCCAGTCGCTGTCGGTCACTTCGCCCATCTGGTCGCCGATCTGGACCCAGTCCCCCACGGTGAAGGAGCGCATTCCCGCCTGGTAGACGCCCCCCACAAAGCAGTGCACCACCTCCCGCAGGGCCAGGACGATCGCCACGGAGAAGGCGGCAATGGATAGCGCAAAGTCCCGCAGTTCGGAAACCCAGATGGCGATCACCCCCACCACCAGCAACAGGTTGCCGATGTTGTGCACTGTGTTGATACGCCGCCGCACATCCTGTTTCGGCCAGCTCCGACGCGTGAAGAAAAACGACAGCAGCCAGCGCAACAGCAGGATGGCGGAAACGGCGACCAGGGTGAGAATCAGTTTGTTTTCCAGGAGGAATTCCAGCATTACAGCTCCACAGCGGATGATTGAGTTTTTGGAGCACACAGGATAAACCCATCGCAGGCGCGAGAAAATTCCTTCCGTTGGCGAGGGGGAGGGGGGGCGGCTATGCTGAGGTCGGAATCCTTCAATTGCCTCGCACTTGGTCAGGCTTGGGGTTGCCCCTGGGAGATGTTAATTCCTCAGGAGCCTGCTTGCAGGCGAACAGGGTTGGCACAGAGCCCGCCTATGTTCGCCTGCAAGGTGCCGTTCAACTCAAACAACGCGTATATGATGAAAAAAGTAGCAATCAATGGACTGGGGCGCATCGGCAGGCTGCTGCTGCGCCGCTACCTGCAGGGCGGCTTCAAGCGCTTCAACCTCGTCGCCGTCAATGACCCCATGCCCCTGGAGAATCTGCTCTACCTGCTGCGCTACGACTCAGTGCACGGCCGCGCGGACTTCGAGGTCTCCGGCGAGCAGGGCAAACTGGCTGTCGGCGCACTGGAGTTGCCATTGTTCGCGGAAAAGGACCCCGCGAAGCTGCCCTGGAGCGAGGAGGGGGTCGACGTGGTAATCGAGTGCAGCGGTCACTTTACCAAGCGGGCGGGGGCAGCCAAACATCTCGAAGCTGGCGCCCGTCGTGTCGTGATCAGCGCCCCTTCCCCCGACGCGGATATCACTCTGGTCCTGGGGGTGAACGACGCCGATTTCGATCCTGAAAATCATATGGTGATTTCCAACGCCTCCTGCACCACCAACTCGCTGGCGCCGCCGCTGAAAGTACTCGATGATGCATTCGGCATCGAGCAGGCGTTGGTTACCACAGTACATGCCTATACGGCCACCCAGAGCATGGTGGATACGGCAGCGGGCAAGAAGATTCGCGGCCGCGCTGGCGCGATCAACATTATCCCCACCGCTACCGGTGCCGATGCCGCCACCGCCCTGGCACTGCCCCGGCTGAAGGGCCGCTTGAGCGCGCTGGCGGTGCGGGTACCGGTGGCGGACGGCTCCCTCACCGATATCAGCGCACAGCTGCGCAATGCTGCCGACGCCAAGGAGGTGAATGCGGCGTTCAGGGCGGCGGCGGAGGGGGACCTCAGAGGCATTCTCGCCTACAGCGAAGAGGACCTGGTTTCCTCGGATATTATCGGCGATCCCCATTCCGCAATCATTCACAGTCTCTCCACCCGCGCCCAGGGCAACCTGGTCAAGGTTCAGGCCTGGTACGACAACGAATACGGCTACGCCTGCCGCTGCCTGGATTTGCTGGAGCGCCTGCCGTTGTAGCGCTTGCGTCCTGCACCATGGCACGTCGGGAGACAGCGGCAGACAGCGCGGGAGAGCCGATCGGCTTCATCGCCGAGGTGCACGGCCCGGTAGTGGTGATTCGCTGTGCGCAGCTGCCACCGCTGCGCCAGGCGTTGCGCGCATCCCTCGACCACGAAACCTACCTGTTCGAAGTCCACCAGCACCTGGACCAGAAACATGCGCGCGCCATCACTCTGCATCGCACCGCTGGCCTCAGCCGCGGCATGCCGGTATTCGACACCGGTGCGCCTCTGCATGTGCCGGTCACCCCGGACTGCCTGGGGCGGCTGCTGAATATCTTCGGCGAGCCGCTGGATGACGGCGAGCCGCTTGCGGCACAGGACTACCGAAATATTCACGCCGCTCCCGCGGCACTGTGGGACGCGGTGGGCACCGGCGCCATCCTGCAAACCGGAATCAAGGTCATCGACCTGCTGTGCCCCTTTGTCAGGGGCGGCAAGACTGGCCTGTTCGGTGGTGCCGGGGTGGGCAAGACGGTTCTGATAATGGAGTTCATGCACGCGGTGGCCGCGCTGCACAGCGGTGTGTCGGTATTCGCCGGCGTCGGCGAGCGCATTCGCGAGGCCCACGAACTCTGGTACGAGATGCGCGAGGCGGGGGTAATGGAACAGACGCTGATGGTCTTCGGGCAAATGGACGAATCGCCCGGGGTCCGCTTTCGCGTCGGGCTGTCTGCGCTGACCTACGCGGAATACCTGCGCGACACCCTGCAAAAGGAAGTGCTGTTCGTGATGGACAATATTTTCCGCTTTGTGCAGGCGGGCAGCGAGATCTCCAGCCTGCTCGGGCGCATGCCCGCCACGGTCGGCTACCAGCCCACGCTGATCAGCGAGGTGGCGGAGCTGCAGGAGCGCATTCTCTCCACCCGGGAGGGCGCCATTACCGCGGTGCAGGCGGTCTATGTGCCGGCGGACGATATGACTGATCCAGCGGTGAGTGCCATTTTCAGCCACCTGGATTCCTCGGTGGTGCTGTCGCGCGCGCAGGCGGGAAAGGGCTTATACCCCGCGGTCGATCCGTTGCAGTCCAGCAGCCAGGTAATGGACCGGCATACCTTGGGCGACCGCCACTATGCGGCGGCCGAGGCGGTGCGCGAACACCTGGCGCGCTATCACGAGTTGGAGGACATTATCGCCATGCTCGGTATTGAAGAGCTGTCGCCGCAGGACCGCCGCATCGTATTGCGGGCGCGCAAGCTCCAGCGTTATCTGACCCAGCCATTTATGGTCACCGCCTCCCACACAGGTATCGCCGGCGTCTCGGTGCCGTTACAGGACACACTGGACGATTGCGAGGCTTTTTTGCGCGGCGACTACGACGAGTTGTCGGAGGAGGACTGCTATATGCGCGGCAGTATGCGGGAAGGCGCGCGGTGAAAACCTTCAGCCTGCAACTGCTGTCCGCCACCGAACAGCAACGGATTGACGGCGTCACTTCCTTCGTCGGTGAGGACGCATCCGGCAGTTTCGGCATCCTCGCCGGGCATATGCGCACAATGACCGCCCTGGTATTTGGCCTGGCGCGTTTTCGCCGTGCCGAAGAGGGCTGGCAGTATCTGGCGCTGCCCGGTGGACTGCTCTATTTTCTCGATAACCAGTTGCAGATCTGCGCCCGCCGCTACCTGATCGACAGCGACTACGAGCGCATTTCTGGGCTTCTGCAACAGCAACTGCTGGCAGAGGAGCGGGGTCTGCACGCAATGAAAGAAAGCCTGCGCCGGATGGAGGAATCCATTCTGCGCCGGCTTTGGGAGGTGGGGCGCCAGTCACCAGGGCGCTGAATAATATGTAGGATGGGCAAAGCGCAGCGTGCCCATCAACCAGCCCGTGATGGGCACGCTGCGCTTTGCCCATCCTACATTACTGTTTCTATGGCAACGGACAGGGACAAACAACTGCGTGAGAAAGTCGAGCGCCAGGCCAAACGGATGAAGCAGGCCGAACGCGAGCGTCCGACACTATTCGCGCAGACCATCTATATCGGCACCCTGGGCTTGGTATTTGTACTGCCGGTGGTGGGCGGTGCCTATCTGGGCAACTGGCTGGACAGCCTGACCGCCGGCTATTCCACTCGCTGGACTCTCAGCCTGATATTCGTCGGTCTGGTGGTGGGTGCCTTCAATGTGTATCTGTTGATTCGGGAGTAGTGAGTGAACGGCAGCGAGTTATTCCCCTCGGTACTTTTTCGCATAGGGCCGCTGCAGATCACCGGCACCGTGATCACCACCTGGGCGATTGTCGCCGCCATCGGCTCTGCGGCCTGGCTGCTGTCGCGCCGCCTCCGGCTGCAACCGGGTGCACTGCAGACTTTGGCGGAAGGTATCGTGATTGCGATGGAAGACGCCATTCGCGCGGTGGCGCCGGATCACGTCAAGCTGCTGCTGCCGTTTATTGCCAGCCTGTGGATCTTCCTGGTGGTGGCCAATCTCTGCGGCTTGATTCCCGGCGTACATTCGCCCACGCGGGATCTCTCCGCCACCGCGGCGCTGGCAATACTGGTATTCCTGTCGGTGCACTGGTTCGGAATCCGCAGCCAGGGACTGAAACGCTATCTGCACCACTACCTGACCCCGAGCCCGATACTGCTGCCGTTCCACCTGATCAGCGAAGTCACCCGCACTGTCGCCCTGGCGGTGCGCCTGTTCGGCAATATCATGAGCCTGGAAATGGCTGCGCTGCTGATTCTGCTGGTGGCCGGTTTTCTGGCACCAATTCCTATACTGATGCTGCACATTGTCGAAGCCCTGGTTCAGGCCTATATCTTCGGCATGCTGGCACTGATTTACGTTGCCGGCGGCCTGCAATCACAACAGCTCAGGCAACCACCACAAGGAGAGCGCCATGAGTGATATGACCTGGTTTGCGCTGCTTTCGACCATCGCCGCGATACTCGGCATGGCGATCGGCGTATTGCTGCCGGCCTACGCCATGGGGCGGGCGATCAGCAGCGCGCTGGACGCGCTGGCGCGGCAGCCGGAAGCGGAGCGTTCGATCATGCGCACCCTGTTTATCGGCCTGGCGATGATCGAGTCCCTGGCCATCTATGTGCTGGTGATCGCGCTGATCGTCCTGTTTCGCAATCCACTGCTGGAATATCTTCTCAAACCGTAGGGATATTTCCGCATGGAACTCAGCTGGTCGACCTTCCTGTTGGAAATCGTCAATTTCCTGGTGTTGGTGTGGATACTCAAACGGTTTTTCTACAAGCCGTTGCAATCCGTTATCACACGCCGCCGGCAGGATATCGAACAGCGCCTGGCGGAAGCTGAGAAAATGCGGGAGGAGGCCGAGCGGTTGCAGCGGGAGTACGAGGGCCGCATGAATGATTGGGAGCGCGAACGTCAGCGGGCCCGGGCAGATCTGCAGCAAGAGATGAAAGCCGAGCGCGCGCAGCTGGAGCAGGCATTACAGGACGCCCTGCAACAGCAGCGACAGAAGGACGAAGTGATCGAGCAGCGCCGCCAGCGGGAACAGCGCCATCAGTTGCAACAGCGGGCGCTGGAGCAGGGCAGCCGCTTCGCCGCGCGCCTGCTGGAACAGGCCGCCGGCCCGGAACTGGAAACGAATCTTCAGCAACTGCTGCTGGCCTCGCTGGCGGAACTGCCGGAGGATCGACTGGCGGAACTGCGACGGCAGTTGCCCGCGGCTGGAGAGCCGGTGGAAGTATCCAGTGCCTTTCCTCTGTCCGCCGACCGGCGCGAACAAGTCCGAAATGGATTGCAGCAAATACTGCAGAACACCGTGCACTGTCATTTTTCAGAGGACAGCGACCTGGTAGCGGGTTTGCGCCTGGTGATCGGTCCCTGGGTGCTGGGTGCAAATGTGCGCGATGAACTGCGGGGATTTGCGCGGATAGCGCGGGATACGGGTAGTGAATAACGAATTGCTGCAGCGCCGGGAGGACTGGCTGAGGAGCTACCGCCCTCAACTGCGCATTCGCGAACAGGGCCGCGTGGTGTCGGTAGGCGACGGTATCGCCTGGGTCAGCGGGCTGCCCACCGCCGCCATGGATGATGTACTGGACTTTGCCGACGGTAGCCGCGCGCAGGTCTTCGATCTCACAGGTGAACTGGTGGGCGCGATACTGTTGAGGGAAACCCGGGATCTCACCGCTGGCACCGCCGTAAGTCTGTGTGAAAAAAAACTGGGTATCCCCGTGGGCGACGATCTGCTGGGGCGGGTGATAGATCCGCTGGGCGATCCCCTCGACGGCGGCGCCGCGCTCGAGTGTTCCGACTGGCGGCGCCTGGAAATGCCTTCGCCGGCAATTACGCAGCGCGATTTTGTGCACCGGCCACTGTATACCGGCAGCAAGGTGCTGGATACCATGATTCCCATCGGCCGCGGCCAGCGGCAGCTGCTGATCGGCGACGAGGGCCTCGGGCGCAGCTCTCTGGCACTGGACACGGTGATCAACCAGCGGGATCAGCAAGTCTATTGCGTCTATGTGCTGATCGGCCAGAAGCGCTCGGCGGTGGTCACCACTATCGAGCTACTGCGCGACTACGGCGCACTGGATTTTTCCACCGTGGTGGTGGCCGAGGCCAGCAGCCTGCCGGGACTGCAACACCTGGCACCATTCGCCGGTTGCAGTATCGCCGAATACTGGATGCGTAGGGGATTGCATACGCTGGTGGTGTACGACGATCTCTCCACCCACGCCAAGACCTACCGCGAACTCTCGCTCTTATTGCGCAGGCCGCCGGGGCGCGAGGCCTATCCCGGCGATATATTTTCCGTGCATGCGCGCCTGCTGGAGCGGGCCACCTGTCTCAACGCGGAACAGGGCGGCGGCAGTATGACCGCGCTGCCGGTCGTGGAGACCAAACAGGGAGAGATCGCCGCCTATATTCCCACTAACCTGATCTCCATTACCGATGGCCAGATCTACCTGGATCGCGAGTTGTTTAGCAGTGGTTTCCGCCCGGCCATCGATATCGGCAAATCGGTATCCCGCATCGGCGGCCGCGCCCAGCACCCGGCCATCAAGCGGGAGGCCGGGCGCATGAAACTCGACTACCTGCAGTTTCTCGAATTGGAAATGTTCACCCGCTTCGGCGCCAGGCTGGAGGCGGGTATGGAAAAATCCATCCGCCGCGGCCGCGTGCTGCGGGAGATTCTCAAGCAGGAGCGGCTGGCGCCGCTGTCGATCGAGTTCCAGCTGGCGTGGATGATCGCCTTTAATGACGACCTGCTGGACGGCGTGGAGCTGCAACAGGTACAGGACCTGATGGCAGGGCTGCGGGGCAGGGTGGAGGCCAGCGGCCTGCAGCTGGACGACCCGCGCGAGCGGTGGGTGGCGCTGGCGCAGGACTGGCTGCCAAGTACCGCGGGAGCCCAAAAGTGAGGGGAGAGAGGTGAGCCGTCGCCGCGAGCTCCAGCGCCACGGGCAGCAACTCGGCGAGACACGTGAGATTGTCAGCGCGATGAAGGCGATGGCTTTTATCGAGGTGCGACGGCTGGGGCGTTTTCTCGACAGCCAGCGGCGCGCGGTGGAAGCCATGCGCACCGTCGCTGCGGACTTCCTCAGCTTTTTTCCGCCGGCACTGCCCCCGCCGCAGGAGCGGCAACTACGGCGCATCTACCTGCTGATCGGTTCCGAGCGGGGTTTTTGCGGCAACTTCAATGAAAGCCTGATACAGCGTTTGCATCAGTGCCTGGCGGACGAGCCTGTGGAAGGCGGCGGCACAAAAGCGGGCATTATCGGTTGGGGGCAGAAGCTGTGCGTCAAATTGGGAGAACACCCGCTGCTGCTGGCGGCCGTCGAGGGCGCCGCGGTGCTGGATGAGGTGGGCGTGCGATTGCTGCAACTGGTGAAGCGGCTCTCGGAACTGCAGGCCGGGGGCGCCATAGCACTGGCGGTGCTCTACCACGACCCGCAGCGACAGGGGGTGGCAGTGCGCGAACTGCTGCCCCCGTTTGAATCGCTGCGCAATGCGCCGGAAAAATTCCCCTTTGCGCCCGGGTTAAATCTGGCACCCGGTGACTTTCTGCGCGAGCTGGTGGAACAGTACCTGTTCGCGGCCCTGCACGAAATACTCTACGTCTCCCTGATGGCGGAAAACCAGCAGCGCATGCAACACCTGGAAGGCGCGCAGCGCTACCTGGACGAAAAACTGGAAGCGCTGCGTCGCAGGGGCAACCAGCTGCGCCAGGAGGAGATAACCGAGGAAATCGAGGTGATACTGCTGAACGCCGACAGCGCAAAACTGCCACCGCAAATAAAATCCCGGGAGGGCGATCACTGATGCCAGACCCTCTGGCTTGGATTATCGCCGGCGGCCTGTTGATGAGCGCCATCGCCATGGTGGGCGGCGTCACCGTGTTTATGAAGCCCGCCACCCTGGATCGCATACTGCTGCCGCTGGTTTCCCTGGCCGCCGCCACACTCCTCGGCGGCGCCTTCTTCCATATGCTGCCCGAGGGCCTGGAATCCCTCGCGCCGCTGGCCGCGACCGCCTGGCTGGTGGCAGGTTTCAGCGCCTTCCTGCTACTGGAACAGTTGCTGCGCTGGCACCACTCCCACAGCACACCGGATGAGAAGTACCGGTCGGTCACCTACCTGATCCTGCTCGGCAATGGCATCCACAACTTTATCGGTGGTCTCGCCATCGCCAGCACCTTCCTGATCGACCCCCGCGCGGGCTTCTCCGCCTGGATCGCCGCCGTCGCCCACGAGGTGCCGCAGGAACTGGGCGACTTCGGCGTGCTGGTACACGGGGGCTGGTCGCGGCGGCGCGCGCTGACGTGGAATGTGCTGTCCGCGCTAACCTTTCCACTCGGAGCCCTGATCGCCTATGTGATCTCCCGCCATTTCGACGTAGCCTGGCTGATGCTGTTCGGTGCCGGAAATTTTGTCTATATCGCCGCGTCGGACCTGATACCGGAAATAAAACAGCAGGCCAGCCTGCGAACGGCGGCGGTGCATTTCGGATTCTTCGCCGCAGGCCTGTTGCTGATGTTTATTCTCGCGTGCTGCTTTTATCACTGAGCAGGGCTAGAAATCGAGGGTGACGCTATATTCAGAATAATTGGGCAACTTATACACGTCACACATCCACCTTGAAGAAATACTTCGACCTCTGTGCCAGAGGAGGTTTTGTTGGAGCGCAACAACGGCGCCTGGAGACCCTATCATCGCCGATGCACTGGCGGGTTGCCATCTATGCGGAACTGTACCCCTTTTTCAAATCCACCGTCCTGGTCTGGAAGGACTACGGAAAAATTGGATTACCTGATTCTCTCGGCAATTCGTCCTGGTTTTTGGTACTACTGTTCTAATCTATAGCATTCCCACTCTTCTACCTATTTGAAAAAAGTAGTCTGTAAACCCCCGCTCGAGGGCGCACTGCAGGATGGGCAAATCGAAGGCAGAAAACTCCCGCCATCCTTGGCGGGCTCGTGCCCATCAAGAATCTTACTATCGGGTCGGAAGGAAAGGATATCCCTCTCCCGGGACACGGGCTCTGAGCGTGAGTGGGTGGGATGGACCACCGGTCTGGCAGCCTCGTCAGGAGATTATGAACAGATTCCAAGGCCCTGAAGGCGAGCGCAACGCTCGATGTGTACTTTTTTGAGCAAATAGGCATTTATAATTCCTATACTCCTGTTCCACCGACACGAACCAGGAGGGATTCCCAATGAGAAAATTCATACTACCGAGCAACCGCAGCCTGAGCGTCCATTCCGTCATGATGCCCATACTGGGGACGAAGATGCTGGCGGGAATTGTGGGTATGGCCGCAGTGATGCTGGCGGGAAGCGTGAGCATGGCCGCGGCGCACGACGGATCGGGGCAGTCAGTAGAAATCGAGCCTGAGCTGGAGACCAGACCCACGTTCGACGACGAGGTGGGCGGATACCGGGCGACCGATGATGTGGCGATCTGGATCAATCCGCGGGACACCGAAGCCAGCCTGGTGCTGGCCAGCCAAAAGGAGGGTGGGCTGGCGGTGTACGACATTGATGGCAAGTTGCTGCAAGATATTCTCGCGCCGACTCCGCCGGGGCCGGACGACAATCCGGGTCGTATCAACAACGTCGACGTCGCCTACGACTTCCTGTTGTCCGGGTATGGTCAGGTCGATATCGCGGTTGTCAGCGATCGCGGGCTCGACCAGCTGCGTATCTATGTGATCGACCGTGACGATCCGAATGGCCCACTGATCGATGTATCGGCGGCGAGCTTGCCGTGGATCTTCGCTGCCAGTCAGGAAGAGGTGAAAGAGGAATTCACGGCGTATGGATTGACCACTTGGCAGTGGTTTGGCAATACCGAGGTATTCGTTACACAGAATGGTGAACCGGTCGTCGCGCGTCTGCGCCTGGTAAACCGGGGCGATGGCACAGTGACCTACGAGCACCTCGGCACCATCGATCTGCCCACGCAGTTCCTGCTGCCTGATGGCACAACCTGGGAACCCTGTACCGACCCGGACGAGCGCCCGTTCGCGGAGGGGCTTGTCGTCGACGACGACAGGGGGATCCTCTATGTCGCCCAGGAAGCGGTGGGCATCTGGAAGGTCCCGGTCTGGTTTTATCAGGGGCGTCCGCGGCTGGTCGACACCGTCGGTGAGTACGGAGTGCCATGGACCTATGAAGCTGACGCCGATGAGGAGTGCGTGATCCACTACGACCAGGATTCCGGTTATGGCGGTAAATGGCTAACCACCGATGTCGAAGGGTTGGCGATCTATGACGGCGGCCATGGTCGTGGTTACCTGATTGCGTCGAGTCAGGGCAGCGACACCTTCGTGATCTACGACCGAGGGTGGGGTAACACCCCCATCGGAGAATTCCGGGTCGTGGCTGATGATGGAATCGATGGCGTCAATGGTACGGACGGCTTCGATGTCACGAATGTCGACGTCGGGGGTGAATTCGACGATGGCCTGCTTGTGCTGCAGGACGAGCCGAACACGCCGGATGTTTACGACGATGAAGGAGAGTTGCGTGACAACGCCAACCTGAAGTTCGTGAAGTGGGACGATGTGGCCGAGGCATTCGAGCCAGAGTTGATCGTGAACACCGATCCCGATCCGCGGGACTGATGAAGACGCGGCACAGCCCATTCCCGAGTAGCGCTAATGGGCCACTGCCGGTATTCCGCAGCCTGGTGAGAGCCTCGGCTGTTTAGCCCTCGATGACGCCAAGAGCCTCGGCTATCAGAAGTCGTTGGAGGTTGAACGATCTGGATAACTTTCGTGACAAGGGAGATGCCTTACCTTCCTTACTGAGGTCTTCGCAAATACTGTGTGAGCGCCGATGATTTCTCCGGATTCTGATCGGACCATTTCGCGATTCTTCAGTCGGTGTGCCAAGTGAGCTGTTAAACAAAGTTTCGGATTTTGGCTATTAGAAAAATCAGCGAGTTCAAGTTTGGGCTTTGTCGTGAATTTATAGTTCCCCTGCTGATTTCGCTTAAATGTAAAACGATATGTCTGTTGCTGCTGTTAATAAAAACAATGGTTGATTTGGCATATTCATAGAAAAATTTTCAGATGAAAAATTTTTGCGACAAAGATTATAAAATGTGACAAAAACACGATTCTGAAAAATTAAAAGCGAGAAACTGTCTATGAACAATAAGCGGTCACAAAACTATGAACACGTCAAGGATGAAAATACGGGTTCTGATCGCCGATTCCTATCCGGCATTTGTGGGGGGTGTTGAATCCACCGTGCAAAGTGAGCCTGACCTGCTTCTGGTTGGTAAGACACAAGAAGGTGTTCAAACTATCCGGGAAATTCGCCGCTTGCGCCCGGATGTCTGCTTGGTTGAACTCAAATTGCCGAAAATAAACGGCTTGAATATTATTACATCAATTTCTCGTGAAGGTATTGCAAGCCGAATCATAATTATGGCCGGATCTGCTAAGGGTTCTGTTGTTCATAGAGCTGTGGCTGCAGGTGCCGCAGGATTCTTAAGCAAACGAGAACCACTGGGAAGAATCTACAAAGCTATCCGAAGTGTCTATAATGGCTCTCAGGTTTTATCTGAAAGCCTTCAGGTTGAACTGCAAAAATATCTTCAACAATCACAAAATTCCATGGTTCCCGATGTCCCTCCACTGGTGAACTTTCTCACTGGTCGTGAACTGGAAGTTTTGCGCTGCATTGCTCGGGGAATGTCTATTGTCGAAACAGCGCGTGAACTTCATATCAGTGTCACAACAGTCAAGCATCACCGGCATGTAATTTTCGCCAAGCTTGGTGTTGCCAATGCTCCAGCTGCGGTTTACACCGCCATGCGGGGAAACCTGCTGCCTTAATATTCCTGCCTTATACTGCGATTATCCACTTGTTACTTTCAGCCAAAAGTCCGACCAAAAGTAGGATTGTTAACTTATTCAATGAGAGATAGCGTAGCCGATAACTTGGTGTAATAAACCAGTATACATTTTTTATACTTGACTAATTAATAATAATCTAAGAGTTTAATTTTATTAGATAGAAAAAATATATGTAACGATAGAATTATCCGTAAAAAATTGGAAGTTATAGTGTTTTATTTTAGGTAAGAAGTCTCTGAAAGACGGTTAATAAAAGTTTATTGATTATAAATAATAAGCGGGCGAAAAATTATGAACACGTCAAGGATGAAAATACGGGTTCTGATTGCTGACTCCCACCCGGCATTTTTAAGAGGGGTTGAGTCCGCCGTGCAACAGGAACCTGATCTGACTCTGGCCAGTAAGACCGAAGAGGGTATTCAAGCTATTCGGGAAATTCGCCGCCTACGCCCGGATATCTGTCTGATCGAGCTGGACCTTCCGAAAGTCAACGGTTTGAATATTATTGCATCAATCGCTCGTGAAGGAATTGCAAGCCGAACCATAATTTTGACTGGATCTGCTAAGAATTCCACTATTCAGCAGGCTATTACCGCAGGTGCTGCTGGATTTCTAAGCAAGCGAGACCCATTGGAAAAAGTCTGCAAGGCTATTAGAAACGCCTACAACGGCTTGCAGATTCTATCAGAAAATGTTCAGGATGAGCTGGAAAAATACCAAGCAAAAAAATCGCAAGATTCCGTTGTTACTGGAATCCCTCTACTGTCGCACATTCTCACTGATCGTGAGCTGCAAGTACTGCGCTGTATTGCTCATGGAATATCCATTGCCGAAACAGCACGTAAACTCCACATGAGCGCGACAACGGTCAAACACCACAGGCAAGTAATTTTTTCCAAACTTGGTGTTGCTAACGCTCCAGCTGCGGTTTATACCGCCATGCGGGAAAACTTGCTACATTAACCTACCTGCGGTTCTAAGATTATGTACCAATACTTATTATTTCCGACTAAAAGTCTGACCAAAAGTAGGATTGTTAGCTTTTCCGGTGATCGATAGTGTAGTCGCTAATCTAATGGATACCGGGGGCGAAGGCCATGATGGAAAATATGTTGCGATCTATATTGACCGCAACCAAAAAAAAGATGCGGGGTATCGCCAAACCCGATCGGCAGAGAACAGGATCATCCGATGCCCGTGTTATTACAACCGGCCGGCTGGTTGGTTTGGTAACCGGTCCGATCCTGCTGGCCATTATTCTGATAACACCAATGCCGCTAACCATGCCACAGCATAATTTGCTGGCGGTAGTCGTGATGACCATCACTTATTGGGTTTTTCGCGCACTGCCTATTCCGATCACCTCGATTCTGGCTTTGGCCCTGGCAGTCGTATTGAATGTGGCCACCGCGGAAAAAATATTTGGTGCATTTTCCTCACCAATACTATTTCTTCTTATTGGCGGATTTATCATTACCCGAGCCATGGTCAAATACGGACTGGGGCGTCGCATTGCTTTATTCGTATTGTCTATTCCGGGAATTGCAGGCTCAACGAATCGTATCATCATCGCCTTTGGTGCACTCGGCGCGCTGTTATCCGGTGTTATTGATAATGGTGCTGTCGCAGCCATGTTACTGCCTATTGCGGTTGGGCTGATCCATGCGCTGTCTAGTGATATTCGTGAACAAAGTTCGATTTCTATGGATGAGAAGCGCCGCTTGAACTTCGGTACCGCGCTGATGTTAATGACGGCATACGGACCTACGGTCGGTGCCTTGTTAACACCTTTCGGTGATGCCTCAAACCTGGTCGGCTGGGATTTCATTCAGGACCACTTTGGTATCAGTATTTCCCTGACCACATGGATGGCCATGTCAGTTCCCATAGTTATTATGTTATTTGCTGTTTTGTCCGTAGCCGTTCTGTTGGTTAACCGACCCGAAGTCAGACGCCTGCCAGGAGCAGAAGTGTTGATTGCTAAACACAGACGTGAACTTGGTCCGATGTCGCGCGGAGAAATAAATACCGCCATCGCTTTTACATTAGCAATACTGCTATGGCTGTTACCTCCCGTCATTGGATTAATAAGTGGCCCTTCTTCACCGTTGCACGATCTGTTCATCGAGCGCCTACAACCCGCGGTCGTTGCAGTACTCGCTGCTTGCCTGTTGTTTGTGTTGCCGATCGGCCGTCGCAAGGGATTTACATTAAGCTGGCGTCAGGATGTCACCAATATGGATTGGGGACCTGTTTTGCTAATGGGCTCAAGCCTGACCCTGGGACATCTGATGGCCGACACCGGGCTAGCCCAGGTCATGGGAACTGAGCTGGCGGAAAAGGTCGATGGCGTAGGCGCAATCACCGTTTACCTGTTCGCTGCGGCTGTTGCCATTATGATTTCGGAGCTGACCTCCAACCTAGTTAGCATCAGCATCCTTGTGCCAATTATTCCTACAGTCGCCGTCTCCGGAGGCGGAGATCCACTTCAAGCCGCACTGATCGCGACATTTGCTGCCGTTTACGGTTTCACACTGCCTATATCGACTTCGGCTAATGCCATCGTTTACGGGTCGGGACAGGTTCCTTTTATGCGCATGGTGAGAACCGGAATAATAGTGGATGTGTCCGGCATTGTAATGATCGTTATCGGGGTCCTAACGATGTTGCAGTTCGTCAACTTAAACTGAGGCAAGAAAGCGTTTACGAAAATCAATAACTTGGAGGAATCGTTATGAAACGCAAATCAGAAGAATGTGGCAGCAATAATTCAAATGCAAAAAATCAAACTAAAGGCTCTAGCGGCAATGAGCAGGACAGTGGACAGCCGTCGAACTTGAATCCCGTATCGGAAACAGGCTCTGAATCTCAGGGCGACGAACCGGTGGCTAGCGGTAACAACGGTTCGGTAGAGAATGAGAATGTTTCCGAAATGGCTCCGGTATCAATCTCCATCGGAACCGACTACGCCGCGGCGGCCTGCGAATTTGGAGTTGCTGTTGTAGGGCCGAACTCCGCTGCCGCAGCGAGCCAGGTAGGAGTTGTTGCGGTCAGTCCAGGGGGCGCCGCCGCGACCAGTAATTCAGCTAATTCCAGCAGTGTGGCTACGGGCAGTAATCTGGAAGCTGTGGATAAGCAAACCTGACAGCGGCCATGAAAAATATAGAGTTCAAATGAATGCGCTTTGAATAAAGTCAGGTACAAATCTCGCAAATCTGTCTGCAACGCCGCAGACATGTGAGACAACTGTGCGGGTCATATGACCCGTCAATATTAACCCACCAGGAGATTTATTATGTCAACAACGCCAATTGATATGCAACTTCAGAGCAGGCTGGATAGGGCTGTATCCCTATTGGAGGAGATTCGATCCGATAGGAGAACGGACCGGTTGTTTGATGTCATGAAAATTGTGCGCGATGAAGTGAATGGACTTTCTCGGGAACACGATGCGATTCGTGATGATGTACGGGAACTCGTCCATCTGCTTATGCAGCAGCAGTCAACAACTGGAGCTGACTGATCGGTGATGATCCGGGCTGTGAGTTTTTTTAATCACGGCCCGGTATCGGCCCGAAGAGCAATGAAGCATTGCGATACAAAATCACAGGCTTGCAATCCTGGTATTGATCAGGTCCCTTTCATGCGCATGTTGGAAATGGGCATGACTGTTGATGCATTGGACATTCCGATGAACGTCATCGGAGTTCTGGTCATACTGCAATTCGTCATTTAACCTGACACAAGGATGCATGGGAAGCTTAATTTTTGGAGGAAACATTATGAGTAGCGCATCAGCGGGCAGTAGCAGTAGCAATTCCGGGGAGAAGAATTACGCCGAAACTCCCGATGGCAGTGAGCAGGATTATGGAAGGTTACCTCAGTTTAGCGCCACATCGACAACATGCGCCGAAGCCCAACAGGGCGATGGTCCGGCTGCTGCCAGTGCCAGTGGTTCTGCGGTTGGGGTAAATGTTGCCAAAACCACTTCAGTATCAACCTGCATCGGAACTGATTATGCAGCAGCAGCCTGTGAATACGGGGTCGCTGTTGCTGGACCGCATTCGGCCGCAGCGGCGAGCCAGGTTGGAGTTGTCGCTGTCGGGCCAGACGGCGCTGCGGCGACCAGCGATGCTGCCAATTCCAGCAATGTGGCGAATGTCAGTGATACAGTTGTGGTGACAAGCGAGCCAGAAAGTAGTCAGGAAAACCAGGATGTCGAGAAGAAACGCTCCGAATGAATTTGGAGAAAATCTCGCGAATAATGCCTGACACAGAATGTATATAAAAAGTTGCGTGGTCCAGAACGCAACCCCTCTATATCAACCACACAAGGAGATTAATTATGTCAACCACACCAATTGAGACGCAAATCCAGAGCACGCTGGATCGAGCCGTAGCCCTATTGGGAGAAATCAGATCCGATAGGAGAATAGATCGCCTGTTCGATGTACTGGAAATCGTGCGCGATGCGGTGAATGAGCTCTCTCGGGAGCATGAAGCGATTCGTACCGATATACGGGAACTCACCATCTTAATGATTCAACAGCAGTCAGTTGAGTAAGCACTGATAAGCCGGGCTGTGAATGGTTGTTCAGTTACAGCCCGGTATCGGTCCTGATAACAATGGAATATCGCGATACAGCCAAGAGAAAACTTGCAATCATGGTGTTGACGATGCTGGTGACGGGAACGACATTTTACAGCCTGGTGGAGAACTGGTCTGTGCTGGATGCGCTTTATTTCAGTGTCGTCACATTGACCACCGTCGGGTTTGGAGATCTGACGCCAACCCGACCGATCTCCAAGGCATTTACGATCATTTACATTCTTGTCGGCGTTGGCCTGCTGACAGCCTTTATTCGCATAGTGGTACGGCAGGCTGTTCCACCAGATAAATCGTCCACAGCGCCAAATAAAACCGTTACCCGTCAAAAACTTCGGCGAGCTATGTATAGGAGATAATTTGTGGAAGCACCAATGGTTTATACAGGCAATTGGAGCAATATATGTATACTGGCAATCGCCGTTTAAATGTATTTTACACCGTTGCCAATACTCATAGTTTCACCCGGGCGGCCAAAATATTGCATATGACTCAGCCTGCGGTTTCGTCGCAAATACAGCGATTTGAGGAGTATTACGGCATCCGTCTGTTTCATCGCAATCACGACGGCGTGGTACTCACTGATACTGGCCGGATGGCGTATGGTTATGCTGAACGCGTCGTTCAAATACTCAATGAGCTTGACTACAAGCTCCGCAGGATCGATGCCGATGATCGGGACTTACGCTTGGGAGCCACGTCGGATACGATCATTTTCTTTGTGCAGACATTTCTGACGGGCTTCATTGCGAATAACCCAAATATTAATGTCCGTATGAGTGTGTATGATGATGAAAAAATTTTTTTCAAATTAGGAGATCAAAGTATAGATCTTGCGGTAACAATGAAGATTAAAAATAATAGAAACATTTCGGTGGAGCGTAGTTGGCAGGTCCCGCTGTCAGTCATTATTCCCCGGGATCATCCTCTGGAAAAACGGGAACATGTCACCGTCGATCAATTGCTTGGATATCCGATTGTTTGCCGCGGCAGTGCCGAGGATGCCTTCAATATGATCGCGCCTCATGTGGAGGTAAACATTAACCGGAACGCCCTGGATATCATAGACAACCTGGGCAGCCTGGAAACCATGACTGCCGCGGTGCAGGCCGGCATGGGAATCGGAATTGTCCCGGAGGTAGAAGGAAAAGGCCTGCAGCAAAGACCAGAACTGACCGTGCGAAGAATAGATCCACCAATCATGTTGGGCTATCACCTGATTCGAGATACACGCTACAGCCGTCACGAGTCTGTTCATGCATTCCTCAAGCATGCAGACTGCCACTTCACGACATAGCCATCGCAAAAATCATATCATCCAATACAGTTACCACCGGGTCGTAAGGAAAGGATACTCCTCTCCCGGGACACGAGCTGGGCGCCCCATCCCTGTACGCTCGTGATCGGCGTCCCTGCCTCATACGCTCCCGGGAGAGGAGTATCCTTCCCTTCCGCCTTATTAGTATAACCGGCGCGATGGCAAGCGTTATTTTGCGATCGGCAGTTGCCTGTCCCCACCAGATTAAAAATTCTCTTCCGGCAGCAGGATGTCTTGTAACAATTCCAGGCTTTCCGCTACCTCGTGAGGCTCACGGAAGTAGGCGATGTGGTACATGGCCTCGCCCTCCTGCACCAGCGGGATGTTCTGCCGGCCGATAATGATTCCGTCCTGGTTGCACAGCACTCGATCCAGTTCGCAGCCGTAGGGATCGGCGATGGTGGCCAGCAGCTCACCCTTGCGCACGTGATCGCCGAGGGATTTCCTGTGGTTGACGATGCCGCTGTCGCTGGCCCGCAGCCAGCCGCTGCTTCGGGCAACAAACGGCTCGATGGCATGGCGTGCGCGACCCCGGGGCAGCATGCCCAGGTGGCGCAGTACGTTGAGGATGCCCTTCAACCCGGCGCGGATACACAGTTCATCGAATCGCAGCGCCTCGCCCGCTTCGTATAAGAGAGTACGCACCCCCAAGTCAGTCGCTGTCTCGCGCAGGGAACCGTCGCGCAGCGTGGAGTTGAGCAGCACCGACACGCCAAAGGCGCTGGCCATGGCCCGGGTCTCTTCGTCGTCAAGGTTGGCGCGGATCTGGGGCAGGTTGCTGCGGTGCAGTGCGCCGGTGTGCAGGTCGATGCCGTAGTCGCACTTGGAAACGATCTCGTGGAGAAACACATGGGCCATGCGTGCCGCCAGTGAGCCTTTGGGAGAGCCGGGGAAGGAGCGGTTGAGATCGCGCCGGTCCGGCAGGTAACGGGACTGTCCCAGCACGCCGTAGACGTTTACCACCGGTACCGCGATCAGGGTGCCACACAAGGACTTGAGTGCGCGGCTGTTGATCAGCCGGCTGATAATTTCCACACCGTTGAGTTCATCGCCGTGGATCGCCGCGCATAGGAAGACGCAGGGTCCGGCTTTCCTACCCCGCTGAACGTGCACCGGGATTGACATTTCGGTGTCCGTGTACAGGCGCACCACCGGCAGGTCGATGCGCCGGGTCTCGCCCGGGGCCACCACGACCTCCCCGATTTTGAATTCGTCTGCCATGATCGGGCCTGGATCCGCCAGTATCTCGTTGGCGAAAACTAAACAGGTCGCAATGACCTGTTTAGTTGTTTGGGTTAATAGAATCAGCCGTTGTTCGGAGATATTATCCCGGAGGAGGGAAGAAATTCTCCACGGCTGCCATCTGCAATTTCTCCTGGATTGACAGTAATGTTTGAACTGAATCATGCGTAGTTCCGACAGCATCTGTCAGCCATGAGATAAAGTCGCCGGGGGTTGTGCTATTCGGCGGCAGTTCCTGCAGAAGCTCATTAAAGAGTACAATCAGCTCTGTATCGGTATCGATCAAAAGCTGTATAAGTTGCTCGACGGTAAGCTGCTTTGCCGTGGGCATCATTGTCACCTCTTATGCAAAACATGTTAAATGGACTGTGTGGCAAGCCCTTCCAGAAGGGATTGTACAACGTTACGGGATTTCTCAATTTCCTGGATAAGGTTGTTCAGCCCGTTTTCCAGTTCTACCTGAGGTACCTGATCATCCCCCCAGTTGATTACCACAGACTCCAGCACATTCTGAAAGACCAACACATTCCCGAGCACCTCCTTATTCTGCTGAATAAGGATCAGCAATGCCTCTGCCACCGATATATTTATGGGCATAACAACGACCTTTAATCCTGTGCGGGGAAATAGCTTTCGATAAAGCGCGTCTGGAGATTCTCCTGAAACGACAGCAAAGTCTCTATGGCCTTATCGGCGGTTTGTAGGATTGAACGCAATAGCTCTTCTACTTCTCCTTGAAGCTGTCCCGATCCAGCCGTTATCAAATCATTCTCGATCTTTTCCATAAGGCTAACGAATCGGTCCAGCATTGAAGAGTTAAAGTTTATCAGTGCATCAATAGTATCGCTTACAGATACTTCGCTAGGTGTAGTTGACATGTTTTGTCTCCTGTTTGTATGAATACGGGTTCTATATAAACAATTTAAAACAGGGAAAACCAATCGTTTCTTTTTATGTGTTTGTATAAATATGGATTGTGGAGGAAAGCTAAGAGGGAAGGGTAAAAGTATTTTTCTACCAGGATTTTGTACTTTCGGATAGATTGATTTGGATAAATATATCTGTGTAGGAGTTTGCGGGATTTAACAGCGCGGGCGGAGAGCAGTGCAGAATCCGGTGGTTCCTGAAGTGAGGGTCAGCACCATGACAATCGCATCTTCGCGGCTGTCTTCAGCGGGGTAGTAATTGCGGCGCAGGCCGACTTCACTGAAGCCGATGGATTTGTAGAGGCGGATGGCGGTTATATTTGATGGCCGTACTTCAAGGAATGCCACCTGCGCGCCATACTTCCGCCCCACATCAAGCATATGTTTCACCATTAGACGGCCGAAGCCGCGGCCCTGCCACTGCGGCGCAATGCAGAGATTGAAGATGCGCGCTTGGCCGAAGGGAGCCGACATGATGCCGTGGCCGACAATCTTATTGTCTGTTTCCGCCACCAGACAACTGCAGCCGTTGGTCAGGCAATCGTTAAAGACATCTTGTGTCCAGGGATGGGAATACGCCAGTATTTCATTAGTGTGAACAGCGGCGATATCATCCGCGCGCATGGCACGAAAGCGCAGTGGCCTTGGTTCCGGCACTGCGCTACGCGGGTCGCCAGCCCGATTCAAAAGACCGGTCTCCTTGTGGCGACCGGGCCGTTATTCTGGCCATCCCTGGCCCTCACCCTGCGAGCAGTCTTCGGCTGTGCAAAACGACTGTCCTGCCGTTCCAGGCATTCACGGCGCCTTCGGCCCTGCCGTTTTGTTATTGATTGCTGCTTGCTGATTACAGGCACCCGTTTCTCCAAGGGCCGCGAATCGCAAAAGTCACCCCTGGCGATTGCACATTGGCAAACAACCAGTCGCCATAAAAAGTGGCGCCGGCCCACTCGCGACCGCGGTAGTCGTCCACGGGGTCGTCCCAGAAGTTGTCCCGGGTGCCCGGAAAGACCGCGTCGATGACGTCGATATCTCCGTCGTTCAGCACAATACGATTTTCCGCAAAGGGGAAGGTGGTGCCGCCGGTGGTCAGCCCCACCAGGCGGCTCGGGGTCCAGCTGCCGTCCTCGCACAAAATGATGCCCCCGCGGGAACTGATGGCGATGTTGTCCGGGTTGTCCACGTCCGCGGAGTCGCTGGACTCGTACAGCATGGTCAGGGTTTCCGCACGCGGGTCGTAGACCCACACCTGTCCCAGCTCCTCTGCACCGCCGTCGGTGGAAACGAAATAGATTTTACCGGCGTCCTCAAAGCAGCCCTCGCCGCGAGAGAAGATGGCCGCGCCGGGGGCCGAGTCGAACGGGCGGCCGTTGACGCCCTCGGGATCGGTGACGCGCACCCAGGTGACCGGGAAGGTGTCCCCGGCATTGAAGCCGCCGCGCAGATCTTTGCCCGATTCGCCCTCGACGGCCAGGACATAGAGTTCGCCGCCGTCGCGAAGGCCTTCATTTCTGTTGCGTCTGCCGCGCCAGTGTCTGTGCCCGGCGCCCGGCTGTACGTATTTGTAGAAACCACAGGGGTTGGCGTCCTCGGTCTCGTACATGACGCCGGTACGCGGATCTATGGCCACCGCTTCGTGACTGAAGCGACCGGCGGCGCGAATCGGTAGTCCGTTGCTGGTGCCGAAACCGGGCACGTCAAAGACATAGCCGTGGTTGAAGCCATCGGCGCGGCTGCCCCAGGGGTGGAAGGTCTCCTCGCAGGAAACCCAGGAGCCCCAGGGCGTCGGACCGCCGGCACAGTTGCGTATGGTGCCCCCGAGGCTGGTGTAGGAGTAGACAAACCGGCCCCGGAAAAGATCAAAAATCAGGTTGGTGGTACCGCCGAACTCATCTGGGTTGTACATGCTGCCACCCACCAGGCACTGATTGCTCTCGCCGGCGGAGAGTTCGTGGTTGCGTACCAGGGAGATGAAGGGTCCGCGCCGGGCGGAAACCGCCATGCCATCGTGGTCGGTGGGAGTGGGACGTCCGTCATCCATGATCTGGCCGGTCCAGCCGAAGGACATGTATTCGAAACCTTTTGGCAGGGCTAGAAGCTCCAGCCCTGTGGCCAGGTCCCTGGTCGGCTGCAGCGGGCCATAGTCCGGCGCGTGAGATCTTCCGTGCCCCCTACTCACCGGCGTGCCGGATGCCCGCGCAGCCAGGGAACTGAAGGCGAGGGCTGCAACTCCGGCCGCCAGGCCGGATTTGACAAACCGGCGCCGGTCGAGCGCTGTATCGTTGTGATTTTCCATAGATCCTCCATTTTTCTTATGGTGGGGAATGTCCTGGTTTGGACGGGTGAGCGCCGGAAAAGTACGTATGCAGGCATGACGTTCTTGTCTCGAAGTCGTGAAGCTTCGATGAATCCCGGAAGTTACTACCGGGTCGGAAGGAAAGGATAGTATGTGATCCAGTCCATAAGCTCACACGCTGCTTCATTCTTGAGGCACTAAAGCCAATCGATACGCCAGTAATTCCGCTTGCAGATATTTCCCGGAAGTTTTGGTCGCCATATTTTCCTTTTTGATTGCGGAAAATACCCGAGCCATATAAACAATTTACAGAGAGTAAATCCAACTAGTTTCTTTAATGCGCGTGTATAAATCCGCCTTATATACGGAAGGGATAAAAGAGACGAAATAATTTCCCGTGATCTGTTTGGATGATGATATTTTGGTACCAGTTTTGAATTTGAATGCTTATCAAACTCAAAAATAGAATTCCGATATAGAGGAATAGATTACAAGGCCTCTTCCCCGATTCAACAGTGGCTCCCGGTAGCGCGAGCCCTTATTCAAGTGCCGATCTCGCCACCATCATTTTTCTGAATTACCACCACGGAAGGCCGCGGCGGCATGCCCTCGGTAAAATCGGGCCAGCGTGTGGCCGGGTCCTCGAAAGTCGAGTTCCGTTCGAAGCCGGGGAAGTGCTCGGTTCCGTCGGTGCCGGGATGCTGCACGGCGACAAAGAGCGTCCCGTTATCAGCGGTAAAACGGGGACTGCAGAGCTCCGCCCCGATCGGAGTACGAAAGAACATCTTACTGTAACCGCGCAGGTCGCCTTCGGTCTCCAACCCGAAAAGGCCGTCGGCATTGCCGGTCTTCATCCAGTTGGGGCCCTGGTCGGTGGATACCCAGAGACGCCCCCTGGCATCCACGCAGCAGTTGTCCGGCGAGCCGAACCAACCGTTCTCCGAAGTCGCCTCGTGGTAAATGGCGCCGGACTCGGAATACTTCGGATTGCCGGCGACCACCAGCAGTTCCCAGGTAAAGCGTTCAGCCGTATGGTTCCCCTCCGGTGGCGAGAGCTCGACGACCTGGCCAAAGTGGTTGGGACCGCGCGGGTTGGGGCTGTCTACGGCGTCGGCCGTGCGCATGGAGTTATTGGTCAACATGACGTAGACCTTATCGGCCCACGGGTTCGGTTCCACGTCCTCCGGACGGTCCATCGGCGTTGCCCCCAGCATGTCGGCGGCGGTACGGGCCTCGATGACCACATCGGCCTGGCTGTAGAAGCCGTTTTCCGCCGTCAGCGGCCCCTCGCCGTGCACCAGAGGCAGCCATTCCAGAGAGCCGTCTTCGTAGAAACGCGCCACAGACAGAGTGCCGCTATCCAACAGGTCCATGTTGGCCGGGCGGTCGTCCGGGCTGTAGCGCCCCTCGGAGACGAAGCGGTAGAGGTAGTCGAAGCGCTGGTCGTCGCCCATATAGACCACAACGCGGCCGTCGGAATTGACGATCGGCTCGGCGCCCTCGTGCTTGAAGCGGCCCAAGGCTGTGCGCTTCTTCGGCCTGGAGTCCGGATCGAAGACGTCGACCTCGACCACCCATCCGAAGCGGTTGGCCTCGTAGGGCTCGGCATTGATGTCGAATCGCTTGTGAAACTTCGACCAGGCGCACCAGTCAGAGGGTACGCCACAGCGCCTGTAGTTGCGTGCTTCCGGATGGCCGTTTTTCAGAATGCCGCCGAAATAGTGGTGGAAGTTCTCCTCCGCCATCAGGTAGGTGCCCCAAGGGGTGATGCCCCCGGCGCAGTTGTTGAGAGTGCCGATGCAGACTACGCCGGCCGGATCGGCCGAGGTTTTCATGCGGTAGTGCCCGGCAGCGGGGCCGGTGATCTCCATCTCGGTATTGCCTCCGGTAATGCGCCGGTTGTACTGCCCGTCGGTCACCACCCGCCAGCGGCCGTCTTCGCGTTTCACTTCGATGACGGTACCGCCGTGAGCGGCCAGCTCGATATCGACCAGCTCCTCGGTCATGTCGGCAAAGCCCTTGTTATCCTGCCGGCCGATACCGGGGAACATCATTTCCTCGTTGGTGTATTCGTGATTCACGCAGAGCAGGCCGTGGTCCGGGTTGTCGGAGCCCAGCGGCAGGCCGATGTAGCCGAGGTAGTCGTTGTTGTAGCCGAACTGCTTCCGTTGTTCGGCGGCAGTCTGATTCATCGGGTCGAAGGGCGGCGAGTCGGCGAAGACCGGATCGCCCCAGCGGATCAGAATCTCGGCGCTGTAGCCGGGCGCCACGTGATGCGTCTCATCAACACCATGGGAAACCTCGTCCCAGAGGTAACAGCTGTCGGTTGCTGCCCTGGCTGAGGTCGATTCCTTCGGCATCGCGCGCTGCTCGTAACGGCTTTCTGTCACCTTATCGAAGGTGACCTCCGGATTGGGGTTCAGGGGGGTATCGTCGGAAGCCTTGAAGGTGGCTCCTTTGGATCTAAGGATGTCTTTGAGTTGCATGTCTGCTGCCTTTCCACATAGGTGCAATCGCTACCCTGGGCGCTGAAAAAATCCAGCTAATTTATTGATGGCATGCCTGAATAAAGCAGGTGTTTTTATATAAAAGATTCACGATAAATAAATCCAATCAATTATTCTTATGCGCTTGTATAAGTTCTGCCAGAAGTACGCTTAGCTGAGAGTCTGTGGACTTGTTCAGAGGTCCCCAGGCAATATAAATTTATGGTGAATTTTGCGAAAAAAAACGGGCTTGCGCCCGCTTCAATGTCTCTCTTCCTGTGAGCGATTATATTGCCGCGGCCTGCTCCGGCTCTTTTACTGCTGAGCCGGGCAGGTGCGGTGGTACTGGCCGCGCTTGCATGGTCGCGACGCTCTCCCCCGAGAGTCCTTTCTATGCCTGTCGGCTACGAATCAGGTTTTTCTACAAAGCACTGATCCGAGAATATTGTATTGCATATGCCTTATATGGTGTATGGCCAGAGGCGAGTTCTTACATTGGTGCTAGCGTCCCTGTATCTGGTCCATTGTTATTTCTCCGCGATTAAACCGATCAACCACTTCCAGGGCCAGTTGTTTCTTCTGCTCAGTGGTTAACTGATCAAATTTTGGGTCTGACGACATGGCTTCCATCAGCGGCTGTCCGGATGTGGCGTAAGTGTATATGCGCTGTTCCATGGTATCGTAGAGTTTGTGCTGTTCTTCCGTCGGACCTGTCGGATATACGGTAGTCGATGCTGCCGTAATTGGGCCTGGTGATGAATCTAGAATTGATTTGCTGATTGTTTCCCTGATGCTGGACAGCAGTCCGGCGTAGGTCTGACAATTCCCGACTGCGAGCCTTTTAATCGACTCCGTTTCAAGTTGGTTTAAGCGGTTATGCACTTTTTCGAGTAAGGTATTGTTCTCATGAACCATATTATAGTGTTTATCCATGAGGTTATGCTGTGCCGGATTTCCGATCCAGAAGCCGATAGCAATACCAAACAATAAGGATGCGCTGACCAACAGAGTATATCTCTTCATGACGGCTTCCTGACTTTGGGTATCTGTATCAAATCAAAATCAATGAAGTTCTTGAAAGGCGCGGAAGCACCCGTTAGTCCGGCGCTTCCGCGCCCAACAATCAGCTAGTCGGAACCTGATACCAGTTGAAGCTGCTGAGCCTGGCCCGTGTCACTGCATGTTAAGGTCACTTCCGTGCCTTGCACGGAGGCAGTGGCCGCTGAACTCATCAGTGTGCCCCCGAATGCGGTCGTCGCATCAACGGCACAGAACACGGATCCACCGCCGCCTCCGTCACCGCCACCACCGACGGATATCAGCGAAAATCCCGGAGTCTGTGATACAGACCATAGGTTCACCATGCCGGTCGCAGTTTGGGCCGCAAATGCTGAAATGGACGATGTGAGCAAAAAGGTGAATAAAAACACGTACTTGAATACTAACTGTTTCATGACAGTAGTCCTCCTTCATTAGTGTCAAAAGACTCCAACTTCTCATGTGGGAGCCCAGGCAGGTGGATAACCTGCACGGCCGAGTTAAGCAAACGAAATTTGCATGCGCCAATCACTTCTCGTTATGTGTATGAATAAACGCGCTTTATCCTTGCGTCTGTTGACGCTAAAACCTTCCTGGACCTGGTGAGGCACCACTTCTTAAATGAAGTAGAGTTCTTCCTCCTGGGTAAAATACAAACGGCGGGGACCTCTGGCGCTAAATCGGCTGACCCGGCCGCACCGGGTATCGGCGGCGCCTTAGGGCCTGCCGAGCCGGAGCTTCATAACCCGTGTCGCGGCCCGCGCCGGCTCTGTGACTGCTTGAGCCGGGCGGGTGCGAGTGGTCTTGGTCGCGCTTGCGCGGTTACAACGCTCTCCCCCGAGAGTTCCTTCTGTCTTTTCAGGCGGGCCTGGGGCCCCGCAAGCGGAGCTGGAGTTCCGCGTTCCCGGCAATTACTGGCAGGTCTAACACTTACTAAGTAAGGCGGAAGGGGAGGATACCCCTCTCCCGGGACCGTATGAGGCAGGGATGCCGATTACGAGCGTACAGGGATTTAAGGGGGGCGCCCAGCCCGTGTCCCGGGAGAGGGGTATCCTTTCCTTCCGACCCGGTAGTATGTCAGCATCAGCGTCCCTGTATCTGGTCCATTGTTATTTCACCACGGTTAATCCGGGAAACAACTTCCATGGCCAGCTGTTTCTTTTGCTCGTTGGTTAACTGCTGAAACTCGGGATCTGATGACATGATTTCCATAAGCGGCTGCCCGGATGTGGCGTAAGCATAGATACGCGCTTTCATGGCGTCATAGAGTTCGAGCTGTTTTTCAGTTGGGTCCGCATGCTGGCTGGCAGGTACTGTTGCTTCGACAGACCCGGCTGATGAATCTCGAATTGATTCACTGATCGTTTCGCGAATGCTGGACAGCAGCCCGGCGTAGGTCTGGCAGTTCCCGGCCACGACCTGTCTCGTCGCCTCGGTTTCAAATTGATTCAGCCGGTTATGTACTTTTTCGAGCAAGGCATTGTTTTCATGGATCATGTTGTAGTGTTTATCCATTAGATCCTGATTTGCCGGAGTTCCGGTCCAGTAACCGATAACAATGCCGAACAAAAATAATGCGGCGATCAGCAGGGTATGTGTTTTCATAATTTCTTCCTGACTTCGGATCTATATCAAATCAAAATCAATAGCATTGGTGAGCGGCGCGGAAGCGCCCATTAACCCTGCGCCTCCGCACCATCGGCCAGTTAATCGGAGCCTGACAGCATTTGAAGCTGTTGGGCTTGGCCGGCATCACTACACGTTAAGGTTACATCTACGCCTTGTACGGCAGCAGTGGCGGCAGAACTCATCAGTGTGCTTCCGAATTCGGCTGTTGCATCAACCGCGCAAAACACGGAATTGCCTCCATTTGCAGTGCCGTCGACGGCAATCAGCGAAAATCCCGGGGTTTGTGATATAGACCACAGGGACACCAGGCCGGTTGCGGTTTGGGCCGCAAATGCTGAAACGGACGATGTGAGTAAAAAAGTGAATAGAAAAACGTACTTGAATACTAACTGTTTCATGACAGTAATCCTCCTCCATTAATGTCAAAGGACTCCGACTTCCCGTAAGTGAGAGTCCAGGCAGGTGGATAACCTGCATGACGGAGTTAAGCAAACAATAGGAGAGGGGACCAATCGTTTCTCGTTATGTGTAGGGATAAGCTCGCTTTATCCCCTTTGTCTTCTTCCCCTTATTCCAGGTGGAGGTATCACCCTAGGGCAGGCCCTGGTCGCGCACTTTCAGCAGATGGCGCATAATTTCTCCGGGACGGGTGCGCGGCTGGACTTCGATTTCTTTCTGGGCTATCACCGATCCAACCGTTGACCCGATGCTCGGAGTCGAATTCCTCTCGGTCTACAGAGTGCGGGAGTGCGTTCGCTGAGAGCGAACACGCGATCGCCTTTCCCGACATCCGGTCTCCAAATATGTTGGCAAAGGATTGGTCAGTTCGCCGTAGTTGAAGCCTGTATCGATCCGTCGCGATCGATTCAGCGCAGCGCCGGGTGACTCTCAATGGTTAGTGCTTTTCAGTTCCGCCACCATCTTGATAAGAGTTAGGATTCTCCGCGCCAACTCTCGGGACAGGTTAATCAAAAGCACGCCGAAGTCTGATGGTTTTTCGTAATGCAAGGCGTAAAACAGATCTTTAGTCACCTCCAACACATAACTGTCACTGGTGGCTATCGCTGTTCCAGGCCATGGTGTCAGTGCGATCATGCTGACGAAGCCTATCGCCTCCCCGAAATGAAAATCGTATATGTGCTCGCTGTGATTATTCAACGCTTGGTAGTAGGCAATAGACCCCTCGAGAACGACAAAGAAGGAACCCGCCGGTTTTCCTGTTTCGAATATTGCTTCGCCTTTGCGTAGCGCGTGAATACGACCTTTTTTCATAAGATAAGTAAGCGCCTGGTCGGACAGGGCGCCGAGTGTCGCAGCATTTTTCAAATAGTCGATGCCGAGTTTGTCCAGCAAAAGACCACCATCTACCTGTTGCATGGCAATCGTTCCGGTAGAGTGATCCTTCCCTTCCGCCTTATTAGTAAGATACGACCTGATTGATATTGATCAATACTGTCTAAAGGTGGGGACATAAAATTTTTCATCTAATGTTGCAGAATCGGGGGCCGCATGTTTACCAAGCCGTGTACAGCCGGATGCCGCAAGTGCCGATATGATCGATCCTGACAGCCAGCGCCAATGGCACTGCTTACCTCTGGCCGAAGCGACCGCTCGACTGAATAGTGGTGAAGATGGTTTGTCGGCCATGGAGGCCGCGCGGCGCCTTGCCAGTTATGGCACCAATGCGCTACCCCTGCCACAACTGCCGGGTTTCTGGCGGTTGTTCCTGCGCCAGTTTGTCAGCCCGCTGATCTATGTACTGCTGGCGGCAACAGTTGTCTCACTCGGCGTGGGGGAGCTGATCGACGCAACGTTTATCGGTCTGGTCCTGCTGCTCAACGCGCTTATCGGCGCACTACAGGAATACCATGCACAACGCAGTGCCGAGGCTCTCCGTAACCTCCTGGTCAGCCACACACGAGTACTGCGCGACGGGAAAATCGTCGAGCTGGCTACCGAGCAACTGGTGCCCGGTGATCTCGTGCTGCTGTCGTCCGGAGATCGCGTGCCCGCGGACTTGCGTTTGCTGGAAGCCCGCGGCCTGGAGGTGGACGAATCCTTTCTAACCGGTGAATCGCTGCCAGTGAATAAGGATAGCCATGCCATTTGCGAACCCGATACGCCTGTGGCGGAGCGCTGCAACCAGTGCTTCGCTGGCAGCCTGGTTACTGCTGGGCGAGCCAGGGGCCTGGTGGTGGGTACGGGTTTGAATACCGAGATGGGGCGATTGAGTCTCAGCCTGGAAAGCGCCGACGTCGTCAGGCCGCCGTTGTTCCAGCGTATCGAGCGCTTCAGTAAAAGGCTCACGGTCGCGCTGTTGATTACGGTGGCGCTGCTGGCGATGATCGAACTCGCGCGGGGCACGCCGGTATTGGTGATCTTTATGACGGCAGTGGCACTGGCGGTATCGGCGATACCTGAAGGTCTGCCGATGGCGCTCACCATAGTGCTGTCTGTCAGCATGCGCAGGATGGTCAAGCGCCACGTTATCGTGCGCAAGCTGGTGGCGGTGGAGAGCCTCGGTTCCTGCACGGTGATCGCCGCCGACAAAACCGGCACCCTGACTCTGAACCAGTTGGTGGCCCGTGAAGTGGCTTTTTTCGACGGGCGTGGATTCCATGTGACCGGCGGCGGTACAGAACCGATCGGGGATTGCCTGCCGTTGGAGGGTGAGGTACAGCCCGGGGATGCCGAACGCCTGGCCCGGCTCAGTCGTGTGGCGGCACTCTGCAACGAGGCTGAGCTGCGCCAGTTGGAGGGCGGCCAGTGGCACGGCAGCGGCGACGCGGTGGATCAGGCGCTGCTGGTGCTCGCGCACAAAAACCACCAGGCGCCGGGCCAACTGCTGGACCGATACTCGCTGCAGGCCCAGATTCACTACGAACCGGCACTCGGCTTTGCCGCCACGCTGCACCGCGACGACGGGCGCCAACTGGTCTGCGTCAAGGGAGCGCTGGAAAAGCTGCTGCCGATGTGCAGCTATATGGCCGGTGCGGATGGCGACATTCCGCTGGATCGGAAGCTGGCTCTGGCGCGCATGCAGGAGCTGGCGGGCAGGGGAGCCAGGGTGCTGGCGATGGCTGAGGGAAGCTGGGACAACCGACATTCCTTTGCCGCGGACAATCTGGAAAACCTGTGCCTGCTGGGCCTGGTGGCGATGTTCGATCCGCTGCGGGATTCGGCCCCCGACGCGATTGCACAGTGCAGGGCGGCGGGAATCAATGTCTGTATGCTGACCGGAGACCATCCGCACACCGCCCTGAGTATCGCGTGGGAACTGGGGCTGGCCGGCAGGGGGGAAACCGCGGTCACTGGTATGCAATTGGCGGACGCCGAAGCCCGGGGAGGGCAGGCGGTGGATGCGCTGACCAGTGGCACCCGGGTCTATGCCCGGGTGTCGCCGGAACAGAAACTCACCATCGTGCAGTCGCTGCAAGGCCGGGGGGAATTTGTCGCGGTAACCGGCGACGGGGTGAACGATGCGCCGGCGCTCAAGGCTGCCCACGTCGGTGTGGCCATGGGGCGGCGGGGCACCGATGTGGCGAAGGAGTCCGCGGATCTGCTGCTCACCGACGACAACTTCGCCTCGGTGGTGGCGGGGGTGGAGGAGGGGCGGATCGCTTACCAGAATATCCGCAAGACGGTTTTTTTCCTGGTTTCCACCGGCGCGGCGGAAATCGTGCTGTTTCTGCTGGCTTCCGCATTTGCGCTGCCCCTGCCACTAACGCCGGTGCAGTTACTGTGGCTCAACCTGGTGACCAACAGCCTGCAGAGCATCGGGCTGGCGCTGGAACCCGGTGAGGGCGACGAGATGCAAAAACCCCCACGGTCGCCCAGTGAATCGCTGTTCAATCCGTCGATGGTGCGCCGGGTAGTGGTTTCGGGGGTGGTGATGGGCGGCCTCGGCTTTTTGTGTTTCAGCTGGCTGCTGCGACAGGGCTGGGAAGTGGAGACAGCGCGCAACAGTGTGCTGTTGTTGATGGTGCTGTTCGAGAACGTCCAGGTGTTCAATAGCCGCTCGGAAAACCGCTCGGTATTCCGGCAGCCGCTGTTCACCAACCCGGTTCTGCTCCTCGGCACACTGGCCGCCCAGGCGATACATATCCTCGCCATGTATTCACCGTTGATGCAAGGCGTGCTGGGTGTTTCCCCCGTAAGTCTTGCGCACTGGGGGGCACTGCTGTCGGTGGCGTTGTTGCAGCTCTTGGCGATGGAGCTATTGTTGTATATGTCGAAGTCCGGCTACCTCAAATCGCAGTGATGGCCTGGTGCCGCGCGCCTCTGCCATCCCGCGAAAATCAACCAGAGGGTTGTCTGTGAAAAGTGGAACCGAAGGCTGGCATCCATTGAGCAAAGGACTACACTGGTTGATCGCCATATTGATTTTGTGCGCCTGGGCTTCTGTGGAGATGCGCGAACTCTATGAGAAGGGTGACTCGATGGGGCAGTGGTGGGAATACCTGCACTTCACTGTTGGGTTCAGCATACTGCTGCTCGTCCTGCTGCGTCTATACTGGCGCGCTACCCACCCTCGGCCAGAGCTCTTTGGCGGGCGTTGGCAGCGCAAAGTCTCGCTACTGGTTCAGGCGCTCTTATATGTCCTGATGCTGGCCATGCCGATTACCGGCGTTGCCATGCGCCAGTTTTCCGGCAAGGAAACGCCCCTGTTTTGGCTGGTTAAACTGCCGCCGCTGGTAAAGGAGAATACCGATACCGTCGAGCAGCTGGCATTCATGCACGAGGATCTGCTGTGGAATGCGCTACTGGCGCTACTACTGTTGCATGTCAGCGGCGCGCTGTGGCACCACTTTGTCAAAAGTGACGATACGTTGCGGCATATGTTGCCATGGATAAAGTAGGGCTGAATCCGATGACGGAGTTATGGTCCGGGAGCGGTCGCCGAGCGGAACCGGTGCGCCAACGCATCTCCTCAAGGCTCCGGTGTCCCAGTGTCTTGAACACCGCGAGCTAACTCCTCCCTGGCGATGGCTGCCAGTCGTTCATATCTGCGCAAGAATTCTTGCAGGCTGTTTTCATCCAGTTCCTCCAGGTCGAGTAATGCATTGTGTGCTCCCTTGGTTGCTCGGATCAGTTCGTCCAATTTGAGTTGCATTGCCTCTGTATCCCGGTTCTGGGTATTCTGGATCAAAAATACCATCAGGAAGGTGACAGTGGTGGTAACCGAATTTATGATGAGCTGCCAGGTATTGCTGAATGCGAATAGCGGTCCAGTGATTGCCCAGAGCAGAATAATACCCAGGGCGGCTACAAAAGTTCTCGGCCGGCCGCAAAAATGTGCAGAGGATTTTGCGAGCTTTGAGTACCAGGTTGTGGGACGCATAACGCTTTCCTCGATGCTGGGTGGTCTATGGATTGATTGGTCAGGCAGGCCGGAGCCTAGCCGTCGACAACGGAGAAATTTTAATCGCGTGTTTCGAGCTGGTGCAGATTTTTCTCTTTATGGACGCGGCACGGATAGATCGATACTCGGATATTAAAACGATAGTCATATTTTAAACATTATCACAGCACCCAAAAATCGCCATCGACGAAAACCTGCGCGTTACCGACTGCGGCAATAATTCGCTGTGAACGCGTTCTGAGTAAAGGCAGAATGGTTGTCTCAGACGGTTTCGCGAGTTTCAACTCCGTCACTGAGGCAGGCTGCTTTGTTCGGCGATGCCCGGTGCTATGAATATGTGGCGCGCCGTGGAAGTTATCGACTTTATGACCGCGCGCTGGGCGAATCTGCCCAATGAACTGCTGAAAACTGTCTCCAACCGCATCATCAGCGATGATCGCGGCGTAGTGACGTCCAAATGCACAAACTTCGCGTGGCAGCAGGGAGAATGCCCTACTAGTGCTCGTGAATTACCGTTGGCAAGAACGGAAAGGGGCGTTTATGCTTCCTGTACTCAGGATCAAAATATGACATTTGACGTCGTTACCATCGGAAGCGCCACCGTCGACCACTTCGTTGACATCGACTCTGAACTGATCAAGGTTGACACCCGTACCAGCCACGAAGAGCTGATTGCGTTCCCCCTGGGCAGCAAATTGTTGATCAAGGAACTCAACACCACTACCGGTGGCGGTGGTACCAATACGGCAGTCGCCTTTGCCCGATTGGGATTGAACACGGGCTTCCTGGGCAAGATCGGTGAAGATGCTGCCGGCGATTTCGTACTGGACCGACTGAGCCAGGAAAAGGTCACCTTTATCGGCCCACGCGGCGGCCAGACAGGTTTCTCAGTCATTCTCAACAGTATCGAGGACGACCGCTCCATCCTCGCCTACAAGGGCGCCAACGATTTTCTGACCAAAGCGGACATTCCCAAACTGGATACCCCATGGTTGTATATTTCCAGCATGCTGGGTGAGAGCTTTGAAACCGTGATCCACATTGTTGACGAAAATCAGTTCAAGGTCGCCTTCAATCCCAGCAGTTATCAGGCGGAATTGGGTTATGAACGTCTGCAACGGCTGGTGGATCGGGTGACTCTGCTGGTAATGAACCGGGAAGAGGCCTGTAAATTTCTTGGCCTAAACTACACATCTCTGCCACCGGTAACCGAAATGTTGCAAGCCATGGCGAAACTTCCCTGCCAATATATGGCCATCACCGATGGTGCCGCCGGAGCCTGGGTCTATGATCGCGAGTACTGCTATCACGGCACGCCTAGAAGAGATATCAGTATCTGCGAAACTACTGGTGCCGGGGATGCCTTCACGTCTACCTTCACCGCCGCCATCATTCGTGGAAAGGACACAGAAACCGCCCTGCATCTGGCTATGTGTAACTCAGAATCAGTGTTGCAGTATAAGGGAGCAAAAGAGAAACTGCTCACATGGGAGGAACTGCGCGACGTGGCGAACCAGTGCGAACACCGGATTGAAAAGTTAACTCTGGCGGTTTCTTCCTGATGGGTGCGCAGAGCACATCACATTTATTAGTTATAAACAAATGTCCTAATATTTCATACGCTGACAATTTCCTGCAAAAAGAAAGGTGGTTGTGAAAGAAATGTTAGGAGATTTGGCTACTGGAATTTGCCAAGGCAATGGTGAATGATGAAGAGGCACATCCTTTCCGATCCCGGCGAGATTTGGAGTCTTATTAATGCAAACTACAGAAATCATCACCATTGATATCCACAATGCCATTCCCAACGGCAGCGCGGACACCAGCGCCCGGATTGTGGCATTGTGGCAGTTTATCGATGGTTTTTTCAACGCCCGTAAATTTGTGGTTGAGGACCCGTGCCGGGACCAACTGGGGGAATACAAAGTATCAGTGGATGCCAGCGCCCTGATTGGGTTGATGCAGAGCGCCGTTAGCGCAGCCGGCAGTTTTGACAGCTGCCGTCAGCAACATGCAGCTGACAGCCAAGTGCAAATCGGCAGCCGCCTGGACCTGACCATAGAAGCTCTGGACGCCAAGACTGATCTCTACTCCATGTATAACACCGCCAGCGTTTTTATCCAACAACTGCTGCTGGGGATGAACCTTGCCCTGCCCGGGTCCTGCCAATTCCTGAGCACCGACTTTGCCGGCACCCATGCCCATCGTTTTGAAGCTCAGGATTTTGACTCCAAGGCATTCCATGATGCCCACCTCAGTGCTATCGACCATAGTTGGCCGAGCATCCGCCAACTGGATTTTGAAACCGTGTGGAACTGGTTCGAAAATGCCGGCACAAGTGAACGCAACACCGCCATTTCCCCAATCAACAAAGTGGTCATCGACCTATTGAAAATTGCCCAGCAGCGTTATCGTTACGGTGCCCGAACAGCCATGCTTGTGGCCAACCAATTGGAACAACTGGTTGGCACGCGCAACGACGAAGATATGCAGCACGCCAGGGAGCGGGTCAGCCTGATCCTGGGTCGCCCACCGGAAGCCGCCGATTGCTTCAAGGAACTCTACCGCCTGCGCCTGGCCCTGTTCCTGGGCGAGCATCCGGTTCGGCGCCCGGACCTGGTGTTCCATAATGCCGATGAGGAGATCATGCAGCAGTTGGCGCAACACAACTCCGGTATCGAGAAATCACTAGCGGTGGTATTGGCATTGTTGCAGGATCTGATTTTGAATAACGCTGAGGGATATCAGTTCAGCGAGCAGATGGCGCGGAAATAGGTTATTAAAATAGGAATCTGTGGGTAATGGCAGATTCCGAGCCGGTGACGTTGGAGGGCAGTGACGAGCGCGAGCTGTTCCCGCTCGGTATCTGGCATCGCAACTGGCGAACCGCGACCCCATTGAGTTGCCGATCTTCCATTATATCGGCGAGCATTTTTCCGACTTGGACTGGTTGGCATCGACCCGGCGCCGAAGAGCGTTTCAGCGTTGCCTGCGGACCGGCTCCTGAGCACGGGCGCGATCGCGAAAATTGTGCTTGAGCCGGCCCGCGCGGGCGGCCCGCGCCAACTCGTCCCCGGGTAGGGCGAAGTGGTCCATGTCCAGGAATTCGTAGCCGGCGTTTTCCAGCGCCGAAACCGCTGCCAGCTGCATGGCGATCTTCTCCATCGGCCCCGGTGTGGTGTCGGTGTCGATCAGCCGCTGTGCCTTGAAACGGTGCGGCAGGTGGGCGTAGTGGTAGAGGGCGATGTGGTCCGGCGCCAGCTCCATCACTTTGTCCAGGGTGGATTGCAGGCCAGCGACCGTCTGCCGGGGCAGGCCGTAAATCAGGTCGTAGGAGATGGAGCGGAAGCCGTTCTCCCGTGCGGCGGTGGTCGGTTGCTCCACCTGCTGCGGAGAGCAGATACGGTTGATCGCCAGCTGGACTTCGGTATTGAAGTCCTGGATGCCGAGACTCAGGCGGTTGAAACCGAGTTCGTGCAGGGTGACCAGGGTGTATCGGGCTCCAGCGTGCGCGGGTCGGCCTCGATACTGTACTCGACGGCGTCGCCGGAGCCGAGCTGGAACACCTACCTCAGCCCCTCCACCAGGCGCCGCAGGTCGCTATCGTTGAGGAAGGTGGGCGTGCCGCCACCGAGATGCGGTTGCACCACCGGCGCACTGGCCACCCGATCACGGTACCAGCGCGCCTCCTTCAGCAGGCAATCGAGGTGATTACCTTGTTGCAGGCGCAGAAGTAACACAGCGAGTGGCATAAGGGGGTATGCACATACAGTGACAGCCTGCGGATATTCTCCAGGGCGAGCCAGGGCTCCGTCCTCTCCAGGGGCTCGAACCGGTCAGCAGTAGGGTAGGAGGTGTAGCGCGGGCAGGAACCGCTGTAGCGGGACAGCAGTTCCGGCGAGAGATCGGCGCGCAGGCGATTGGATGCTTGTGTCATTTCGGGAAAACCGCGAGTCAGAAGTGATTGCCAGGGCCGGCCATATGGACGAGCGGGCCCAGCCCCATATGGCGATACGCTCTGTTAACAAATTCAAACGGCGACGCCACAGGCTCTTTTCCGCTGGCGGGCCGCCGGGGACGGAAAGGAGGTTAATCGACCGAGAGGGGGGGGCATCCCTTGATCCAGGTCAACCCGAGGTGTCGTTGCCCTTTCCGGCAGAAGTGCCTTCGCGCTCCTCTAGCGCTGCCACCTTTTCGATGGTGTCCAGCAGCGCATCGGGGGTGAGACTGATGGAGTCGATGTTGTGATGCACCAGGTATTCCGCCACCTCCGGATAGTCCGACGGCGCCTGGCCGCAGATACCGGCGTGGATGCCGTTGCGGTGCGCGCCCTCGATGGCCCAACGGATCATTTCCAGCACGCCGGGGTCGCGCTCGTCGAAATCGAAGGCGACGATATCCGAATCCCGGTCCACGCCCAGCACCAGTTGGGTCAGGTCGTTGGAACCGATGGAGATGCCGTCGAATAGTTGACTGAACGCATCGATCTGCACCACATTGTTGGGGATCTCGCACATCACATAGACTTCCAGGTTCTCCTCGCCCTGTTTGAGGCCGTGATTCGCCATGGCCTCGAGGACCTTTTCACCCTCCGGAATCCGGCGGCAGAAAGGGATCATCACCTTGATGTTTTTCAGCCCCATCATCTCCCGCGCGCGCTTGATCGCGGCGCACTCCAGGGCGAAACCCGCTTCGTAGGCTTCGTGCGCGTAGCGCGCGGCGCCGCGGAAGCCGAGCATGGGGTTGTCCTCTTTGGGCTCGAAGGTGCTGCCGCCGATCAGTTGCGCGTATTCGTTGGACTTGAAGTCCGAGGTGCGTACGATCACCGGGCGCGGGTAGAAGGCCGCGGCGATAGTGCCGATGCCTTCCGAAAGCTTTTCGATAAAGAAATCCCCGCCGCTCTCGTGCAGGGCGGTCAACTCGGCGATCCGTCGCCGCGCCTCCTCGTCCTCCACCCGCTCGGGAAAGCGGAGTGCCATCGGATGCGCCTTGATGTATTCGTTGACGATAAACTCCATGCGCGCCAGGCCGACACCGTCGCAGGGAAGGGCACTCAGACGAAAGGCCTGTTCCGGGCTGCCCAGGTTGATCATCATTTTTGTGTGCGGCCTGGGCAGGTCTTCCAGTTCGATGGTGGTGACATCGAAGGGTACCTCTCCGCTGTAGACTATACCGACATCCCCTTCGGCACAGGAGAGGGTGACGGTTTCTCCATCGTTCAAATTGACGCTGTCGCCGCCGATACCCACCACGGCGGGAATACCGAACTCGCGCGCGACAATGGCGGCGTGACAGGTGCGTCCGCCGCGTATGGTGATGACCGCAGCGGCGCGGCGCATAGCCGGTCCCCAGTCCGGACTAGTGTTCTCGGCAAACAGCACTTCGCCCTCGTGAAAGTCCTTGAGCTGTTTGACATTGTCTATTTTGCGCAGTTTTCCGCTGGCGATATTGGCACCGATGGCGCGTCCGCGCGCCAGCACGGATTGCTTACCGGGCTTTTCGGTCAGGTGGTAGCGCTCCAACTGGCTGCGTTTTTTTTGCGAGGCGACGGTTTCCGGGCGCGCCTGCACAAGGTAGAGCTGGCCGTCGTCCCCGTCCTTGGCCCATTCGATATCCATCGGGGATTCTTTGCCGCGCTGGTCGCTGTAGAGCTTTTCGGTTTTTATGGCGTAGTCCGCCAGGGTCAGGACCTCTTCGTCGCTGAGACAGAAGTGTCGCCGGCGTTCGTCCGGTGTGTCGATATTGTGCATTTCCTGGCTGTTGAGGTCTTCGTCGCACACCAGGGTCTGCTGCTTGGCGCCGAGTTCCCGGCGCAGCACGCAGCGGTGGCGGAGTTCGAAGGTGGGTTTGTGCACATAGAATTCGTCCGGGTCCACCGTACCCTGGACGATATTTTCACCCAGGCCGTAGGCCCCGTTGATAAAGACAACATCGCGGAAGCCGCTGTCGGTATCCAGGGTAAACATGACCCCGCTGGCGGCCAGGTCGGCGCGCACCATCTTCATTACCGCGATGGCCAGGAAGACTTTGAAGTGATCGAAGCCGTTGCGTTCGCGATAGCTGATGGCGCGCTCGGTAAACAGGGAAGCGAAGCAGTGGCGACAGGCGTCGAGCAGGCCGTCGTTGTCGCCGATATTCAGGAAGCTGTCGTGCTGCCCCGCAAAGCTGGCATTCGGCAGGTCCTCTGCTGTGGCGGAGCTGCGCACCGCCACCCGCAACCCCGGACCGTATTGCTCGCAGAGGTCGAGATAGGCCCGGCTTATCTCTTCGCTCAGGTCATCGGGCAGGCCCGCATCGTAGATCAGGGCTCGAGCCTCTTTGGCAATTTCCGCCTGGTTGTTGTCTTTCTGCGCCCGGTCCATCAGCCGGCGGAGGGGCTTCCAGAGGTCGGCGCGATCGAGAACCTCGCGATAGGCAGCACTGGTAATTGCAAATCCATTTGGCACGTGAATTCCCTGTGAACCCAGGGCCCGGTACATTTCCCCGAGGGATGCGGTCTTGCCGCCTACCAGGGGGACGTCGTCCAAGCCTATTTGGTCGAACCAGCGGATATAGCGATCACCTGGCATTGCGAATGCACCTCCGGGATTGTCCATTCTTTCAACCTGAGCGCCCATCTTTCTTTTGTATCCTTGATCGTAGCTGAGGCGGCTCCCAGCTGCTGGTCTATAGTTTCCCGGTGCCTGGGCCCGGGCCGCGATGGTGCTAATCCCGCCGGAGGTGATTGGGATGACATTAAACCGCAGGGATTTTTTGCGTTCGTTAGGGCTGGGGGCAACCGCCAGCACCCTTCAAGGCGTTGTCGCCTGCGGAAAGTCGACGGCGAATGGCCAGGCTAAGAAAAATGGTTCTGATGAATGGGAGAGTATACGTGCGCGCTTTGCGCTGTCTCCTGATTACATTCATCTTGCTGGCCTGCTGATTGCCTCTAATCCCGATCCTGTCCGCAAGACCATCGAGGAGCATAGGAAAGCGCTCAATGAAAATCCGGCAGTGTATGTACTGGATAATAACGTGGAGCTTCAACGGAAAGTGCGGCAGGCTGCGGCCAGGTACATGGGAGTGGAAAGCGACGATATTGCACTGACCGACAGCACTACCATGGGGCTGGCTCTTGTATACAATGGAGTGAAGATCCGGGAAGACCAGGAAATGCTCACCACGGATCACGACTATTACTCTACCCATGAGTCCTTGCGTTATAAGGCAGCCCGCTCGGGCGCTTCTGTACGCGAGATCCCTCTCTACGAGGGAATTGAGCCTGTCTCCGAAAGCAGAATTGTGGAGAGACTGATTTCGGAAGTTCGCCCCAATACGCGGGTTATTGCACTCACCTGGGTCCACTCGAGTACAGGGTTAAAGTTTCCCATTCGGGGTGTGGCCGATGCTCTTGTTGAGATTAATGCGGGCCGCAACGAAGATGATCGGGCATTGCTCTGTGTCGACGGAGTTCATGGCCTGGGCGTCGAGGACATCGATATCAGTGCTTTGGGCTGTGATTTCTTTATCGCCGGAACACATAAGTGGATGTTTGGTCCCCGCGGGACAGGGATTGTCTGGGGGGCTCCCCAATCCCAGGGAGCCGTGTCACCGACCATTCCCACTTTTTCGCATGGTGAAGGGTGGGGAGAGGTTATGTCGCCAGGCGGATACAAACCGTTTGAACATCTCTGGGCGCTGGCGCAAGCATTTGAGTTCCATCAGGGGATCGGCAGGACTCGTGTCACTGATCGCATTCATTCCTTGAACCGGAAATTCAAGGAAGGGATGGCCGAGATGTCTCATGTGAAGCTGCATACCCCCATGGAGGAAAATCTCTCTGCAGGAACCATTTGCTTTGAAGTCGATGGGATGTCACCCGAGCAGGTGGTGGATCGGTTAATGGAGCGCAATATCGTTGCCAGTACCACCCCTTACAGTCCCTCATACGCTCGGATCGCACCGGGACTTATCAATTCCACGTCAGAAGTCGAACCGGTGTTGCAGGCACTTCGAGAGTTGGGAAGTTAGTGCCAAGCCTTCTTCAGGCTGTCTGTCTATACCTCCTCGATGCTTTGGATTGGCAGCCTGCGCTTCCCAGGTTGACCTTTATTTCAACCTGGGCGCCTGTTTTTCTTTTGTATTCTCGATCGTAGACAAGGCAGATTCCGTCTACTGGTCTATAGTTTTCTGGTGCCTGGTCCCGGTGCCCCACGGCCTCACAGGAATTCATTGCGAGAAAGGCCAGCGGGCAATTGCGCTGCCTATAGCACAACTGTTGCCGAGACAATAAGCGCCATATCTGTCGGTTTCCATGCCCGGTCCAGGTACAAAAAATTCATCAGAGAAATACTAATGCGACAGTCGAATCGCCAGGCATCCATTTGCCAGCCGCGATGACGACGCAATGCCGGACTTCGCAGAGGAAATACACGTGCCATTCAAACAAATACTCCTGCCACTCGATGGCTCCTCCACAGCGGAGGAGGCCGTTTCCCACGCTATATTCATTGCCGAGAGCTGTGGTGCCCGGATTCACCTGCTGCATGTGCAAACCTCTCACAGCGATGAGCACAGCCCCGATTCCGTGGACTGGCGGCTGCGCAGGGCCGAAATGCGCAGCTACCTCAGCCAGCTGGAGCAGCGCCTGTCGAAGCGAAATATTTCAATGACTTCGAATATCGTCGAGGGCCGACCTTCGGAACAGATCGTTGAGTATTCGGAAGAGAACGACATCGATCTGCTGATCTTTACTGCCTATGGAAAGGGGGGCATCAGCCGGTTCCGCTTCGGCAGTACCGCGCACAAGGTCATCAGCGGTTCCGGGATTTCCTTTATGATCGTTCGGCCCGGGGAGCTGCCTCCAGGGCGGGCGGACAAGGCCTACAAGCGCATCCTGATTCTGATGGACGGCTCGCACAGCTCCGAGTGGGTGGCCTGCCAGGTCGCGGCCATGGTGCGCGGCCAGGAGGTGGAACTGATTTTACTGCAGGTCATCTCGGTGCCTGAAATGCCGCGCCGCATGCCCATTACCCAGGAAGAGCACGCTCTGCGGGAGAAATTCGTCGAATGCAACCGGCGAGCGGCGAAAGCCTACCTCGAGGATATTGCCCGGCAGCTGCAGAACGGTATCAAGGTCCGCGTTCGCCTGGAGGTGACGCAGAGTGTTGTAGAGAACGTTTGCGGCGTAGCAATGGAGGAAGAAGTCGACCTGATTGCCATGGATGTCCACGATACCCAGGGCGGCACACACTGGGAAAAGGGCAACCTCTGCCAGGCGGTAATGTGCCGCTGTTCCCTGCCGTTGCTGGTCTTCCAGGACCTGCCCGACACCCATCCCCAGCACCTGCACACGGGCGGCGAGTTCTGCCCGATATCGCACTTCAATCATCCCAGTGACAGGAATGTCGAATGAAACTGTATGGGCGTAAGTTCTTTTCGCGCCCGGTAGCATCCGGTGGGGCGCAACCGCAAAGCGTGAAGCGGGGCATTGTCGAGGACGAAAGCGAGCAGGGCGGTCCGGAGGAGGAAATTTCCGCCCTGGCGAAGGAGCACCGGAATATCCTTTCCGGGCCGGGGAAATACCATCTCAAACCGAAGCTGAGGGCACTCGAACGGCTTTTCCCGGATATTTACAAGCGCATTGCCGCCCGCATCGAGGCTGGCGAAACGGGAACCCGCGGCGAGGAGTGGTTGCTGGACAATCGCCATGTGGTGCAGGAAGCGCTGGAACTGGTGCGGGAATCCCTGCCGCCGTCTTTCCTGAAGCAACTCCCAAAAATCCGCGGGAGGGAGGGCCGCCCGGACCTGCGGGTGCGCGTCCTGGCCGTGGCCCTTTTGTCCACCGACGACAAGCCACTGGATATGGAACGTATCCGCCCGCTGGTGGAGCGCTATCAGGATGACACTGTCCTGACCACCGGTGAGTTGTGGGCACTCCCTGCCGTCCTGCGCCTGGCCCTGCTGGAGTCCCTGGCCGGTTATGCCGAGGATGTGCTCGGCTCCGAGGATCACGAGCAGAATTTCGAGGCGGCGGAACTCGGCGGGGTAGGCGTGGCCAGTGCCATTATCAGCCTGCGCCACCTCCGCACATGCGACTGGCGCGAATTTGTGGAAGGGCTCAGCCGCGTGGAGAGGGTCCTCCGTCAGGACCCGGCGGACGCCTACACCCGCATGGATTTCAAAACCCGCGACAGTTACCGCGGCGCCGTGGAAAAAATCGCGCGCGGCAGTGGGAAGCCGGAGTACGAAGTGGCGGAGCGGGCTCTGGAACTGAGCCGGGCCCAGGCATCCGACAGCCGCGAGCAACATGTGGGCTTTTACCTGGTGGGGGAAGGGCGCCGCCAATTTGAGGAATCCGTCAAGTGCCGGCTTCCCTGGGGGCCTCGTCTTTACCGCTGGATCACCGACCACGCGCTTGCAGTTTACTTTACAGGGCTGGCCGTATTTTTCCTGCCACCGCTGGTTGGCCTTGCCATTTACCTGATTGCCGGAGGAACATCCGCCTGGGTAGTGGTATTGGCCCTGCTGCTCGCCACGATACCGCTGCTGGGTTTTGCCCTGGCGCTGGTGAACGGCCTGATCACCCACAGCCTGCCGCCGCGCAAGCTTCCCAAGCTCAATTTCGAGACGGGGATTCCGGCGGATTACCGCACCGCGGTAGTCATGCCCGTGCTGATCGCCGATACCGAGGACGTGCACCGTATTCTGCAGTGCGTGGAAATCAATTACCTGAACAACACCGACAACAACCTCGTCTATGTGGTGCTGAGCGATTTCGCCGATGCAGGTGAGCAGGACTGCGATAGCGACAACATCCTGCTGAAAATCGCCGAGGAGTCCCTGTCCGCGCTGAACCGGCGCTATGGCCGTGACAGCACCTTCCTGCTGCTGCACCGCAGGCGCTGCTGGAACGCCGCCGAGGGCTGCTGGATGGGTTGGGAGCGCAAGCGCGGCAAGCTGGTCGAGTTCAACCGACTGATCCGCGGCGACGAGGACACCACCTTCGAGACCTGTTTCGGCGATCGCGCCGCGCTGCACGGATTGCGCTATGTGATCACCCTCGATGCGGATACCCAGATGCCGCCGGGCACCGCCCGGCGTCTTGTAGGCACCATCGCCCATCCGCTGAACCGCGCGCAGATGGACGCCGCCGGGCAGCGGGTGGCGGCGGGCTACGGCTTCCTGCAGCCGCGCCTGGAAATTGATCCCGCCGACACCGCAGACACGATGTTCACGGAAATATTTTCCGGAGACAGAAGCGTGGACCTCTATACCCACGCAGTGTCGGACGCCTACCAGGATCTGTTCGGTGAGGGCATTTTCGCCGGCAAGGGGATTTACGATCCGGAGGTATTGGAGCAGACCCTGGCGGGCCGCCTGCCGGAGAACGCGGTGCTCAGCCACGATCTGCTGGAGGGCGCTATCGGCAGCACCGCGCTGCTGTCCGATACGGTGGTCTACGAGCAGTATCCGCCCAATGTCTTCGCCCTGTTGCGGCGCTCCCACCGCTGGATACGCGGCGACTGGCAGCTGCTGCCCTGGCTGCGCCGCCGGGTGCCGGCCGACGGCGACACCCGGGTGAAAAACCCGCTTCCGCTGATCCACCGGTGGAAAATCGCCGACAATCTGCGGCGCAGCCTGGAGGCACCCGGCGTATTGCTCCTGTTCCTGCTCGCCTGGAGCGGATGGCTGCCCGGCTCCGCCTGGGCCTGGACCCTGGCGCTACTGGCGTTGACCGCGGCACCGGTGTGGGTGGAGCTGTTGTCGCTGTTGTGGCGCAGCGCGGCCAATCCCCTGAGCGCGCACCGGCATTTCCGGGGCACGCCGGGGCTATTGCGCCAGCGGTTGCTGCACTGGTTGTTGTCGCTGGCGCTGCTGCCCTACCAGGCGGTCAGTACGCTGGACGCGATAGTACGCACCCTCTACCGGCTGGGTATTTCCCGGCGACACCTGCTGGAGTGGCGGTCCTGCGCCCATGTGAACCGGGCGCTGGGCCGGGCCATGGGAGCGGTCGGCGTCTGGCGGGAAATGTGGATTTCCCCCGCGCTGGCCGCCATCGTGGCACTGGGCCTGATCTTCCGCGAGCCGGTGAGTCTGCTCGCCGCCGCTCCGCTCCTGCTGGCCTGGCTGATGGCGCCGCAACTGACCCGTTGGATAGACCGGCCGCCGGTAATCAAACAATTGCCCGTCGGCGACGAAGACCGGCGTGAACTGCGCCTGCTGGGGCGGCGCACCTGGTTTTTCTTCCAGCAGTTCATGGGGCCGAATGATCACTGGCTGCCGCCGGACAACTACCAGGAAGAGCCCCTGGCGGTGCTCGCGCGCCGCACTTCTCCCACCAATATCGGCCTCGGGCTGCTGAGTGTCCTGAGCGCCTACGATTTCGGCTATATCGATCTGACCCAACTACTGGCCAGCCTGAACAACAGCTTCGACCGCATGAGTTCCCTGGAACGCTACCGGGGGCATTTCCTGAACTGGTTTGAAACCCGCGAACTGCGCCCGCTATTGCCGCGCTACGTCTCCACCGTGGACAGCGGCAACCTCGCGGGGTCCCTGCTGGCCCTGGCCGGCGGTCTGGAGGAGATGTTGTACCTCCCGCCGGCAGGGCGGCAATTGGTGCGCGGCGTTGTGGACACCCTCGGGATCATCGAGGAGACCCTTCAGCCCAGCGATGGCTCGAAACCCGGGGAGGAGCTGCGGGAAATCATCGCGCAGATACGCGACCTGCGCGACCGCCTGGAGGAACGGGCGGAGGAGGGCGACTGGTGGCCTGTGGTAGAGGAGGCCTACCAGCGGGAAATACCGGAGCTGCAGGAGCGGATGCTGGCGCTGATCGAGAGCGACGACAAGAGCTTCAGTGCCGAGGCGCTGGGACGCCTGCGGCACTGGCTCGACGAACTGCACCACCAGCGGATATTCCTTCGCCGCCACCGGGAAAGCATCGAGGCCTGCCACCCCCTGCTCGAGGAGCCGCCCGCGGCGTACCGGGAGGCGGATACCCCCCTCGCAGACAGCTACGAAGTACTGGCAGTGGCCATGGACCCCCAGGTTCCCCTGGGGAAACTCGCCGAGCGCTGCTGGGAGGCGGAAGAGATCCTCGAGCGGCTCGAGGCCGCTCTGGCGGACTCGGATATTTCGCAGGAACAGCGCCGACAAGCAGAAGACTGGAACAGGGAATTGCGGGCCGCATTGCAATCCACCCGCGAACATGCGGACAAGCGCGCGGGGGAACTGCGCGGGCTGGCCACGCGGGCCCGCAACTGGGTGCAGGAGATGGAGTTCGGTTTTCTCTACGACCGGGACCGCCACCTGTTTCGCATCGGCTACAACGTCACCGACGCCAGCCTCGATCCCAATTACTACGACTTGCTGGCCTCGGAATCGCGCCTGGCCGGTTTCATCGCCGTGGCCAAGGGGGATGTCCCCAGCCAGCACTGGCTGCACCTGGAGCGTCCCTTCCGGCGACTGAAGGGGAAGGTGGTGCTGATGTCCTGGAGCGCCACCCTGTTCGAATACCTGATGCCCCGCCTGCTGATGGAGACCCCGGACCACAGCCTGATAGCGAAGGCCTGCCGCAACGCCATCGACGTTCACCGAGATTTTACCCGGCGGCTGGGACTGCCCTGGGGGATTTCCGAATCCGGCTACTACCAGCTCGATACCCACCTGCACTACCAGTACCGGGCCTTTGGGGTGCCGGGCATCGGCTTTCGTCGGGACCTGGGCGATCGCCTGGTGATCTCCCCCTATTCGTCGATGATGGCGTTGCCTTTCGACGCCGCGGCTGTGGTGGACAACCTGCGCGGATTGCGCACCCACGGCGGCTACGGCCAGTACGGTCTGTACGAGGCGATCGACTTCGGTCGCACCGCCAAGGCCGCGCCGCGCAGGGCGCGCACCGTGCGCTCTTATATGAGCCACCACCAGGGCATGATCATGCTGGCCCTGAATAATTTCTTTCACGCTGACATCATGCTGCGGCGTTTTCACCGGGAACCGCGCATCGCCGGCCTGACGCCGCTGCTGCACGAACGCATCCCCTCGGCGCCCGCGGCACCGATACCCTGGAGCCGCCCCGGGGCTGTCCGCGGTTTCCACCCGGCGGTGCCCCTGGAGAGCTGGTGGGCGAGCCTGCACGGGGCGCGTCCGCAGTACAACCTGTTATCCAATGGCCACTACACCCTGATCAACAGCGCCGAAGGCGGCGGCGGCAGCTACTGGCACAACATCGCCCTGACCCGCTGGCAGCCGGACCCCACCAGGGAGCAGTTCGGGCACTGGTGCTATGTTCGCGACCTGGACAAGGGGACTCTCTTTTCCATCGGCCTGGACCCCTGTGGCGCGGATACCAGCCTGTGCGCCGCCAGCTTCGCGCCCCACTGCACCGAGTACCAGCGGCGGGAGTCCGAGCTGTTCTGCCGCCTGCGCATCGCCATCAGCTCCCAGCACGACCTGGAGGTCCGCCGGCTGATCATCAAGAACGAGAGTGCGCGACCGCGCCGGCTGCTGCTGGGCACCTATGCGGAAGTGGTGCTGGCTCCGGAACAGGAGGACCGCCGCCATCCGGCTTTCGCCAAACTTTTCGTGGAGAGCCACCACCTGCCGGAGGAGCAGACCATGCTCTACCGGCGCCGGCCGCGCAGCAGCGAGGAGAAACCCATCTACCTGGGCCACAGCGTGCTGGTACAGCCGGGGGTGAAACACAGGCTTGCCTGGGAAACGGACCGCTGGCGTTTCCTCGGGCGCGGCGGCTCCCCGGCGCGCCCCCAGGCCCTGCAGAAGGGGCTGGCGGGCTTCAGTGGCACCACCGGCGCGGTCCTCGATCCGGTGATCGCCACCGGTGTGGAGCTTACCGTGCCGGCGCAGTCGGAAATTGAAGTCGCCTACCTGACCGGGGTCAGCAAATCCCGGCAGGAACTGATGGCGGTACTGCGCTCCCGCCGCTCACTGCCCCAGGTGCATTGGATTTTCGACCTGGCGCGCATGCAATCGGAGCACGAACTGCAGAACCTGCGCATGGCGTCGGGTAACCTGCGCTGGATGATGGAGTTGCTGTCAGCGCTGCTCTCGCCGGACAGCAGCGTGCGCGCACCCTCCCGGATACTCGGCCGCAGCCGGCAATTGCAATCCAGCCTGTGGAGCCGGGGGATCTCTGGCGATAACCCGATCCTGCTGCTGCAGATCCAGAGCTCCGGGGAGGTTGCCTTCGCCGAGCCCATCCTCCAGGCACACACCTACTGGTGCGGCCGGGGGATAGCCATCGACCTGGTGATCATCGATGAGGATTCCGCCGGCTACGAACAGAACACCCGGGACCGGCTGCAATATATCAGTACCGATGTCCGCGGCAGGACCCTGCGCAAACTGAACGGCTCGGTATTTATTGTCCCCGGGCGGGAGCTGCCCGGGGAGGAGCGGGAGCGGCTGATGGCCGCGGCGCGGGTTGTACTGGATTCCGCTGCCGGCCCGGTCTCGGCGCAGATCGCCGCCTCCGGAGTGCCCCAGCACTTGCCCCCCTTCGTGCCGGTGCGCCCTGCGGACTACGAGCCGCAGCCCACGCCGGAATTGGAGCGGCCGGAGGACCTGCTGTTCGACAACGGCATCGGCGGCTTCAGCGCCGACGGCAGGGAATACGTGCTGCACCTGGAGAGGGGACAGCGTCCGCCCGCGCCCTGGGTCAACGTAATCGCCAATCCCTCTTTCGGCTGCCTGGTGACAGAAGCGGGTTCTTGCTGCACCTGGTCCGGCAACAGCGGCGAGCACCGCCTGACCGCCTGGCAAAACGATCCGGTGCGCGACCCCAGTGGCGAGGTCCTTTACCTGCGCGACGAGGAGACCGCCGAGGTGTGGTCGCCGACACCGGCGCCGCGCCCCGCAGATGCTCCCTACCAGGTGCGCCACGGTGCCGGCTACACCGAATACCGGCACAACAGCCACGGCATGGAACAGGCCTGGCGGGTCTTCGTGCATCGGGAGGCGCCGGTCAAGATCGGTCGCCTGACCCTGACCAACAGCTGGGACCGGCCGCGGCGTATCACCGCCACCTATTACGTGGAGTGGGTCCTGGGGCTGACCCGGGCGGGCACCTGGCCCTATATCGTCAGCGAATTTGAATCCCACAGTGAAGTGCTGTTGGCACGCAACACCTTCACCCGCGATGCCGACGCCGGCGTGGCATTTCTCGCCGCAAGCCTGCCGGTCCACGGCCTGACCACCGACCGCACGGAATTCCTGGGGAAATCCGGCGGGCTTCATGCTCCCGCAGCCATGTTCTGCATCGGCCTTTCCGGCGAGGTGGACCACGGCGGCGATCCCTGCGCGGCCTATCAGGTGCATATCGACCTGGAGCCCGGCGCCACGGAGCAGATCTATTTCGTGCTGGGAGAGGGCGCCGACCGCAAGCTGGCCCTGGAGTTGGCCGAGAATTTCAGCGATCCGCAGCGGGCGGAAGCGGCCCGCGAGGATGCTGAAGGATTCTGGGAAGAATACCTGGGCAGCGTGCAAATCGAGACGCCGGACAAGGCCACAGACCTGCTTGTGAACCGCTGGCTACCCTACCAGACACTGGCCTGCCGGCTCTGGGGGCGCAGCGGCTACTACCAGTCCAGCGGTGCCTTCGGTTTCCGCGACCAACTGCAGGATGTGCAGGGGCTGCTGTGGACGCACCCAGAGTGGACCCGGGAGCATATCCTGCGCGCCGCTTCCCGGCAGTTCCAGGACGGTGATGTGCTGCACTGGTGGCACGAGAATCCCTTACGGGGCGTGCGTACCCGATGTTCCGACGACCTGCTGTGGCTGCCGTTTGTCACCGCGGAGTACATCCGCACCACCGGGGACTACTCGATCCTGGAGGAGTGGGTCAGCTACCTGCAGGGGCCTCCCCTGGAAAAGGACGAAAATGAACGCTACACGGAATACGAAACCAGCGCGGAAACCGGCTCCCTTTACGAACACTGCTGCCGGGCCATAGAGCGCGCCGGCGCGGTGGGCCCCCATGGCCTGCCGGTGATCGGCAACGGCGACTGGAACGACGGCTTCAACCGCATCAGTACCACCGGGCGCGGTGAGAGCGTTTGGCTGGGCTGGTTCCTGGTGCGGGTCTGCCGGGATATGGCGCCCCTGTGCGAGCATATGGGCGACGGCGCCCTGGCCGACCACTACCGCGAACTGGGCGAGAATCTCAAGCAGCAGGTGGAGGAAAACGGCTGGGACGGCGCCTGGTACCGGCGCGCCTACTACGACGACGGCACACCGGTGGGTTCGGAGAAGAGCGACGAGTGCAAGATCGACCTGATTGCACAAACCTGGTCGGTCCTGGCCCCGGAAAAGCCGGTGGAGAGAGCGCCCATGGCAATGCAGTCCGCCTACCGGCACCTGGTGCGCGAGGAGGCGCGGCAGATACTGCTGTTGGCGCCGCCCTTCAACCGCACGAAAAAAGACCCCGGCTACATCAAGGGCTACCCGCCGGGCATCCGCGAAAACGGCGGCCAGTACACCCACGCCGCCACCTGGGCCGTCTGGGCCGCCGCCGGCCTCCGCGACAGCGGGCGCGCCTGGCACCTGTTCGACCTGCTCAACCCGATCACCCACACCTCCGACGCCGAAGGCGTGCAGCGCTACCGCACCGAACCCTATGTGCTGGCCGGGGACGTCTACGGGGTGGCGCCGCACGTGGGCCGGGGCGGCTGGACCTGGTATTCCGGCGCTTCCGCCTGGCTCTACCGCGGGGCACTCGAAGCACTGCTCGGCCTGCGGGTCCGCGGGGACACCCTGGAGATAAAACCCTGCCTGCCACCTTCCTGGGACCGCTACCGCGTGACGCTGCGCCGCGGCGGGAGCAGCTATGACATCGAAGTGGAAAACTGCGGCGGCTGCCCGGAGGCGATCCGCGAACTGAACCTGGATGGAGAGAAGGTCGACGGGCCGCAGATCCCGTTCAGGGACGATGGCGAGCGCCACCGGGTGCGCATCGTCTTCGAAGCGCAGGATAGTGGGGATTGACCCTTGACCACCGGCTGGGAGCATTTCAGCCACGAGGCCGATATGGGCCTTCGCGGCTATGGGGCGACGCCGGAGGAAGCTTTCGAACAGACTGGCCTGGCACTGACCGCGACCGTTACCGAACTGGACAGTGTATCGCCGGATGAGCGCGTGGACGTCGAGTGCGAAGCCCCCGATCTCGAACTGTTGCTGGTGGATTGGATCAATGCGATGGTCTACGAAATGGCCACGCGCAATATGCTCTTTTCCCGTTTCGCGGTGAAGCTGGACGGGAACCGGTTGAGCGGCAGTGCCTGGGGCGAACCGGTGCAGCGGCAGAAGCATATGCCGGCGGTGGAAGCCAAGGGGGCGACCTACACTGCATTGAAAGTCCGTGAACAAGAGAACGGCGGCTGGATGGCGCAGTGCGTAATCGATGTGTGAAGTGGGCGCAGTTCTGTAGGATGGGCAAAGCTGACCTCTGGTTGGATTCAGGGTGGGCTCTATCTGAGGTGGCGATATGAGAAAAGGCGAATACACCCTTCAGCGTGAATCCGAATTCGCCTGGCGCATCGACCCCACTGGCAAAATGCGCGTGCCCGGAGTGGTCTACGCCGATGAATCGCTAATCGAGGGCATGGACGACAAGGTGTTCGAGCAGCTGGCCAACGTGGCCAGCCTGCCGGGCATCGTACAGGCGGCCTACGCGATGCCCGACGCCCACTGGGGTTACGGATTTCCCATCGGCGGCGTGGCGGCCTTCGATCCCGATGAAGGCGGCGTGGTTTCCGCCGGCGGTGTCGGCTTCGATATTTCCTGCGGGGTGCGCTGCCTGCGCACCGGCCTTACCGTGGACGACATCGAGCCCCACAAAAAAAAATTGGCCGACCAGCTTTTCAAACATATTCCAGTGGGCGTCGGCAGTACCGGGCGCATTCACCTGAACGCCAAGGGGATGCAGGGGATGTTGCGCGGCGGCGCGCGCTGGGCGGTGGAGCAGGGGTTCGGCAACCCCGAGGACCTGGAACATATCGAAGAACGCGGCTGCATGGCCGGCGCCGATCCGGCGGAGGTTTCGGATAGGGCACGCAAACGGCAACAGGACGAAATGGGCACGCTGGGTTCCGGCAATCACTACCTGGAAGTCCAGCGGGTAGCGGAAATTTACGACCGCAACACAGCCGCGGCATTCGGCTTGCAGGTGGACGACGTGGTGGTGTTTATCCACTGCGGCTCCCGCGGCCTGGGCCACCAGATAGGTACCGAGTTTCTCAAGTACATGGTGCTCGCCGCGAGCCAGCACAAGATTGAGTTGCCGGACCGCGAGCTGGCCTGCGCGCCGATCAATTCCGAACTGGGGCAGGCCTACCTGGGTGCCATGCGCGCGGGCATCAACTGCGCCCTGGCCAATCGCCAGATCATCACTCACCTGACACGGGAAGTGTTTGCGGACGTGCTGCCGAAGGCGGACCTCACCCTTTTGTTCGACGTTTCTCACAACACCTGCAAGGTGGAGACGCACCGGGTGCAGGGCGGAGAGCGCAAACTCTATGTGCACCGCAAGGGCGCCACCCGCGCCTTCGGTCCCGGGCACCCGGAGATTCCCGAAACACTGCGCGCAGTGGGCCAGCCGGTGCTGATCGGCGGCTCCATGGGCACTGAATCACACGTTCTCGTCGGCACCGAGCAGGGTGCGGATCTCTCCTTCCACTCCGCCTGCCACGGCGCCGGCCGCGCCATGAGCCGGCACCAGGCCACCAAACAGTGGCGCGGGCGCTCACTGGTGGACGAACTGGCGGAGCGGGGCATCCAGATCCGCAGCCCGTCCATGCGCGGTGTTGCGGAGGAGGCGCCGGGTGCCTACAAGGACGTGCGTGCAGTGGTTGATGCCGCGGAGGCAGCGGGCCTGGCGCGCAAGGTGGCGCGGCTGGAACCACACGTATGTGTCAAAGGTTGAATCCGGATGGCTTCTATCGCCGTTTGAATCGCAGCGCAAGGCGCGGGAAAAATCCCCTTTGCGCCAGGGCTTAATCTGGCGCCCGGCGACTTTCGGCGCGAGTCGCCGCCGTTCACGAAGTGCCGCGGGAACTGGATGACTTCGGTGCGGCGCGCACAGACGTAGAATGTGCTGTCCGCGCTGACTTTTCCACTTGGGCCCTGGTTGCTATATGTGCTCGCTGTCACTCAAGGTAAAGTAGAGTTCTTCTTCCTGGGCAAAATGCAGCCGCAAGATGGCGACGAGGCTGAATAGGAGCCGCCTGAGTTCCTGTAGCTGGAAGTCACCGGGCCTGTCGCCCGCGAGTTCTGCCGTCAACTGGTCGTAGCGGCGGGCGAGGCGGAAAATCTCACGATGTGTATGGCTCATGGCCGCCATGGGGTCGAATCCGCGAACCATTCCGGCGAGCATTGGATAGAGCTGTTCCTCGTCCTCGTGCTCGTGAGGTAGCAGTTCCTCCCGTATCATTTCGGCCACCGACGTCAGCTCGGCCTGAAAATTTGCGGGCAACCCGCTGTTGAGCGCGCTCGCCGCCGCCTCCATGCGGTCCAGTACCGGTCGCAGTTGGAGGTGCTGCGTGCGCAGGTGATCGACAAACTCCGGCGGCAGGCGCGGCTCGGCACGTCGCTCCGGGTCCGCGCGCAGGGCCCGCAACGCATTGAGAATCACCGCTACATCAATTCCCTCCTGCAATAGCGCCCCGGCCACCGGCGGCAGAAAGCCGAATGCGGCGAACAGCATGGCCACTCCCGACAGTCCCATGCCAAATGCGACGCTCTGCAGGGCGATGCGCCGGCCGCGGCGGGCGATATACAGCCCCTCCGGCAGACGGTCGAGGCGGTCCACCAGCAACACCACATCGGCCGCCTCGGAAGAGGCTCCGGCCCCGCGCGCGCCCATGGCGATACCCACATCGGCGGCGGCCAGTGCGGGGGCGTCGTTAACTCCGTCGCCCACCATTGCGGTGGTCGTGCGCTGGCATTCGGCGGTGACTGTGGCGACCTTGTCCGCTGGCGAGCGCTCGGCTAGTACCGAGTCGAACCCCATTGCAACGGCAACGGTTTCGGCAACATCCTGGCGGTCGCCGCTCAGCATCACAGTGCGGCGGATACCGGCCCGGTGCAGCTCACGCAGTGCGCGCGGAGTTTCCAAGCGAATCTGGTCGGCCAGCAGCAGAGCACCGGCGAGCCGGCCGTCGATGCCGACAAAGGCGGCGGACAGGCCGCTCAGTGCCATGCGCTGCAACTCGGCCCTGGCCCAGGCATCCGGAGCGGCGTCGTTCAACACCAGGGCAAGGCTGCCGACCGCTACCTCGTATCCCTCCACCCGCCCGCGCAGCCCCTCGCCGGGTTGTTCCCGCACCTGCTCGGGGAGGCTGAGGGCGAGACTGCGCTGCCGGGCCTCGGCAACCAAGGTCTCCGCGGTGACGTGCTGCGACACCTGGTCCAGCGACGCCGCCAGGCGTAGTAGCTCATCCGGATTGAAACCCTGTGTTGTGTCGATAGCCACCAATTGGGAGCGCCCCGTGGTGAGGGTTCCTGTCTTGTCGAACAGCAGGGTTTCTATGTTCGCCAATTGTTCCAGGGCGGCGCCGTTCTTGATCAGGATGCCGCGCCTGGCCGCTTGCGATATGGCGGCGATGATCGCCACCGGCGCGGCCAGGATCAGCGGGCAGGGGGTGGCTACTACCAACACCGCCAGCCCGCGCACCGGGTCACCGGATAACAGCCAGGCTATCCCGGCGACGGTCAGTGCCGCGGGGATAAAATACAACGCGTAGCGATCGGCCAGGCGGGTGAAGGGAGCCCTGCCGGCCTGGGCTTCCTCCACCATGCGCACTATGCCGGCATAGGTGCTGTCGGCCGAAGTTTTCAGCGCTTTCAGCTCCAGCGGCCCACCGGCGTTGACGACACCGCTCAACAGCTGTTCGCCCTGGTCGCACCGCCGCGGTAGCGACTCCCCCGTCAGGGCTGACTCGTCGAGTTGAGCCGATTCGGACAACAGCAGTGCGTCGACGGGGATCGCCTCTCCGGGTTTGACCAGCAGCAGATCCCCCGGACACACGGCCTCCACCGCAACCTCCTCTATGCCGGATTCGCCGTGGCGGTGGGCCACGCGAGGATTGCGCTCGAGCAATGCCGACAGCTCCCTGCGCGCCCGTCCGCTGGCAAACTCCTCGAGGGAGCGGCCGCCGGCAAACATAAAGGCGATGATGGCGCCGGCGAGATACTGCTCCAGGGCCAGTGCCCCGGCCATGGTCAGCAGTGCCAGCAGGTCCACCCCTGCCCGGCGGTGCAGCAGGGCGCGCAGGCTTTCCATCGCCGCCACGACGAGCATCAGTGCCACGGCGGCAGCCCACGCCGGCGAGGGGGATGCGCCCAGCAGCCAGGCTAGGCCGCCGGCAGCCAGTAGCAGGGCTACCGCTGCAGCCAGGGCGGTGTGGAACCTATTGACGCATTTGCGCGTATTCATGGTCGGGAGACTTCATATAGTGGTGTGCGACCGGCTATAGGTTGTTTCGCCCACAGCACTGCGTTCGCGCAGGTTCGCCGTGGCAATAGACTATCAGTCTGGCACGGATGCTCGGCGCCGGTGCTTCAACGCGGATCAGCGGTTGTCTCTTTTTTGTCTTTCCAAGAGTCTCCGCGCCAACTCTCGGCACATGTTCATCAGCAGCACGCCGAAGTCCAAAGGTCTTTCATAATGCAGGGCGTAGAACAGGTCTGCTGTTATCTCCAAGACATAACTGTCACTGGAGGCTATCGCAGTTCCTGGCCGCGGTATTAGCGCGATCATACTGATGAACCCTATCTCCATCCCAAAATTGAATTCGCGTATATACTCGCTACGATTATTCGATGGCAGATAATAAGAAAAAGAACCCTTGAGAATGATAAAAAACGTGTCTCCCGGTGCACCGTCTTCGAACAGTGTCTCGCCTTTGCGCAGAGCGTAAACACGTCCCTTTTTCATTAGGTAGGCGATCGTCTGGTCGGACAGGGCGCCGAGAGCGGAGGCATTTTTTAAATGGTCGACGCCGAGTTCGTCCAGTAAAAGCTCACCATCTATTTGGCGCATGGCAGCCTTCTCAATAAAGTGGTCATTGATGCCTGCAGATTACTTTAAGAATATTCTGTGTACTACCGGTCGGAAGGAAAGGATTCTCCGCTCTCGGGAGTGGAGAAAGGTGCCGAAAGAGTAATCCTCTGGGAACGCCGAGCCATTCACCTGAAGCGCTGAAGGCTCCAGCTCAGCGCGCGGGCTCGCGGCCCGCCGGGTGAACACAGGGTTCGCCCCTGGAAATTTCATCATTCCGGCGCAGGCCGACCACTCAGTCATGGATGCGGTAGCGAGCATTCGCCAAGCGAATGGCCCGGAGAACCTGGCGCAGGATCGCCGAGCCGGCTAATTCAGGTGCCAGGGAGCTGGATACCGGCCTGCGCTGGTATGGCTGCTTGCAGACGAAGGCTATTCCCCGGAGGCACTGTCGCCGATATTCCGTGCCAAGTAGTCGACGGCGCCGTCCAGGTTCTGCAGTTCCGCGTAATCCTTTTCCGGAATATCCATCTGGAACTCCCGCCCCAGGGCGATGGCGAAATTCAGGAAGTCCATGGAATCGAAATCGTACTGGCCGCGAAGTGGCACTGCCGGGTCCAGCTGATCGGGATCGATGTCCGGCGCCACCTGCAACAGCTTCTCCACTGCCAGGGCCCTGATCTCCTCGTGGGTCATAGTTTCTCTTCTTGTCAAAGTTTCTGGGGCTCCTGCAACAGGCGGTCGATTTCGGCCAGGAAGAGGGCACCACGGTGGCCGTCGCTGGCGCGATGGTCGGCGCCGAGGCTGGCGTTGATGATACGCCGTATCTGCGGCTTTCCGTCCACCGGCCAGACTCTCTCGACAACGGAACCGAAGCCGACGATCGCCAGCTGCGGCGGGTAGATGATCGGGAACACCATCTCCACGCCCTGTTCGCCGAGGCTGGTGACGGTGATGGTGGCATCCTGCAGCTCCGAGCTGCGCAGATGGCCAACCCGGGCACGGCTGACCAGGTCGGCGAAATCCGGCATCAGGCTATCCAGGTCCTTTTTGTGCACGTCGCGCAGGCCCGGCACCAACAGGCCGCCGCGGCGCAGGGAGATGGCCACGCCGATATGCACCTCGCTGTGGACCTGCGCTTGGTCGTCGACAAAGAATCCGTTCATCTCCGGCACCTTTTCCAGCGCGCGTGCCACTGCCTTCAGCAACAGCACCGCGTAGACCATACGCTGCGGCAGCGGGCGCTCGGCGTTGCGCAGCGCCAGCCAGCTGAGAGCTGGGGTCAGGTCGATGCTGGTGGAGAGGTAATAATGGGGGATTTCCTTTTTCGAGCGGGCCATGGCCGCGGCTATGGCGCGGCGCATGCCGGTTTCGGCTTTTTCCTCCCCTTTCACGGCTGTTTCCACCAGCGCTGCAGGGCCGGCGCTGCTTATGACATCTTCCAGAGTGACAGCGCCGCCGGAACCGGTGCCGTGGATCTTCTCCGGATCTATGCCCAGTTCGCGCGCGCGCTTGCGCGCGGCGGGGGAGATGCGCTTGCGTTCCTTTGCCTCCGGTATCGCGACCGCCGGCGCCGTAGCGGCAGGCTCTGGCGCGGCCGGTTTTCCCCTTTCGGCGGCTATCTCTTTTTTAACTTTTTCCTTTTCGATTTTTTCTTCGGGCTCTCCCTCGCCGCGATAGGTAGCGAGCACAGTGCCCACCGGTACTTTTTCATCCGGCTGCACCAGGATTTTTTCCACGGTGCCGGCCTCGAAAATCTCGATATCGATAATGCCCTTGTCGGTTTCCACCGCGGCGACGATATCCCCTTTTTTTACCCTGTCGCCGGGATTTACGAACCACTCGCGCAGGGTCGCGGATTCCATATCCGCGCCCAGGGACGGCAACTGGAACTCAGACATTTTGCGCCATCGCCTCCTGTGCTTTGCTTACAATGGTTTCCACCTGCGGCAGCGCGGCTTGCTCCAGGTGCCCGGGGTAGGGGATGGGCACTTCGGCAGTGCACACCCGTGCCAGGGGTGCATCCAGGTCGTAGAAGGCCTGCTCGGCGACGCGCATGCCGATTTCCGCCGCCAGGCTGCCACTGCGCCAGCTTTCGTCGATCATCACTGCGCGGCGGGTCTTGCGCACCGAGGCGAGAACAGTTTCCTCGTCCAGCGGGCGCAGCGAGCGCAGGTCGATCACCTCGGCGTCGATGCCGTTCAGCACCAGCTGCTCTGCGGCCTCGAGGGTCTTGTGCAGGTTGCCGCCGTAACAGATGAGGCTGATATCTTTTCCCTGTCGGCGCACTGCGGCGCGGCGAATATCCGTAACGTTGTTGTCTTCCGCCAGGTCGCCCTCGCGGTTATAGAGGGCGTTGTGCTCGAAGATGATCACCGGGTCGGGATCGTCCAGCGCCAGGCGCAGCATGCCGCGCATATCCTCCAGGGTTGCCGGCGCAATTACACGTAGGCCCGGCACATGAGCGTACCAGCACTCCAGGCTGTGGGAGTGTTGGGCGGCCAGTTGGCGGCCGGCGCCGGTAGTCATGCGCAGTACTATGGGCACGCTGAACTGCCCGCCGGACATATGGCGTAGTGTGGCGGCGGTGTTCACTATCTGGTCTAGGCACAGCAGGCTGAAATTGACCGTCATCACTTCGACGATCGGCCGCATGCCGCCCAGTGCAGCGCCTATGCCCGCACCGACGAACGCGGATTCGGAAAGCGGCGTATCGCGGATGCGCTCCTCGCCGAATTCCTGCAGCAGTCCCTGGCTCACCGCGTAACAGCCGCCGTAGCGGCCCACGTCCTCGCCCATCAGGAATACCCGCTTGTCCTGTTGCAGCGCTTCGCGTAATGCGGCGCGTATGGCTTCGCGGTAGGTGGTTTTCATCGCCGTTCCATTTTGTATTGCAATCCCCTTGTGGAGCTCGCCTGCAGGCGAACACTGGCGAACTTGCATAGGCACCTTTTTGTTCGCCTGCAAGCAGGCTCAACGCAAACACTGTAGGATGGGCAAAGCGTAGCGTGCCCATCAACTGGCCGATGATGGGCACGTCGCTGCGCTTCTTTGCCCATCCTACAAGGTGGTTCTGCTTAACCTCGATTCGTGTAGATGTCTTTCATGAGGTCTTCCACCGGCTCCCAGTGCCCGGCCTCGGCGAAGTCGATGGCCGTTTGGATTTCCTCGGCGACGGCATTTTCGATTGCGGCGATATCCTCCTCGCCGATCACCTGCTGCGCGCGCAGGCGCGCGGTCAGGGTGGCGACCGGGCACAACTGCTTCCACTGCTCCACCTCCTCCTTATTGCGATACAGCTCCGGGTCGAACATGGAGTGGGCGCGGAAGCGGTAGGTGCGCATCTCCAGGAAGGCCGGGGCGGATTTTTTGCGGATTCTTTTTACCGCGTCGCATACTGCGGTGTTCACCGAAATCACGTCCATGCCGTCCACCGCCGCGGAGAAGATGCCGTAGCTCTCGGCTTTCAGATGAATGTCGGTGACCGATTCCGAGCGCGCCAGGGCGGTGCCCATAGCGTAGAGGTTGTTCTCGCACACGAACAGCACCGGCAGCTGCCAGAGCGCGGCCAGGTTCAGGGATTCGTGGAATTCGCCCTCGGCCACTGCGCCCTCGCCGAAGAAACAGGCGGTGACCCGCTTGCGGTTTTGCATCTTGTCCGCCAGGGCCAGGCCGATCGACAGGGGCAGGCCGCCGGAGACTATGGCATTGCCGCCATAGAAACGCGTCGCCGCGTCGAACAGGTGCATGGAGCCACCACGACCGTGCGAGCAGCCCTCCAGTTTGCCGTACATTTCCGCCATGATCGCGTTCATGGAAATGCCGCGCATCAGGGCGTGGCCGTGTTCGCGGTAGGTGGCGACGACTGCGTCGTCCTCGCCCAGTTCCGACATGGCGCCGGCGGCCACTGCTTCCTCGCCGATATAGAGGTGCAGAAAGCCGCGGATCTTTTCCTGGCCGTAGAGTTCCGCGCATTTCTCCTCCATGCGGCGGATGCGGCTCATATCCTTCAGCCAGCGCAGCCCCTGTTCGCGGCTCACCTGGGAGGGTTTTTGTTCCATCGCTTTCAGTCCCCTCCCTCCAGGGTGGAGGTATCGCCCTCGGGCAGGCCCAGTTCGCGCGCCTTGAGCAGGCGGCGCATGATCTTGCCGGAGCGGGTGCGCGGCAGGCTGTCCTCGATTTCGATCTGCCGCGGCGCCACCGCCGGGCCCAGGCGCTGGCGGGCGAAGGCGAGCAGTTCGGTGCGCAGCGGGTCGCTGGCTTTGTGGCCGGGTTTCAGGGAGACGAAGGCTTTGACCACCTCCAGGGCCACCGGGTCCGGCACACCGATCACCGCGGCCTCGGCCACCGCCGGGTGTTCCATCAGCGCGCTCTCCACCTCGAAGGGGCCGATCAAATGGCCGGAGGATTTGATCACGTCGTCGGCGCGGCCGACGAACCAGAAATAGCCGTCCTCATCGCGGCGCGCCAGGTCGCCGGTCAGGTACCAGTCGCCGCGGAAGCATTTGCGGTAGCGTTCATCCTCATGCAGGTAGCCGCGGAACATGGACGGCCAGCCGCGCTTCAGCGCCAGTTCGCCCTCCTTGCCGGCTTCCTCTATCAATTCGACCGCGCCGTCTTCGCGCAGGCGCACTATGGCCGCCTCGATACCCGGCAGCGGCCTGCCCATGGAGCCGGGGCGGATCGGCTGGCTCAAAAAGTTGGCGATCATGATGCCGCCGGTCTCCGTCTGCCACCAGTTGTCGTGAAAGGGCAGGTCGAAGGCCTCCTGGCCCCAGAGCACCGCCTCCGGGTTCAGGGGTTCGCCCACGCTGGCCATAAAGCGCAGCGCCGGCAGCTCAAACTGCCGTGCCAGTTCGGCACCGTATTTCATCATCATGCGCACTGCTGTGGGTGCCGTGTACCAGACGCTGACTTTCTGATCGCGTAATATGCCGTACCAGCGCTCCGGCTCGAATTCCTCCCGGTCCACGATCATAGTCGCGCCTATGATTAATGGGGCGATAATGCCGTAGCTGGTGCCGGTGACCCAGCCGGGATCGGCGGTACACCAGAAGACGTCCTGCGGATGCAGGTCCAGCGCCAGGCGTGCACTGGCGTGGTGAGCCACTACAGCCTTGTGTACGTGAATCGCGCCCTTGGGTTTGCCGGTGGTACCGCTGGTGAAATGCAGCAGCGCCGGGTCTTCGGGGTCGGTCTGCACAATGGAAAACTCTTCCGTGGCGCCATCCAGTAATTGCTGGAAATCCAGGGTGCCTTCGGGCAGGCCGCCCTGCGCCTTTTCCCGCACCAGCAGTAAGTGCTGCAGCTGCGGCAGGGAGTCGCGCAGGGCGGCCACCTTGCGCCGGTAGAGGCTCTCGGTGGTGACCAGCACTTTCGCCTCGCCGATGGACAGGCGCGAGTGGAGCGGCTCGGGGCCGAAGGCGGAAAACAGCGGGCAGAAGACGCTGCCGTTTTTCAATGTGCCGAGGGCGGCGATATAGAGAGCGGGAAGGCGCTCGCTGAGAGCGAAGACGCGCTCGCCTTTTTCTACGCCCAGGTCGCGCAGCACATTGGCGAAGCGATTGCTCAGTCGGCCCAGGTCGCCGTAGCTGAAGTCTGTCGCCCGGCCGTCTCTGTCCAGCCAGCGCAGCGCCAGGTGCCCGCGCCGCTCGCCGGCGGCATGGCGGTCCACCGCTTCAAAGGCGATATTCAGGCCGCCGTCGGGCAGGCCGTCGAGCGACTCCAGCTCGTGCTCCCAGCTGAAGTTTTCACGGGCGGCGTCATAATCCAGCAGGTTGGGAATCAACTCCCAGTTCTCGCTGTTCTTTTTGATCACCTTTTCATACATAGGCGTTTACAATTACTGGCGGGCCACATAAAAATGCGGTATTGGAGGAACTAGGCCACGTGCGCAAAATATCGTGACCAGGATGACCCAACTATAGTCGGCGGCGTCGGCCCCAGGAGGAAATTGACGCGCAGATGGAGAAGATTCACGGACAACTGGAACACACCCCTCGGATTACAACAGGCTGTCCGACGGTATGGCCCTGATCAAAGTCGGTGGCGTGATAATATGTCTGGCTCGGGGCTGCGCCGGAAATGCGGGATGCACTGTGCGCACCGAAGAGGGCCAGGACCACGACAATACACAGCCGGCCCGCGCCGTAGCTAAGCGGCGGCGGTCAGATCGAGACTGTAAATTACCTGGGCGCGGTCTCCAGGGTCTGTATGACACTCCCAGCCCATTTCGCGCGCCACCTCCCGGAGCTTGAAATTCCCACTTGAGTCTATCGAGTAGAGGCTCCCTATGCCGCGAGCCCGGGCCGTCTCGATCAGGCGGTTGATCAGAAGCGTGCCCAGGCCCATATTCTGCCACTCATCGGCCACCACCACCGCGCACTCACCGCTCCTGCCGTCCGGGTCCAGCGCGTAGTGGGATACGCCGATTTCCTTTTCCGCGGAGCCGTCCTGGATAAGCGCAATAAAGGCCTCGTGCCGATCATGATCGATATCGGTCAGCTGCTCCAGCAATTTCTGGCTCGGCTTACTGACAGCGCCGAGAAAGCGGAAGTGGCGGGATTCCGGCGACAGGTTGGTGATGAATTCTCTCTCCAGCTCAATATCACCCCTGTCCATCGGGCGAATTGTCACCACTCGTCCGTCGCGTAGTTTTTCCGTAACGGTTCTCGATAATGCCGCATGGGACTGGTTGTTGGACATTGTCACCTATCTCCTCTCAAACGGGGCCGCGGGATTCTACAATCTGACTCAATAATAGATCTTTGCCCTTGCTCCCCGCCAACCAAACAGATTCATTTATGCGCAGGAATGAGCCAGTCATGGCCCAGAAATAATGAAAACGTTCATTTTGCAGGCGGGAGACCTGATAGATTAATTCAGGCGATTCGCGCGGATGGTTATCAGGTGCTTGGCCCGACGCTGGCGGAGAGAGCCTTTTTCTACGATGGAATCCGTTCCGTCGACGATTTGCCGCGAGGGTGAATTGACGAGCAGGAAAAGGGCTACTACCGGGTAAAGCGCCGTGACGACGACGCCTATTTCGGCTACGCCGCCGGCCCCCACTCGTGGAAAAAGTTTCTGCAGTTGCCGCGACGTCCGGTGTGGCGGGCACAGAAAAGCATCCGCCGATGAAAATAACCGCAGTTGTGGAGGAGGCGCCAGCCATGGCCTTTCTACTGTCGCTAAAACGTGCCGCTAAGAGGCATCGCGAGGCCGAGCGCGATTCGATTCAGCAGGCAAAGCCACGTATTGCATATCGCCATGCTGCACGCACCGGATTTCCTCGGTTACCCCAGTGCTGGGTATGCTTCCCCATGCATTGGATATCTACGCGATCTGCGGCGAGGAATTTTCCACTGGAGGGGATCTCTCCCCCGCGGTAAGAATTTCGGCGGATATTGTAGCTGAACATATTGTCACTGAGTTAAAAACAGAACAATCGTACAAACCAGCTCAGGTTTGAGATCGTATTTTGATCAGGCCGGCAATCCACCTTCGTTTTTGCGAGAAGAATTACAACCAGAAATTAAAATACACTTGCCTTACCTCCTGTGGTGCCGCAAGGTATCCGGGCCAGAAGAGGTTGCCGAAGGTGTAACCAGTAATAATAAACGGCACTTCCCTGACACCAATTCCTTTGGTTAACCATGTTGGGAGAAAATAACTATGAGATGCCACTCACATCCATTCTTGTCGCTGCTACTCGGATTTGTTCTAGCGGGAAGTGGTCTTTCACAAGCACAGGAGAAAATCGAAGATACAACCCTGGAAAATCCCAAGCCCGCCGATCTCAGCTTGCGCCGGTTGGACGATAGTATCGCATTGATTTCCGGATACTTCCCGCTACAAGAACCCGGCAGAACCCTGGAGGTCATTATTGAGGGAAAGCCTTTCACACTCAGCGACAACGGTGAGGGCGGAGACGAAAGAGCGGGGGATGGATGGTTCTCGATCAAGACGGAGTTCGACTTCCAGACTTTTGCCGAGGCCAATCGTCTGTATGCGGAACTCCATAGGGGTAAAGAACGCATATTGTTTGCTCCCGGTGGCCGCCATCAAATAGGAACCCAGAGCATCTTCGTCGAAAACGAAGCAGCGACCGTAATGGAGCATGTCGGTGGCAAAGAGCGCAGGTTCAGCTTGCCGTTCAGTCCGGATGGTATCAAGTTCGATGTGCCGATACAGCTGCCGGTAAAGGGTTTCCCCTTGGGGCTGCCGGAGAACCCTGACTTCGCAGCTGCAGCCAGTATTCCGGATTCACTGATGATCACCAAGCTGGATGTGGTCACCGACCCGGACCGCACCTGGTCCTGTTCATCCACAAACCAGCAGCCTGTTGGCAACCCCGTCGGGGAATGGACCTTCTGGCAATTGATGGGAAATATCAACAACGGTACCGCGTCCACATCCGATTACATCAAAGCGCTTTTCGATCACTGGAATGGAACCCAGACCATCAACGGCCAGACGGTCCCGGCCAGAAGCCATGTCTTCGACGAGGTGATCGGGGAATGGGAGATCCGCAGTGGCGGGCCCGGTGCCACGCTATTGCCTCAGCACAGTCCCTTCAAGCTGCTGGGAATTGTCCTGCGCCTGGACCTTCGCGGCGGAAGTACCATCTACGGCGGTGGGGATGCCGGGGAAGGGCGTTTTGTTTTCTCGCTTCACGACGGCAATTGCAATAGCCTCGGCAAGACCCTGATCCTGGAATACAAAGTGCCTATTTCCGGTTGTGCCAATGTTCGGGACTGGGCGCAGCAGTGGAAGGCCCTGGCGGGGTCGGCCAACTACAACAGCGACCTGGCGGCCCTGACCGAGGTATTCAGCGCCGCGGGAGCCAATCCCTCCGCGCCCAATGGCAGCGCGATCAGCCAGGTGCGCACCAACGAGTTCCTGCCGATCTCTCCCGAGTGGGAGCTGCGTGAGTTCATACTGCCCGCGGGGGGAGGTCACCTAGAGCAGACGACCGTCAAACAGGAACCCCAGGAGGTTCACAACAACAGCCCGTTGCTGGCCGACTATGTCAATCAGGAGTGGATGCACCTGGTTGCGCAGACGCATGTGGTGCCGGAACTCTTTAACGGAAATGACTTCCTCGCCGGGCGCGCACCAGCTCCCTTGCTCTGGAATGTACCTGCAGCAATGCTGTCTATACCCAACTCACCACCGCCGGCTACACCGGGGGCTACCAATACCGACGAAGCATTGTTCGGGCTCGCTGTGAACACCTGCAGTGGCTGCCACACCCTGGAAACCGGCACCGGTTTTGCGCATATGCACTACAACACCCAGCCCGGCCAGGAGGCTATTCTGTCCGGCTTCCTCACCGGGACTTCACTGCCGGACCCGCGCGAACCGTCCATCATGCGTCATTTTGATGACCTGGCCCGCCGAGCGGATGATCTGGATACAGTCGCCGCCAGTGCCTGTTTCACTATCGGTGACGTAGCAGTGGGAAATTCCATACTGCATGAGCTGACGATAGCGCCGCTCCTCAGAGCGGAACATTGATTGTTACCTGATTAAATTGTTTCCCGGGCGCCCGACACCCGCTCGCGGTGGTGTCGGGCAGCCGGTTAGAAAGGCTTTAATACAAATCTGCCGTAGGCAACAAACGCGCATATGGCGGCCACGACGAGCCAATAAACAATAGGACCGTAATTCGTGTCACCGGATAGAATATGCAACACGGAAAAGAGCAGCATTTCCACGGCTATGCAGGCCGCCGCGATAGGGGCCAGGATAGCCAGCGGCTTATAAAATGCCGGCAGGATCAGACACAGGCTGAAAAACAGCTCAACCACACTCATCGCCAGCCAAACTCCATGGGGAATCGCATTCAGGGAAGGCACGGTTTCCTCGGAGTTGGAAAGCTTCCATACCGCGCCGATGGCGGTATGCAGGGCCAGGGCAATTTGAAGAACCCATAAGAGAATGTTCATGTTTGTCTCCTTAAAGGTCTAAATCGGCTGGTCGAGGCCGGACCACCTTCCTTTATTTAAAATTCACTGTTATTCGTTTGGTGCGTTGGCAGAATCTGTAAAAGTGGGTCGTTCCACTCGCGCCAAGACCTCCTCCAGAGAGGTAAGGAACCCCCGCCACCCGTACTTGGCACCTTGGTAGGCCTGCTTCTGATCCGGCCGGAAGCCCGACTGCTCCATACGCAAGTGGGTCCCGGTGCTCGTTGGGGTGAGGGTAAAGGTCACCACACTCTGAAGATTGTAGGCCGCATCGTCGTGGGAAAAATTCCAAGTGTAGGATAGCGTTTTGTTCGGCTCGACGGTGAGGACCTCGCAATCCAATACGCCGCCCCAGTCTCCGTGAAGGTTAAAGCGGTGACCGAGGACTGGCTCGAAATTGTTTTTCATCAACCACTCCTCGACCAGGTGCGGTTGCGTGAGCGCGCGCCAGATTTTTTCCGGCGGATAAGGCATCTCGCGTTCGACAACAACGGAGAGTGTTTCGCTCGATGTTTCGTTCACTGGTCCATCCTTTTCAGTAGATCTTCGAGATCGTCAAAGCGACTCTGCCAGAACCCGGCCATTTCGCTCGTCCAGTCGATCAGCGGGGCCAAGGCACCCAGCTGCGCGCTATAGTGCGTCTGGCGACCTTCGTGACGGTCGCGCACCAGCCCGGCCTGCTTCAAAACGCCGAGATGCTTTGAGACGGCTGGTTGCGAGACCCCGGCCTGAGCCGTCAGGGCCCCGACCGTCTGTTCTCCCTCGCGACACAATCGTTCAAATAGAGCCCGCCGGGTCGGATCGGCGAGCGTTCTGAAGAGCACGTCATGGGCGTTTGGCATTTTGAATCTATAACCCCCTGGTTATTGGTTTAAACATAACCCTTGAGGCATATGTTGGTCAAGCTGTCCTGCAAAAATCTTCGATATCTGGTCCTTCGCACCAGGGATATCGCTTAAGAGATCTCGTAACGCGTTGATCTTATTGGTATTGAAGAGGTCTGGTTAGCTTACCTGGCGATTCTTGCCGCTTTTTGCACGCACACGGTTTTCCGTTTGTACGTATACGGTGTCCGTGGTTGCCATACTTGAGTGCCCTAAATCCTCGGAAAGGTCCTTTAAGGCGCGGCCGCGCTCAACTTCCATACTGGCGCCGGTATGTCTCAGCCAGTGTGTGGAAGCCTCTTTTAGCTTGCGTGCGCTGTCCTCACCCTCAGTCAGCCGCATTGCTTCATAGGCTTTATCAAAAACCTGCTGAACAATGCGGGTAAGCTGTCGCGATGTCATGCCGCCTTGGCCGCGGATTTTTTCGACTATGGGATGGTTTTCTCCCAATGAGGGCAGGGGGCTCAGGCCTCGGTAGATTCGATAGCGTTTGAGATAATCGATAAAGCTGGTGGGAACTGTGATATCCCTCAGTTTTCGCCCTTTCCCGAAGATCTTAAGCCACCAGTTCCCGTCCGAGTCCTGCCAAAAGTGGCTCATCACAGGGGTCCAATTCTTACGTTCAGACAGCTCGGATATACGCAAAAACAGGGTTTTTAGTGCACAAATGACGAAGAGGCTGCGCTCGTAGATTGGATCTTCATCGGCGAGGCTTAATGCCACATTAAAGACATATTGCCACTGGGCTTCGGTTAACCGCCGAATCTCCTTGACCTGTGCATCCTTAATGAAATGACGGCAGTCGGACTTGGCAATCTGTGCAGGGTTACCGTACAGATATTCCTCGTTCATCAAGTACTTGTAGAAAGCGATGATCCCGGTAAACGTGGCGGCCAAGGTCTGTTGCGATGGTTTGTACTTCCTCTTGTCCGGTTTGGACTCTGGGTTATCGTTATTTTTGGGCTGCTTGAGCTTATACGGTGCCCAGGACGGGTTTTGAATAAACCGGCCGTTGTTGAACAGGAACTTCTCGTGGTTGGCCAGGCAGATCCAGGATACCGGCGGCTGCCAGCAGAAATCCGCGTACTCGAGGATATCGGCCTTGCGCAGTCGCTCCATAGGTATGCCTTTGACCAGGAACACCCACAACAGGAAGCGTTCGGTCTCATTGCGGAAGCGTGTAAAGGTATGCTCGGACTTGTTGCGGCCCGTGTAACTCAGGAACTCCTGGCCCCAGCGCCAGTGGGACTGCCACCAGGACTCGCCGGATTCCAGGAAGTCCCGTAGATCTGGATAGTCGTTGAGGCTGAAGTCCTTGAGCTCGGCATAGGTCGGGTACAGCGGGACGGGTTTGGAGACAGTCATGGGTGGGCCTGAAGTCCGGGTTTTCAGTAGAGAAACCCATTCTAAAGGCTTCAACATCTAATGTCGAATACTAAACAGTATCGGATATTTTGAATTCGACATTTTGAAGTAGTGAAGCTGCTCTCCCCTGAATGCCTACCTTTCCATTTGCCATGTCGGCAGTCAGCTTTACTTGGCGATACAAATTAGCCACATCGAACGGCTGCTGGCGAAATCACCGCCGCCTATGTTCGCCCGGGCTATATCGCGGCCCGCACCTTTTGGCGACCCCTAGCAACCCTCTGCTACTCTGTAGGTCAATCTGGTTCTCCGGGCAGCCACGATGCGACTTGGACAATTCTTCTCTATCCCGGGATTGCTGATCGGCGCAGTATTCTTTGCGCTTTCCCTGACTCCCTCCCTCACCCCCCGCAGTGACCTGGTTCAGGGGAGCATTTCCGGGCTGTCCTTTGCGGCGGGCTATGGCGTCGGGGTGCTCGGATCCTGGTTGTGGTCCTTTCTGGGCCTGCCGGTGCCGGCCGACAGAAGCCGGCGAATCCTGCAGTGGACAGTCGCTGCTCTGTGTGTGCTGCTGGCGCTGGTATTTCTGCTCCAGGCGAGCAAATGGCAGAACTCCGTCAGGGCCCTGATGGGAATGGAGGAAGTTTCGGAAGTGCGCCCCTTCACCGTCACATTGGCGGCTCTGGCGCTGTTTTTACTGGTGCTCGCATTGGCCAGGTTATTCCGGGATGTATTTTTCTTTCTGGCGCGCAAACTGGAACACCTTATACCCCGGCGCGCCTCGCTGTTGTTGGGGCTTGTTGCGGCCTTTGCGCTTTTCTGGGGGATTATCAACGACGTTCTTATCTCGACGGCCCTGCGCACCCTGGATTCCTCCTACCAACAGCTGAACGCGCATATTGAGCCGGAGATGTCCCCACCCGGTGACCCGATGAAACCCGGCGGCGCCGAATCACTCCTGAGCTGGCAGGATATGGGGCGCCAGGGCAGGCGCTATCTGGGGCTGAGACCCAGCGCGGCCGATATCGCTGAATTGACAGGCGAGGCCCGGAACCCGATCCGGGTCTACGTGGGGCTGAATGCGGCGGAGAGGCCGAAGGAACGCGCCCGCCTTGCGCTCGAGGAGTTGAAACGGCTGGGCGGCTTCGAGCGCTCGCTGCTGGTACTGATCACACCCACCGGGACGGGCTGGGTGGATCCCGGCGCAATCAATTCCGTCGAGTATCTGCACCGCGGGGATATTGCCAGCGTCGCCGTCCAGTATTCCTATTTGCCGAGCCCGGTCGCACTGATGACTCAGGCTGCTTATGGTCGGGAGACGGCGGAAGCGGTGTTCCGGGCCATCTATGGGCACTGGCGTAAACTGCCGAGGGTGACACGGCCGAGATTGTACCTGTTTGGTCTGAGCCTGGGGGCGCTCAATTCCGACCGCTCCTTCGACCTCTACGACATTATCGATGATCCGTTCGACGGCGCTCTCTGGGCCGGGCCGCCGTTTCGCAGTGACACATGGAGGAAGATCACGGTGCACCGCGATCCTGGCTCACCGGCCTGGTTACCGCAATTTCGCGGCGGTGGTGTGGTGCGCTTCGGTAATCAATTCGGCGGTTTCCGCAAGGGGAAGGTCCCCTGGGGCTCATTTCGTATCGCCTACCTGCAGCACGCCAGCGACCCGATGGTCTTCTTCGAGCCGCAGGTGCTGTACCGGAAACCGGCCTGGATGGAGGCACCGCGCGGAAAGGATGTCTCGCCGGATCTACAGTGGTATCCGATCGTGACCATGCTACAACTGGCGGCGGATATACACGCGGGTGAGGCACCGATGGGCTTCGGACACAGCTACGCGCCGGTCGACTATGTGCGCGCCTGGCTGGCGCTGACCGAGCCGAAAGGATGGAGCGAGGATGACTTGGTGTACCTGCGGAAAAGACTCGCCAGGTACAATCCACGGTAAATCTGCCTAAACACTTGGACACAAGCGCGGGGGATCGGCAAAGCCGAGTACATAGGGCTGCCCCAATCCCCGCTTCATCACCACCAACCTCGAAGAACTTGTCAGAGCCTCCATGCACAGGTGCCGCGGCGAATCCAGCCAATGACGTTTTGCAAGCGGGGCGAGCTTGTCAGATGTCGATGCGGATGCCGACCGCCAGAAAGTCGTCGCTAATTGGCTGGGCCACTTCGTTGCTGTTGTCCCAACGGTTCTCCAGGAACAGGTTGACCCGCTGGTTCCAGCGGTAGTTGAGCCCCAGGTAGTACTGGGCCAGGCGGAATTCGTCGTCGGCTACCAGTGCCTGTTCAAATTCGTCGTCGTCCGACTCCAGGATATTGTGTCCGAAGTATACGGAATGGCAGTCGTCCCAGCCCCAACTGAACAGACTCTCGCTGCCCACGGCGTCGAAGAGGTTGACCACCTCCTCGGTCGAGCCCGGCGGTGCGAGTTCGTGATTTCTGGATTTATTCCATACTACGGCGCCGTAGAAACCCGGCTGATAGGCGGAAGGTCCATAGGCAATACCGATTGCAAAGGCTTCGTCATTGCGGCTGGCATCAAAGGAAAATCTGTCGTCGATCAGTATCGGTTCGGCGAGATCGGTGGCATCGAACAGCTTTCCCCTGCGGGTTTCCACCACCAGCTCGGCGTGGTTGTAGGCCACGCCGAAAAACAGGTTGTCGTACCAATCCAGGGTATAGGTGAGGGAGGCGCCGTAGATATTGTCGAATTCGCATTCGCCGGCGGGACAGATCAGCAGGGTGCGATCGATACCCTCCACCTCCACGACGTTCTCTACTTCAATATCAATATCGGCGGTGTGTGCGGCATACTGCAGCCCGACCTGCAAGTGATTGGCGCCGATGGGGAATTTCTTGCGCCAGCTGATGGCGCCGTCCGCGCGTCCGGTACCGGACGGGCCGCCGTCGGTGCCGAAGTTGTAGGTGCCGCTGCCGAAGCCACCGCCCACGCGGAAGTCGTCGGTTTTGCTTGTCACATCGTAATAGACGGACCACTGTTTGCCGGCGCGAAATTCGCCCCATGTGTCATGGCTGGCGAACAGATTGCCGCGGCGCAGAAAGAGGGAATTTATGGTCTCGCCTGGAGACGCCTGCTGGTTGCCGGAGACGATGATGTCCTGGCGCGCCGATGTCAGCCGCAATCCCCATTCCATGGCGACACCGGCGGTCCAGCCGCCGTATAGGTCCGGCACCGTCAGGTCGAAGGAATAGCGCGAGGGGCCGTCGTCCAGGAAGGTTTCTCCGTCCGTGTTTATTTGTTCCAGACTGACCCAGCCGTTCATTTCCAGTATCACCTCGTCAGACTGGTAAATGGGAAGGGCCTGCGTTGCGGCGGCGGCCAGAGACAGCGCAAAGCCGATGGCCTTACACACTGCCTTGTGCAATTTAACCCGCATACTGATTCCTATAATTCAGATTGCTCTATTGATGAGCGACTTAAAAAGTAGTCCAGTTGGCTGAAGCGGAGATCGCTTGGCGGTACGTTTAAGGTTTTTTGGCGGTCACTGCCCTTTCTGGCGACGCCTTTGTCGGTCCACATGTTAGAAACGGGGAATGACCGGTTGTTCGCGCACCATCAGCGCGTCCACTGGCGGCGGCGCGGCGGCTGGCGGGACTATTCGAGGAAAATCCCGCTGCACCGGAAGCCTTGGCCGAGCAAAAAATGTCTACACTTTTGAGAGTAACCCTGCCAACCCGATGGTTCGCAATGGCCACAGAGACGCAGCGCAACCTCACCCGCACCACCATGATGGGGATGGTGGTCGGCTCCATGATCGGCGCGGGCATCTTTTCCCTGCCGGCCACATTCGCCAATGCCACCGGTCCCTTCGGGGCCATCATCGCCTGGCTGATCGCCGGTACCGGCATGTTGATGCTGGCCTTTGTTTTCCAGTTCCTCGCAATACGCAAGCCGGAACTGGATTCGGGCATCTTCGCCTACGCACAGGAGGGTTTTGGCAACTATATCGGCTTTATGGCCGCGTTCGGCTTCTGGGCCGGCAGCTGCCTGGGCAACACCACCTACTTTATCCTGATCAAGTCCACCCTGGGCGCGGCGGTGCCGGCCTTCGGCGAGGGCAACACCCTCCCAGCGGTGGCCATATCCTCGGTCATCCTGTGGTGCATTCACTTCATGATTCTGCGCGGCGTCAGGCAGGCGGCGATCATCAACAAAGTGGTGACTGTGGCCAAGATAGTCCCCATCATCATTTTTGTCGTCATACTGGCGTTTGCGTTCAAGAAAGACCTGTTCGCCGACAGCTTCTGGGGTGGCGGCAACTACAACTTTCGCGATGTGATGGGACAGGTGCGCCGCACCATGCTGGTCACCGTATTCGTGTTTATCGGTGTGGAGGGCGCGAGCGTCTTCTCGCGCTACGCAAAAAATCGTGCGGATGTAGGTTGGGCCACGGTAATGGGGTTTATCGGCGTACTCTGCCTGATGATCCTGGTCACCCTGCTGCCCTACGGCGTGATGTTGCGTCCGGACATCGCCGATCTGCGCCAGCCCTCCATGGCCGGTGTACTGCGGGCGGTGGTGGGCACCTGGGGTGCAGTGTTCATCAGTGTCGGCCTGATCATTTCCGTGCTGGGTGCCTACCTGGCCTGGACCCTGCTGTGTGCAGAGGCACTTTTTTCCGCATCCAGGTACCAACTGGTGCCGAAAATTTTCAGCCACGAGAATAAAAACCAGGTTCCGTCCACCGCGCTGTGGCTGACGAATATTCTGGTGCAGCTATTCCTGATCCTGACCATTTTCGCCCAGTACGCCTTTGACCTGACACTGGAACTGACCAGCGCCATGACCCTGATCCCCTACTTCCTGGTTGCCGCCTATGGTTTCAAGCTGGCATTTACCCGGGAGACTTACGCGGGCGACCCCGCCAGCCTGCGCTACCGGGAGCTGGTCTTCGCATTGATCGCGACCATCTACACGATATTCATGATCATCGCAGGCGGACTGGGGCATGTCCTTCTCGCCTGCATCCTGTTCGCGCCCGGCACCCTGCTGTTTATTTTCGCGCGCCGCGAGAGAGACCTGGCCACATTTACAACGCCGGAAAAGCTCCTGTTTGCGGCCATCGTCATCGGCGCCATTGCCGGTATTTATGCACTCGCGACCGGCGCCATCACCCTGTAGCCGCAACCGGATTCTCAAGTGGAGAAATTTCAATGGCCAAAGCCAAGCCGGATTCAAATGCCACCTTGGGCGTACATTCCGAAGTCGGGGTACTGCGCAAAGTCATGGTGTGCGCCCCCAGCCTGGCACATACACGTCTGACCCCCACCAACTGTGACGACCTCCTTTTCGACGATGTGCTCTGGGTACAGAACGCCAAGCGCGACCACTTCGATTTCATGACCAAAATGCGCGAGCTGGATATCGAAGTGCTGGAGATGCACAACCTGCTGGCGGAAACCGTGGCCATTCCGAAGGCGCGCGACTGGCTGCTGGACCGGAAGGTCACGCCAAACAATGTGGGCCTGGGCCTGATGGAGGATACCCGCGCCTATCTGGAGAGCCTGGAGCCGCGCAAGCTGACGGAATTCCTGATCGGCGGCCTGTCGGTGGTGGATGTGCCAGATGAATTTTCCCGTTCGGACTATATGGAACTGGCGCGCGAGGCGCACGGGGCCACCGAGTATCTGCTGCCGCCACTGCCGAATACCCTCTACACACGCGACACCACCTGCTGGATCTACGGCGGGGTCACCCTGAACCCGCTCTACTGGCCTGCGCGCAAGGAGGAGACGCTGCTCACTACCGCCATCTACAAGTTCCACCCGGATTTCACCAGAGAGAAATTTGAATTCTGGTGGGGCGATCCGGACACCGATTCCGGGCTCGCAACCGTGGAAGGCGGCGATGTAATGCCGGTGGGCAACGGTACTGTGCTGATCGGCATGAGCGAGCGCAGTTCGCGTCAGGGGATATTGCAACTGGCCGTGGCACTGTTCAAGAAGGGTGCAGCACAACAGGTGATTGTCGCCGCCATGCCCAAACTGCGCTCCGCCATGCATTTGGATACGGTATTTACCTTTGCCGACCGGGACCTGGTCACCCTCTACCCGGAAATCATGGACCGGGTCCACGCGCTGGTGATCCGTCCCGGGGACAAGGCCGGGGACCTGCATATCACCCTGGAAGACAAGCCTTTTGTGGATGTGGTGGCGAAAGCGCTCAACCTGAAGAAGCTGCGCCTGGTGGAAACCGGTGGCGATCACTACGCCTCCGAGCGCCAGCAGTGGGACAGCGGCAATAACCTGGTGGCCGCCAGGCCGGGGGTGGTGTTCGCCTACGACCGCAACACCTGGACCAACACCCAGTTGCGCAAGGAGGGCATAGAGGTGATCACCATCGTTGGTGCCGAACTCGGGCGCGGGCGCGGTGGTGGCCACTGTATGACCTGCCCCATCCTGCGCGATCCGATCGACTTCTAGGAGCGCTGCACAACCGATATAAACCATGACAAAAAAAACCGACTCCGAAGCGATCCGCAAACCCTCGCTCGCCGATGCACTGATTCCGCTGATTGTCCTGACGCTCCTGATCAGTGGCGCTCTGCTGCTGTTTGGAATGGATGCGCTCGACGGTCCCATCCAGACGGCGCTGATCATCTGCTGCGTGGTGGCGGGACTGATCGCGGTGAAGAACGGTCACTCCTGGGAGGCTGTGCAGAAGGCCGGCCGGGGAGCCATGGAGTCTATCACCAGTGCCATATTTATCCTGCTGGCGGTGGGCGCATTGATCGGCACCTGGAACCTGTCCGGTACCATTCCCACCCTGGTGTACTACGGCATTCAGGTGCTGTCGCCAGCCTGGTACTACCCGGCCGCCGCCCTGATCTGCGGTGCCATCGCTATGTCCATCGGCAGCTCCTGGACCACTGCCGGTACCATCGGCGTCGGCCTCGTGGGAATTGCGACGATGATCGGCGTATCCCCAGCCATCGCTGCCGGTGCGGTGGTCTCCGGCGCCTATCTCGGCGACAAGCTGTCGCCGCTCTCCGAGACCACGATTCTCTCCGCACAGATGGTTAGGGTCGACGTCTACACCCACATTCGCAATCAGGCCTGGACGTCGGTGCCGGCCTTTCTGATCGCGGCCCTGCTTTTCACCTTTCTCGGCCTGGGCAGGGTGGATGCGGAGGGGCAGAGTGAGATGCAGGAAGCGGTGGAACTGGCCGAGCTGAACGGCATCTACTCGATCGGCATCCTCAATCTGCTGCCGCTGGCACTGCTGGTGTGGCTCTCCATTCGCAAGACACCCGCCTCCCTGGCGCTGCTGCTGTCGGCCCTGTTCGCGGGCGCACTCGGCGCCTTTCTGCAGCCGGGCGTCTACGCCGAATTTGCCGGCGCCGACTCGCTGGGCCCGGCGGATGCCGTCGCCGCCGTGTGGCAGGCGATGGCCAACGGTTTTGAGATGAACTCCGGCATTGCCGACGTGGACCGGCTCCTCTCCCGCGGTGGCATGTCGAGTATGCTGCATACCCTTTGGCTGATCATGGGCGCGGTGACCTTCGGCGCCTTGCTGGATGAGTTCGGGTTGATCGGGCGGCTAGTAGACCCGCTGATCTACCGCGCAAAGTCCACGGGAGGGTTATTCCTGACGGTTTTCGCCAGTGCATTCGGGCTCAACCTGGTTGCCGGCGACCAGTACATAGCATTGGTGCTGCCCACGCGCATTTACCGTGCCGAGTTTGAGAAACGCGGGCTGGCACCGCAGAATCTGTCCAGACTAGCAGCCGACAGCGGCACCGTCACCTCACCGCTGGTGCCCTGGAACTCCTGTGGTGCCTTTATGGGGGCTGTACTCGGCGTACCCACACTGGTTTACCTGCCCTTCTGCTTTTTCAATATCATCAGCCCGCTGCTCAGTGTTCTGTACGGCATCACCGGCTTCAAGATAGTGAAGCTGGATAAGATAGGGAAAACGGGGCGCTGACGGCGCCTGTCGGCGCCTGTCGGCGCGGGTATACTCGCGCCATGAAATTCTGCAATCATTGCGGCAGTGATGCCGTCACCTTTTCCATCCCACTACTTCAACTCCATGTGATCGTCGGCACACAGGTAATCGTTGCCACCCCACATTACGTAAATCAACACCCTGCAATTCAGCGATAATATGCGGCCAATCGAAGGGGCGCACCTTTGAGCTACAGCGTTGTACCGCCCGATTCACATGCTTCCAGGCACACCGGTCCCTTAGGATCAATTCGCTGCCCCCCAAAGCACTCTGCAACAACCTGCTCATCTTTATTGCCTACAGATCTGTATCAGCCCCTTAAATTTCGAGCTAAAACATCCAGAGAGTACACGCTATTACAGCCGATGGTGTGTGGAGCGGCCCATGGCCGCGATCGGTCGGCCCCCTCTCCCTTAGCCCGTTGATTCATGCAATCCTTGGCGCTCATCTGCTTTGCGGGCGCCTTCGGCGTCCAAACTGGTCCATGACGATTTGTCCCCGTAAGCGTGGGAGGGGAATAAAAGAGTCAGGTGACCCTGCCGGTAACCCGCACGCGCTTGGCGTGGGGACCATCCTGACGTTCTCACTGGGGCGCTCTATACCGGTGTCTATAGTGTTTTTGTTCGCCTGTTGCCGTTGGCCCTGCGCTTCGAGCAGATTGACATAGTTACGGAAACGGCCCTCGATCTTGCGCACATAATCGAACGGCTCCCGACCGCGGGCATAGCCATAGCGGGCACGTTCGCAATAGTCCGGGTCGGAGAGCAGCAGCATGGCGTTCTCCACGCTGTTGAACCAAATGTTACGGTCCCAGCCTTTCTGCTCGGCCAGATCCTGGGCATCGAACACGTGGCCGAGGCCGGCGTTGTAGGCAGAGAGGGTGAACCACATACTGTTTTCCGGCGTCAAACCCCGGTCGACAAACTTGCCGTGCAGCCAATGGAGATATTTGACGCCTGCCCTGATACTGGTTCGCGGATCGAACAGGTCCGTTTTACCAACCTGTTTGCCGGTATTCGGCATCACCTGCATCAGCCCTCGGGCACCGGCCCAGGACTCGGCCTGTGGATCAAAGCTGCTTTCCTGAAACATCTGGGCAACGATCAGTCGCCGGTCGAATTGGTCCGCGTAATTGCGCACCAGATCATCGAAAGGCGAAATATTGCCTTTCTTGTCCAGTTGCGTGATCTCCTTGCGCGTGCGCTTGGGGCGATCGAAATAGCGGGTATAAAGACCTGGCAGCGCATTGTTGACGCTGCGTTCTGCAAAGAACATGTTGACTGCCTTGCGCAATTTCCGGTTGCCTTTGCGCATCATCCAAGCATAGCGGTTGTCGCGCTGCCGCAGGTCCAGGGCAAAGGCGATGTCGTCGCGCCAGGCGCGTTCGAGCTTGTAGGAGACTTCGTCGGCAATGGTCAGATCGTATTCGCCATCGGCGACCTTATCGATGATTCTCTGAATATCCAGTTTTTCCGGTGCCAGTTTGATCTGCAGACCAGGCACCTGTTTCTGTATGCGCAGGGCGGTATCGTAATGACTGCCGGATTTTCTCACATGGACGGTTCGCCCGCGCAGTTCGCGGATGGAACTCACAGCGTCGTCGCTGCGCGACACTATGCCGGTGCGCGTTTCGATATAGGGACGCGAAAAGGCCATTCCCTTCCGCTGGCGGCGTCTGGTGTCTGCGAGCAGGCTTGCGGCGATATCGGCGTCTCCGTTTTGAAGCATGCGCACGAAGTCGTCGTGGCGCTTCGCGACGACGATCTCGAGCCGCAGGTTACGTTTGTTGGCAAATTTTTCCAGCAGGCTGAATTCGAACCCGAGGATTCTTCCCTTCCACATGAAATAGGTGCCGGGATGGTTGCGTGTCACGGCACGCAGCACACCGCGCTGCTTGATCGCGTCCATATCTCCGGTCGATCGCCGGGTGGAGCGAGTCAGGCGGATAAGCTCTACGCTGTCGCTGATGGATTCGAGCAGCTGTGGGGAACCTTGTCGGATGGCCCAGGCCAGTTCGTATTTCTGCGGAAAAACTCGGTTGGCCTTCAGATCGTCGCGAAATTGTTGCACCAACTCCAGCAACAGCTCATCGGCGACGGTGAAATCTGCTTTGCCATTGGCGACGTCAACCAGGATATCCATGTAATTTTTTTTTTTGGTCTCAAGTTGAAGGCCCGGATGTTGCCTGGCAAAAGCTCGGGCGCGCTCGGCGAATACTGTCCCTGCGGTCACCTTGAGCGTTTTGCCGTCGAGCGTGTCGCGATCACCCACCTCGGGTGTTCCCGTGGCGGAAACCAGTACCAGCTGGATCTCCGCACTGGGAGTCGAGAAATCCACTTGACGGCGCCGCGCGTCGGTCACAATCAGGTTGTTGGCGATCAGGTCCCCTTGCCGGCATTCAGTTGCGGAATTAATTCGCTGAAATTTTCCACTTGCAGCACGGCCGTGCGAGTCCGAGTTCCCGCGCCATCAGTTGTGCCTGGGCAATTTCAACATCCTGTTGTGTCGCCGCGCGTTTGAGCATGCTGGAGCGGCTCGGATCGACCAGTAGCCGCAGTTACTCGTGTTTGCGGATGGCATCCAGGTCGCCGGTTTCCGTGTAGTTGTCGAACAGCTCAATCGGATACTCACCGAGTATCTCCGGCGTCCAGGCGAGCTCCTCGCTGCCGGCGCTCTGGGGCGCAGCAGCGTCTTCGCGCGACGTCCGCTCACAACCTGTGGAGAGACACAGCGGCACGAGCAGGAGATAGCTTGCGATATGGCGCAGAAAGGTGTCCATGTATGGTTACGACAGTTTACGGCGGGCTTCTTGAATACTAGCTCGTGCTTTGCGGCTGTCGACGGAGGCGGGTGCCGGGGCCGACGGGCTTGGAGGAGACGGTGGCAACGATTTCACCGTAGCTGAAGATGAGGGTTGGCAGGGATTCTGGAAATTTTCGCCAGAATGGGGTTGACTTGTTGTTTCTAAGAGCTTTTTCACTGGCCGCATCCTTTGAAAACCCTCCTCATTGTTGATTTAGAAGCCACCTGCTGTAATACCGCTACCTTAAGCGTTGTTTCGGCCGTAGGATGGGCAAAGGAGCGTAGCGACGTGCCCATCTTCCGGGGCCTTGATGGGCACGCTACGCTTTGCCCATCCTACAAATATGCTGATTTTCGGCTTAAGGTAGCGGTATTAGCCACCTGCTGGGATGATCGCCCGCAAACAATCCACCACCTGGAGATCATCGCGTTCGGTTGTGCCCTTGCCTTCACCTAAGGTGTTGTCACAAGCCTGTTCCATCAGCTTTTCCAATGTTGAGCGCGAACGGCATGGTATCGCTCCGTTATTTGTCACTACTCCCCACATCAATCTCAAAGCCTTGAGGCACCAACAGCCTGACTTAGCTGCTCTCGCAGAGAGGAGAACCGCGCTTCGGACAAATGCTGAAGTCCTCCTATATATTGAGCTATTTGGAAAGTACTGAGTTGCGAAGGAATGTTCAAAAGCAATTGAACCGTACTACCAACTATCAAATGATCAACAGCGCCAAGGGTCATCGATTCCATTGCTAACGGTTCGGTAATTGCCTGGGCACACGTCAATATGCATGGGGTCTACGACTTTGATCGCTCACCGGGGAAGTCGTTCAAATCAACCATTGCGCAATGCGTGCATTGAAACTGAAATGAAAGTTCTAAAGATTAAAAATACAATAAAAACAATAAGTTAGGTAGTATTTGCCGGTCAATTCACCCAAAAACAGTCAAACACCCTACTCCCGCCACTCAACAGATCCGCGGCAACTGCTCGCCGGGCAGTCGAGCCACTAGGCGCTCGCAGCCAAGAGCGTTCTGCAGTATTACCCCGGGTCTGTTGCCGCGGGCGACGGCGCCTATGATCCGGCTGCCCACGGAGACTGGGTTTCTCGCCAGGACCGCCAATGCCAGTTCGGCTTGCTCTGCCGGTACAAAGGCAACAAAGCGCCCCTCGTTGGCCACGTAAAGTGGGTCCAGGCCGAGTATCTCGCAGGCGCCCTTTACCGGTTCGCAGACCGGAATTACTGTTTCCCGCACAATGAATTTTTTATCGGCACTTTCGGCCAGCTCCACCAGTGCAGTGGCCAGGCCGCCGCGGGTCAGGTCGCGCAGGCAGTGCACGGCAATTCCCGCGTTCAGTAGATCCTCGACCGCGCCGTGCAGTGGCGCGCAGTCGCTGCGCAGTGGGCCGTCGAACTCCAATCCCTCGCGCCTGGCCATGACCGCCATGCCGTGACGACCGATATCACCGGACAGCAGTATCAGGTCTTCGGGCTGGATTTGTCGCGGCTCGATTGCCATTGGATGCTCAATTGTGCCGATACCGGCAGTATTGATATAGAGTCCGTCGCCCTTGCCTCTCTCCACCACCTTGGTGTCGCCGGTCACCAGCTGCATCCCTGTTTCGGCCGCGGCCTCGCCCATGGAGGACATCACTCTGGCGAGGGTGGCCATTGGCAGTCCCTCTTCCAGTATCAGGCTGCAACTCAGGTACAGGGGTCGGGCACCGCTCATCGCAAGGTCGTTTACAGTGCCGTAGACCGCGAGCTTACCGATATCGCCACCGGGGAAAAACAGCGGCGTTATGACGAAAGAGTCGGTGGTGAAAACCACACGATCGTTTTTTACCGGCACTGTCGCGCTATCGTGCGCCTGGGCTATCCATGGGTTGTCGAAGTGGGGGTAGACGTAGTCTCGCAACAGTTTCTGGCTCAGCTCGCCACCGCTGCCGTGACCCAGGCGCACGACTTCTCCGGTATCTGTCGATAGGGGGCATTCAATGTTCATCGGCAGTGACCTGTCTGCTGTATCGATAGTAGGCCGCGCAGGCTCCCTCGGAGGATACCATGGGGGCACCCAAGGGCTGTTCCGGGCGGCAGCGCTGGCCGAAGTGTGGACAGTCGCAGGGCTTTTTCTGCCCCTGCATTATCTGGCCGCTGATGCAGCCGCTGCTGTCTATCTGCGGGCTGATGTCGAGGCTGAATTTTTTCTCCGCATCGAAGGCCGCGAACTCGGGTCGCAGGCGCAGACCGCTGGCACCGATAGTGCCGACACCGCGCCAGGTCTGGGCGGCGATATCGAATACCTGTTCGAGCATTTCTTGCGCCGGGATATTGCCGCGCCGCTCCACAGCCCGCGCATACTGGTTTTCCACGCTGCAGCAGCCCTGCTCCAGCTGGCGCAGGCACATCATCACGCCCTCGAGGATATCCAGTGGCTCGAAGCCGGTAACCACTATGGGCACACGGTACTTACTCGCCAGCGGCGGGTACTGCTCGTATCCCATGATGGCGCACACATGGCCGGCGGCGAGGAATCCCTGCACGCGCGAATCGGCCGCGGAGCAGATGGATTCGATGGCCGGGGGGACCAGGAAGTGGGATACGAGGAGGGATAAATTGCGCAGGCCTTTTTTCCTGGCGAGGAAGGCGGCCATCGCATTGGCGGGAGCGGTGGTCTCGAAGCCGATGGCGAAGAACACCACTTCCCTGTCCGGGTTCTGCTGCGCGAGTTCCACGGCGTGCAGCGGTGAGTAGACGGTGCGGATATCCCCTCCCCCGGCCTTGACCGCGAGCAGGTCCCGCTCGCTACCCGGCACCCGCAGCATATCGCCGAAGGAGCAGAAAATAACCTCCGGCCTGGCGGCAATGGCGATGGCCTTGTCGATGATTTCCAGCGAGGTCACGCACACGGGGCAGCCGGGGCCGTGCACCAGTTCCACCTGTTGCGGCAGGAACTGCTGCAGGCCGTACTTGACGATCGCATGGGTCTGGCCGCCGCAGACTTCCATGATGGTCCAGGGCCTGGTGGTGATACGGGCAATCTCCGCGGAGATTTTTTCGATACTTTGCCGCTGCCGGTACTCGTGCAGGTATTTCATAAACTAACCCAAATCCCCCAGTTCGCCGATTTCTTCCAGGTAGCGAAACACCCTTTGCGCTTCCTCCTCACGCACGCGGCTGATCGCGAACCCCACATGTACAATCACATAGTCGCCGACGCGGGCCTCGGGGACATAGGCGAGGTTGATTTCCTTGCTGATACCGCCAAAGCTCACCCTGGCGCTGCGCTCCAGCGGTGCGCTGTTGAGTATCTCCTCGACGCGGCCGGGAATACCTAGACACATAGGGCGCTACCCTCCCCGACCTGAATTCCGCAGGCGGCCATACAGCGGGCATAGTAGATTTGGCCCAGCGCGATGCCACCGTCATTGGGGGGAATACTGCTGTGGCAGTGAACCCGGAAATCGTTTCGCCGCAGAAGGGCCGCCGCAGTTTCCGTCAGCCGCCTGTTCTGGAAAACGCCGCCGGAAAGAAACACATGCTCCTCGCCGATATTTAACGCGACAGACAGGACTATCTGCGCCAGGGTGTTGTGAAATGCGGCCGACCTGTCGGCGATAGACGTCCCCTTTCTACCCTCCTCCATCAGCGCGACGACTGTCGGTACCCAGTCAATAACCCAGCGGCCGTCTTGTTGCTCCATGTCAAACGGATAGCTGGCTGCAGTGTCCGATTCCTGCGCGACATACTCCACCGCCATGGCTGCCTGCCCCTCGAAACTGATTTCCGTGGCCAGGCCGAGCAAGGTGGCCACCGCGTCGAACAGGCGGCCGACACTGGTACAGCGCGGACTGTTAATGTTCCGCTCCAGCATTCTGGTGAGATTTTTTATCTCGCTGTTGTTGAAACAGTTGTGCAGCGGCTCTTGCGCAAAGGCTTCCCTTCCCAGCGACTCGAACAAAAGCCCTGCCGCCGATCGGCGCGGCTCGCGGACGGCCCGCTCGCCCCCCGGCAGCGGGAAGGGCCGCAGGCTGGCGAAATGTTTCACTTCAGCACCGTCATTCCAGTGCAGGAACTCGCCGCCGCGCACGGTGCCGTCCTCGCCGTAGCCAGTGCCGTCCCAGCAAACGCCCAAGGCGGGACCACGGTATGCATGTTCCGCCATACAGGAAAAGAAATGGGCCAGATGATGTTGGACGCCGATACGCTTGGTCTTTTTTTTCTGCGCCCAGTGGTTGGAGGCGTAACCGGGATGAAGGTCGCAAAGCAGAGCCCGGGGTTCCAGCCGGTAAAAATCCGCGAGATCGTCGATAGCCCGCTCAAAGGTCTCCAGCGCAATACGATTTTCCAGATCGCCGATATGCTGGCCCGGGTAGACGATATTGCCGCGCGCGAGTGCCACGCAGTTTTTCAAATCCGCACCCACTGCCAGCAAGTCGTCGTCTGCGGCAGAAAGGTCCGGGAGTTGCAGCGGTAGCGGCGCATAGCCGCGCGCGCGGCGCAGCATCACCGGCCGCTCATCCATTACCCGCAGCACCGAGTCGTCCAGCGGACGCAGTATCGGTCGGTCGTGTAACAGGAACAGGTCGGCGATATTGCCGAGCCGGTCAACTGCCTCGTCGTTGTCGATGCAGATCGGTTCGCCGGCCAGGTTGCCGCTGGTGGCAACCACGGGGCGCCGCAGCGACTCCATCAACAGATGGTGCAGTGGCGAACAGGGCAGCATCGCACCCAAGTTCGGGTTCTGCGGGGCGACCTCCATGGCTATGCGTGCGCTGGACCGCCCGTTCGCAGACAGAAGGACTATCGGCCTCTCCTGGGCGGACAACAGCAGTTCTTCCCGCTTTGAAATATCGCAGTCCCTGTGCACTGCGTCGATATCCGGATACAACAGTGCAAAGGGCTTGTGGGGCCGCTGCTTCCTTTCCCGCAGTTTCCTTACCGCTTTGGCATTGGACGCATCCACCAAAAGCTGGATGCCGCCGACACCTTTCAGGGCGACAATCCTCCCCGCATCGATTGCCACTACTGCCTGGTGCAGAGCATTTTCCCGCACCGCAATTGTTTTCCCCCGCCGATCGCAAAGCTGCAACTGGGGCCCGCATTCGGGACAGGCATTGGGTTCGGCGTGATAGCGCCTGTCCCCGGGATCGGCGTACTCACACCGACAGTCTTCGCAAAGTGGGAAGTACTTCATCGCGGTGTTGGCGCGATCGTAGGGTAGCCGCTCGACGATACTGTAGCGGGGGCCGCAGTGGGTGCAGTTGGTAAACGGATAGCGGTAGCGGCGGTTGTCGGGATCAAACAGCTCTTTCAGACAGTCGTCACAGGCTGCCAGGTCGGGCAATACAATCGCGGAGGGCGCGGCACTGTCGTCGCTCTCCCGGATCACAAATCCGGACTCTTCCCGCAACGGAATCGGCTCGCTGGTGAGATCATGAATACGTGCGTGTGGCGGCTTTTCTGCCGTCAATCTTTGCGCGAATTCGCGGATCTGCAGAACTTCGCCCTGCACTTCCAAGCAGACACCGCGGGCATCATTCGCGACCCAGCCACACAAGCCGCAGGCGCGGGCCAGGCGGTAGACGAAGGGCCGGAAGCCGACGCCCTGCACCAGTCCGGTGATATCGATGCGCCGGCGTTCAGTCGCCATGACTGTCTTCGAATTCCAGGCTGTCCAGTATTATTTCCTGGGCCTCGGCATGATGGATGTCCGACTGTTCTTCGATCTGCAGGCGCAGGCCCTCCAGTGGGGTGCCGATGATTTCGCGCTCGAAGTGCTCGCGCAAATGTTCCGCGGAGATATGGGCAAGGGCGCCGAGGCGGAGTCTGGCTGCCACCAGTCTGTCGCTCTCACTGCTGGCCAACAGGTGGATTTTTTCCACCAGGTTCTTGATCAGGGATTGCTCGTGCACGGCGGACCTCCTGTCTGCGTCATTAAAGATTTCAGAATTTCCTGTTCGACTTTCGCTGCGGCGGCCTCCACCGCCGGCGATAGGGCCGCACTGGTGGTGAAGTTCTCGCCACAGATCCCGTAGATATCCAGCTGCAGCGGCAGTGCACCCATAACCCGCCCCAGTTCAATCGCCTCGGCCAGGTTGAGGCCGTGGCTGGATGTCGTGCACACACTGGCTGGCATCGCTTCCGCCAGACCGTTCAGGCGGATAATGTCGCCGGCCTGCCGCCCATGGGCCATTATGGCATCCACAAGGCAAACCCGGCGGCGCGTCCAGTCTTCCAGCAACCGGGTCATATCGCCGCCGTTTTCTATGCAGTCCACGGAGTCGCCCAGCTTTTCGCGCAGCCTGTGCAGAAGGTAGGGGCCGACGCTGTCGTCGCCGCGAAAGTGGTTACCGAGGCTGATAACTGCCCAGTCCGTCACTGCGCTATCCATCACTGCCCCACTCTTCCACTGCGCTCCAGGTGCAGCTGCAGGAAGTGGGTGGAGCAGGAGATGCAGGGGTCGTAGTTGCGGATCGCCTGCTCGCACTGGGCCTGCAGTTTGTCCTCCGGCAGGTGCAGGAACTTCGGCAGCATATGGCGCAGGTCGTCTTCAATGGTCTTCTGGTTCTGGGACGTGGGCGGCACTATCTTGGCATCGGTGATTTTGCCCCGCTCGTCGATGCTGTAGCGGTGGTAGAGCAAACCCCGCGGCGCCTCGGTGGCGGCGCAGCCGGTGGACGCGCGCGGCTCGGTATTCAGGTAGGGCTCTTGCGGCTGCTGGTAGCCATCGATAATCCGCAGCGCTTCATCAAACGCATAGAGCACTTCCAGACTGCGCACCACTATGCTTTGGAACGGGTTGGCACAGAATGGCGGGAAGCCGATATCTTCCGCCGTCTGCCGCACCAGCGGCGACAGGCGATCGTAGTTCAGGTTGTAGCGCGCCATGGGGCCGACGAAATAGGCACCGCGTTCGACCAGCACGCTGTGCAGCGCATTGGTGTATTCGACGTGTTCCTCGCGAAAGTGGGAATCGTATTCGCTGACGGGAATATCCAGGCCGCGGGTGGAGGCGATGCGCCCCTTGTTCATCGGATATTCCTGCGAATGGCTGAGAGCGACAAATTCGTATTGATCCTCCGCGGAACGCTCGAACTTGGGAAACGGCAGCGACGCCGCCCAGCGTACCGTTTCCGCAGCCATATCGCGGGCTTGCAACAACTGTTCCCGCAAAGGTTTCAGTTCACTCGCTGCCGGCACGCGGTAGAAACCACCCACGCGCACATTGATCGGGTGAATTTCCCGGCCGCCCAACAGCTTCACAATCGCGTTGCCGGCCTTCTTGATCTGCAGGCCGACCTGTACGATTTTCGGGTGGTCTTTGGCCATGGCCACCGCGCTTGGATAGCCGAGAAAATCCGGTGCGTGCAGCATATAAATATGCAGCGTATGGCTCTCGATCCACTCGCCGCAGTAGATCAGCCTGCGCAGGGCGCTCAATTCCGGCGTCGGCACCAGGCCAAGGGCGTCTTCCATCGCGTGCAGCGCGCTCATCTGGTAGGCCACCGGGCAGATGCCGCAGATGCGCGCGGTGATATCCGGCGCTTCCAGGTAATCGCGCCCGCGCATAAAGCCTTCGAAGAAGCGCGGCGGTTCAAAAATTTTCAGTTTCACATCGTGCACGCCGCCGTCGTCATAGCGAATATAGAGCGCGCCCTCGCCTTCCACCCGCGCCAGGTAGTCGACCTTGATGGTTTTACTTTTCGCCATTGTCCTGCTCCTCGCGGCGGCTCGCCGTCTCGAAGGCGGGCGCGGCGGCGTTGAAGTTGCGCAGGTTCTCGACAACTGTGGCTTTATCCGCGCCCAGCTCCGTTTTCCACCAGTGGCACAGGGATTCGGTGTTCGGATTCTCCTTGGGGCCGTAGCAAGCGTAGCAGCCGCGGTTGTAAGTTGGGCAAAGGGCGCCGCATCCGGCGTGGGTGACGGGGCCCATGCACGGGGTGCCATGGGCAACCCAGACGCACACATTGCCGCGGATTTTGCACTCGATGCAGACCGAGTGCGGGGGCACCTGGGGCGGTCGGCGGTACAGGAAGGCACTGATCACTTCCAACAATTGCCGCTTGTTGATCGGGCAGCCCTGCAATTCGAAATCCACCGGCACATGGGCGCTGATCGGCGTCGAAGTCTTCAGCGTGGCGATAGTTTCCGGGTGGGCATAGACGATGGAGGTGAATTCCTCCACGTCGGCAAAGTTGCGCAGTGCCTGGATACCGCCGGCGGTGGCGCAGGCGCCGATGGTGACCAGGGCGCGAGACTGTGCGCGCACTTCGCGAATGCGCCGCTCGTCCTCTGCGGTGGTGATGGAGCCCTCCACCAGCGAGAGGTCGTAGGGGCCCTCCACCGGTTGACTGGAGGCCTCCATAAAATAGGCGATATCCATTTTGTCCGCCAGCTGCAACAGCTCATCTTCGCAATCCAGCAGGCTCAGCTGGCAGCCGTCGCAGGAGGCGAATTTCCACACGGCGAGCTTGGGCCGGGTTGCATTACCCATTGCAAATCCCCGGGTGGAATCTCACAGCGCGCGAATATGAAACCATTGCCGGATATCCTCGTAACGAAAGACAGGGCCATCCTTGCAGATAAAATTTGGGCCCCACTGACAGTGGCCGCAGTGGCCGGTAGCGCATTTCATATTGCGCTCCATGGAAAGGTAAATAGCCGATGGCGGCATGCCTTTTTCCAACAATACCCGGATACAGAAGCGCATCATGACTTCCGGACCGCAGAGAAACGCGAGAGATTTCCCGGCGTCGAAGGACGCCGCCGCCAGCGGATCGGTGACCGCGCCGATACGTCCTGTCCAGTCCTGCTCCGCTTGGTCGACCGTTACCTGCACATTCATGCTTTGCGACCACTCAACCAGTTCGTCCCGATAGAGCATTTCCCGAGGGCTTCTGGCTCCGTAGAAGAGGCGCACTGCCGCACCGCTTCCCGCCTGCGACAGCAGGGTGTAAATAACCGGGCGCAACGGGGCCAGCCCCAGGCCACCGGCGATCAGCAGAATCTCCCTTCCGGCGAGAGAAGTTATCGGCCAGTCGGTGCCGAAGGGGCCCCGCACACCCAACTGCCCGCCCTCGGGAAGGTTTTCCAATGCGTGGGTAACCATTCCGTGGGTCCTGATGGTATACGCATAGCCGCTGCCCTGGTCGGAAGGACCACTGATGGAAATCGGCACCTCGCCGGCTCCGAAAGCGTAGAGCATACTGAACTGCCCCGGCTGGAATCCCGCCACCCTGCCCGGCCCGATCGGCGAAAGATGCAAGGTGAAAGTGCCGGGGAATTCCTCCGTTCTACGCTCGATGCGGAACACTTCGGGAACCACTACCGCCCTCCCGCCGGCCGCAGAGGGTGGCCGTAGATATCCAGCATCTGCATCCGGGTAGCCTGCAGCCGCTCGGTCATAATGCGCGCGAAGCGCCTCATCAGATCGTAGCCGAGCTCGGTGTCCCGATTGCATTTTTCACGTAGGCATTTGCCGCCCAGGCGAATCGCGCGGACCTCATCCAGAGCGCGCGCATCGAAAGTCCACTGATGGGGAGGGAACAACCAGGACCAGCCAAAAATATCGCCATCCTGCAGGGTCTGCAGGCACACCCTCCCGTGTCCGGGCACGTAGGTCTCGATAGCGACCCTACCCCGGCGAATCAGGAAAAAATGATCTGCCGGGGCGTGTTCTTCCGCGATTGTATCGCCGGCACTGTATCCGATAATCTCGCCACAACCACCGATAAATTCGAGGTACTCCTCTTCCATACCGTCAAAGAACGGGTGCTCGCGCAACAGGTCCACGATTTTCTTCACGGCTTTTCTGCCTCCTGGATACGCTGCACCTCCTCGGTGATGTCGATGCCAACCGGACACCAGGCAATGCAGCGCCCGCAGCCGACACAACCTGAGGTACCGAACTGGTCGTACCATGTGGCCAGTTTGTGGGTCATCCACTGGCGGTAACGGGAGCGGGTATCCGGCCGCACCGGGCCGCCGGTGATATAACTGAAGTCAGCCGTAAAGCAGGAATCCCAGCGCTCCCAACGCTGTGCGTGTTCACCGCTGAGATCGGTGGTGTCCTCCACCGTGGAACAGAAACAGGTGGGACAAGCCATAGTGCAGTTGGCGCAGGACAGGCAGCGCTCTGCGACCTGATCCCAGGAGGGGCTCTCGTAGTTGCGGTACAGCAGTTCCTTCAGGTCCGAACTGTCGAAATTGCGCGGCCCTTCCCGCATCTGCTGGACCGCCTGCTGTATTGCATCGTCCCCGGCCTTGCGGTGACGTTTATCGGACGCTTCTAGTGGCAGCTGTCGCAATATCTTCTCACCTTTTTCCGAGCCGCTGCTAATCAGGAAAAAGTGCTCTCCGCCGCCGATCACCTCGGTCATTTTCAGGTCGTTTGGCAGCGTCACCTCCGGCCCGGTATTCATCGAGGTGCAGAAACAGGTTGCCGCAGTGGAGGTACAGTTGATCGCCACGATAAAAAGACTTCCGCGCCTCTGGGCGTAGCTGTCGTTGCGGTATCGATCGTCGACAAACACCCGGTCCTGGGTGGCGATGGCGTGTAGCTCACAGCTGCGCACACCCAGAAACGCCATCGACGGCGCCTCGTCGACAATTTCGGTGACCTGAATCCCGGCGGCTTTTTTTTGTGCCCGCCACACCTGGCGCCGCGGCAGCTGCAGGAATTTCTTCCACGAGTGGGGGCCGGCCGCGTAGCCGAAATAGGCGCCGTCGTCGCGTCGCACAACCCGGTAGTACCCCTTTTCCTGTTCGTCGGTCCAGCCCCTGGGCAGGTCGGCGGCAGTCTCTATTTCATCGTAGACAATGGCCCTGTCGCGAAGCACCGGTCCCAACAGCTGGTAGCCTTCCGCGCGAATCGCCTGGAGCAATAAATCGAGGTTCTCTGCCTGCAGTACGGATTCTTGCATTGTTGGGGCGCTCTACCCGGATCAATCCTGCGCATAAATACATCTGTCTGGTTGGCCGGTAACAACTACACAGATCTCTTATTGATGCAAGATTGTAGAATCTGCTGGCCCGACTTGAGAGGAGATAGGTGACAATGTCCGACGAACAACACCGCGAAGCACTAACGCTGCGTTTCAAAGCCCCTTCTCTGGGGGGAATCGCTGGCACCCACAGGCCGGGAAAGACGTATCCGGATTTGTTTCTCTATCTCGATGATGGTAAACAGAGCCGCGCCTATACCGACGATAATCACTCCATCCAGAATGGGCACGGCTTCTGTGACGAAGATTTTTTGCAGGGGAGGAAGGTAGGTAATGGCGAACTGCCCGGCGGTGACCACGATCACCGCCATCCATACAACCCTGGTGCCGCGCACTGCCTTCCATGTCAACGATGTTCCGTACATATTGCGGATAAAGAAAAGATGAAATATCTCCATCACCACCAGCGTATTCATCGCCATGGTGCGGGCCAACTCCAGGGAATACCGCTGGTCAATCGCATAGGTATAAATCCCGAAAACACCGCAAAGGAACAGGATGCCCACCAGCGCGATATGCCACACCAGCACGCTTGTCAACAGCGACTGACCACGCTGGCGAGGTGGCCGGTGCATGGTATTCTCCTCGGTGGGCTCGAAAGCGAGCGCGATACCGAGAGTGATTGCGGTAATCAGGTTCACCCATAAAATCTGGATTGGCGTAATCGGCAGGACCATACCGAGCATCAACGCCACGATGATGGTCGAGGCTTCCCCCGCGTTGGTCGGCAGCGTCCAGCTGATCACCTTTTTGATATTGTCGTAAACTGTGCGACCTTCGCGTACAGCGACGGCAATAGAGGCGAAGTTGTCATCCGCCAGTACCAGCTCGGAAGCTTCCTTGGCAGCTTCACTGCCTTTCCGGCCCATTGCGATACCGACATCGGCGCGTTTGAGAGCGGGGGCGTCGTTAACGCCGTCGCCGGTCATCGCCACGGTGATACCGTGTGCCTGCAGGGCTGTCACCAAACGCAGCTTGTGCTCCGGGCTGGTACGGGCAAAGATGTCGACGTCCAGTACCTCCATTCCCAATGCCGTGTTATCGAGGTTATCGATGTCTGCTCCGGTCAGCGCCTTCTCAGGCCTTTGCAGGCCTATCTGCAGCCCGATGGCTTTGGCGGTCGACATATGATCACCGGTAATCATCTTTACCCGGATGCCAGCCCCGTGACATTCCGCCACCGCGGCGATCGCCTCCTGCCGGGGCGGATCGATCAGCCCGACCAGGCCGAGAAAGATCAGCGTACCCTCCACATCGGATTGCTCCAGCACGGTATGTTGGGGCACAACCGGTTTGGTGGCCAGGGCCAGCACGCGCTGGCCCTGCGCCGCAATATTGTCGGCCTGCTCCCGCCAATAGGTTTCCTCCAGGGGGGCGGTACCGCCTTCTTCGGTACGGTGCTCTTTGCACATCGACAGAATTTGTTCCGGCGCACCTTTGACTGCGATAAGCGCATGATTTTCATGGTTGTGGTTCAGGGTGGCCATGAATTTGTGCCTGGAATCGAAGGGAATGATATCGGTACGCGTCCACTGATTGCGCGTTTCGCCTCCGTCCATCCCGGCCTTTGCGGCCAATGCCAGCAGGGCCCCTTCCATGGGGTCGCCTTCGACGGTCCAGGTGTCTTCACGCTTTTTGAGTTCGGCGTCGTTACACAGCGCTGCAACGCGGGCCAGCTCGGTCAAAGGCTGGTGGTCGGGAAGGGAAACCGGGCTGCCTTCCAGCTTTATATTGCCCAGCGGTTCATACCCCTCGCCCTCAATGGTATATCGGTGACCCTGCATGACCACCGAAGCGACGCTCATCTCGTTGCGCGTGAGGGTCCCGGTCTTGTCCGTGCAGATTACCGACACCGATCCCAGGGTTTCGATGGCTGGCAGGCGGCGGACAATGGCGTTGCGCCGCGCCATGGCCTGCACTCCGACCGCCAACGTGATGGTCAGCACCGCCGGCAGGCCCTCCGGTATGGCGGCCACCGACAGGCCCACTACCGCCATAAACAGCTCGGAAAATTCGTGATGCTGTACAAACAGCCCAAAGGCAAAAATCAGCGCGGCAATCGCCAGAATAAAAAGGGCGAGCCACTTGGCGAAAGTTCCCATCTGCTCCACCAGAGGAGTGGTCAAGGTCTCGACCCCGGCGAGCAGGCCGCTAATGCGCCCGATTTCCGTCGCCGCACCGGTGGCTACCACGACACCCACACCCTGGCCGCTGGTAATAGTCGTACCGCTATAGGCCAGACAGGAGCGGTCTCCCAGGGGGGCGTCAGCGTTGACCGGATCGGTCTGCTTTTCCACGGCAACGGATTCACCCGTCAGGATCGCTTCCTGAACCTGTAAACCGTAAGTCTTCAGGAGGCGAAGATCGGCGGGCACCTTGTCGCCCGCCTCGAGCAACACGATATCGCCGGGCACGAGCTTTTCCCCTTCAACGGTATGCCTCTGGTTGCCGCGCAGCACCGCCGCCCGCGGCGCCAGCATAAGTCGGATGGCATCCATCGCCTTTTCCGCCTTGCCTTCCTGGGCGAAACCGATAACGGCATTGACGAGGACCACTGCGAGGATCACGGCGGTATCCACCCAGTGACCGAGCAGGCTGGTGATAAGCGCTGCACCCAGCAGCACGTAGATCAGAATATTGTTGAAATGCACCACAAAGCGCAACAGCATCCCGCGCCTGGGGGGCGCCGGCAATCGGTTGGGGCCGTGGGTGTCGAGCCGCGCCAGCGCTTCGTCCTCGCTGAGCCCCTCTGGTGTCGTCTCCATTTCAGAGAGCACCTGCCCCTGCGACAACGCGTGCCAATTGTGATCATGCCTCATCTGAACCTCGGACCGAGCGGCCGACGAAGTGCACGGACAAAACTTGGTGTTGTTGGCCTACCTCCACCAACCGGATCGAAATACCCTGTCAGCGAATGTGAAGGCGGCACGCGGGAGTTGCTTTGACTAATCCGAGAGCCTTCCACCGCGACGCAGCCTTCTTCGCTAGTGAACCGCCGAGAACAGAAATGCGACACAGATGATAGCCCCACCGGCATAGCGCTGCGCATACAAACACCGGGTGCCACGCACCAGCAGACCCAGCAGGAGGCCGCAGGCGTTTAGCGCCAGTGTGGCCAGTACAAAACCGAAATCGTAGCCTGCAGCATCCGCTGCCTGTGGTATTTCCGCGCCGTGGGCCCAGCCGTGGAACAGCGCAAAGAATCCCACCAGCGAAATAGCGACAGACAGTGACAGCCGGTAGCCGAGCGCGATCATGGCACCGAAAACCGGCGCAGAAAAGAAAATCGCCACTTCCATTAGAGGAAGATCCATGCCCGCCAGCCCGGCCATGCCACCCAACGACATGGCTGCAACGAATACCGACGGCAGCAGCCAGATTGCCCGGCCGCCCAATTGAACTGCCCAGAACCCCGCCGCGAGCATGGCGAGCAGGTGATCCGCACCGCCTAAAGGATGTAAAAAGCCGGCGACAAACCCGCTGTGCCCGTCCGCGCCGCCGTGTGCAACGGCCACCGCTGGTAATAATATTCCCGGCAAACAGGCCGGTACAGATAGATTACCCTTAACTGAGTTCATTGTAATCTCTCACCGTGTATTGCATCTGTCCACAAACTTAGCACTCAATACCCAATGAGTGCCTCGCAAACGAATCACCACCGGCGCCGTTAATTTCCTCAGCGTGGCGCCGTTTTTCAACTGCGCGCAGATATCGGTAAGGGAGCCGCCCATGAGCCAACCATTTCAGAATATGGAGGCAGGTGCTGCCGGGAAGTGATCTTACAATACGGCACAGCTGCCTCGCGCAGGAGCTTGCCGATTCAGAGCCCCAAGGGCGCACAGGCTTTAAACTGCGCGAAATAGCTCTCTCCGGCTTGGAGCGCCAGCCGCTCACAGGAAAAGCCGGAGATATCCGCACAGAAGCGTGCATTTCCCGTCGACAGCAGCAGGCGTATCCGACCATCGTCGACTGTCTCCAGGCTTTCGAGACGTACCGGCAAGCAGTTGAGCGCACTGGACAGCCCCGGGTGCACCACAGACAGGCTGATGTCCCCGGCCGCCAGCAGGAAATGCACTGCCTGCGCCACCCGGTAATTATTCGCCACCCGGTCGGCGTAGAGGCTGTGGCCCTCCAGCGACAGGCGCAGCAGCCCCGCGCGCTGCTCTGTCACCAGCGCGTCGATGCGGCTGTACTCCGGCATTTTCCCGCCGGCCAGCCGCGCTGCCACCTGGGGGGTAGGCAGCGGGCCGCGCAGGCGGCCGCACTCCATCCACAGGCAGCTGTCGGCGAGCAGCTGGATTTCCTCGACACTGTGGCTGGCCCAGACAACCAGCGCCGGGTGCCGCTGCCAGAAATCCCACAACTGCGGCAGCAACCGCAAGCGCAGGGGCCGGTCCACCGCCGACAGCGCCTCGTCGCACAGCTGGAGCGCCGGATTGCTGAACAGCTGGCGCAGCAGCGCGACCCGCTGTGCCTCTCCTCCGGACAGGCTCTCCACCGTCTTGTGGAGCAGATCCGTCGCGCCGAATCCGGCCAGCAGCCGCTGCCGCTCCGCCGGCGGCAGCGGTCTGCGGCTGTGGCGGTGCACCAGCGCCAGGTTTTCCGCCACACTGGTTCCTGCAAACAGGCGGCTGTCCTGGAAACCCACACAGGCGTCACGCCGGTGAGCCGCCAGCCCCCGGTTTCCGGATTGCCAGCAAATGCCGCTCCAGTGGATTTCGCCGCTACACCCGCGAAGGCCCGCCAGAGCCTGCAGCAGAGTACTCTTGCCCGCGCCGGATGGACCGCTGAGCCCCACGATGCCTCGCGCGGGCAGGTCCAGGTCCCAGGGAGCCCCCGGGTTCAGCGGGGTGACCAGCTTCCGCGCGCGCAACCCTTCCCCACTTATTTCCATATCGGCCCCTGCACCGCGGCTTCGCCGGCACTGCGCCCGGCAGCCGCACCGCCGCGCGCCGAAGCCAGCCAGCGCGCGGCAAGCAACAGCGTGGTAGACAGCCCGAACAGCAGCAGTGCCAGGCGGTGCGCGGCGCCGTACTCCAGTGCCTCCACATGTTGGTAGAGGGCGATGGAGACCAGTTGGGTTTCCCCCGGAATGGAACCGCCGATCATCAGCACCACGCCGAATTCCCCGAGGGTGTGGGCGAAGGTCAGCGCGCAGGCACTGATCACCGCCGGGCGGCAGGCGGGCAGCACCACGTGAAGCAACGCCGCGGCCGGCGGCACTCCCAATGTGGCCGCGGCGTGGGACAACCGCTGCCCACTCTGGGAGAAAGCGCCCAGCAGCGGCTGCACCATAAACGGCAGCGAATAAATCACCGAGGCCACCACCAGACCGGAAAAGGAAAATACCAGTGGCCCGCCCACTACCTTGACCAGCAACCGGCCAGCGGGGAAATTCGGGGAGAAGAGCAGCAGCAGGTAAAAACCCAGCACCGTGGGCGGCAGCACCAGCGGCAGGGTGACCAGCACCTCCAGCAGGTGCCGCCAGCGACTGCGCCACCGGCTCAACCACCAGGCCAGCGGTACCCCCAGCAGCAGCAACAGCACAGTGGTGATGGCGGCCAGGCGCAAGGTCAACGCCACTGCCTCGAGGTCACTGGGATCCACGGTCAATTCCCCGTCCGTAGCCCAGTTGCATCAGCCTGCGCTGGACCGGCGGGCTGCGCAAATAAGAGGAAAGCGCCTCGGCCATGGCCCGGCGGCGGCTGGAAGCCGGAATTGCCAGCTGGTGTTCGATGGGCGGATACCAGTTCTCCGGCAGCAGCCAGTAATCCCCGCCGCGACCGGCGGCGCGCAACTGGCTGGCCGCGACAAAGCCGATGCCGCCGTGCCCGGATTCCAGCAATAGATAAGCCTGCCCCGCGTTGGCGGCACGCGCCAGGCGCGGGCGCAGCCGCGACCAGAGCCCAAGGTACATCAATGCCTCCCGTGCCGCCGCGCCAAAAGGCGCGAGTTCGGGATCGGCGATTACGACCCTGCCCCGCCAGCGCCGCAAAGTATCGGCGGACGGCGCGGCGCCCCCCGGCGCCCACAACGCCAGCAGGCCGCGGGCATAACTGGCGCGGCTGCCCGGCACCAGCAGCCCCTGCCGCTCCAGCAGTTCGGGACGCAGCCGGTCGGCGGAGAGAAAGAGATCGTAGGGAGCACCGTGCACAAGCTGTTGGTAGAGGACTCCGGAACTCCCGCTGCTCAGCTGCACCCCGCAGTCGTGGCGGCGTTGGAATTCCGGCAGCAGCGATTCCAGCGCCGGCCGAAAACTCGCCGCGACCGCGACCCGCAGGCGGCACTCCGCGGCGGGCGCGGGAAACGGCAGGCAGAGTATCAACAGCAGCGCGGTCAGCCGGTACGCCATTTTTCCAACTCGCGCCTGTCGCTTTGCCGCGCCGCCACCCAGCGGTCTCCCGCCTCTCCGGATTCCAGCTTCCAGAAAGGGGCCTCCGTCTTGAGGCGGTCGACTATATAGTGGCAGGCCGCGAATGCCGCCTGGCGATGGGGACTGGTGACGCCCACAAACAGGATATTCTCCCCCAGTGCCAGGGGGCCGGTGCGGTGCAACAGCCGCACCCGCCCCAGTTGCCAGCGGCTGCGGGCACCGGCCACTATCCGCCGCAGGCTTTCTTCCGTCATGCCCGGGTAGTGCTCCAGCGTCAGCCCGCTGACGTCGGCGCCGGCGTTGTAGTCGCGCACCGAACCCGCAAACACGGCGCAGGCACCGTCAGAGATATTCGCCGACCTGAGCGCCGCGTACTCGACTGGCACCGCAAAGGGTGCCCCGCACACTTCGATGTAATCCACTCGCCCCCTAGCCTCCGGTTACCGGTGGGAAGAAAGCGACTTCATCGCCGTCGCGCACCGGTGTTGAAGACGCGGCTATCTCCCGGTTGACCGCCGCCTGAATATCGGCGGATTGAAGGGCAGCCCGCCAATCCGGAAACAGGCTGCACAATTGCGCGCGCACCTCTTCCACACTGCCGGAAAATCCATCCAGCTGGTGTTCGGCGGTGCCGAGCTCGGCCCGCAGGCGGGCGAAAAACAGAACCTGAATCACTATTCATCTCTCCTTATTGAGCCCGCCTCGTTCGCGTCTTCGCGGCGCCACTCCCCGCGCTTGCCGCCGCTTTTTTTAAGCAGGCGCGTGGGACCTATGCACATGGCCGGGTCAACTGCCTTGCACATGTCGTAGATGGTGAGCGCCGCCACCGCCGCCGCGGTCAGTGCCTCCATCTCCACCCCGGTTCTGCCCGCCAGGCGGCAGTAGCTTTCCACCCGCACCCGGTTCTCATTGGGTAGAAGCTCAAACTGCACCTTCACTTTTGTGAGTGCGAGTGGGTGACACAGAGGAATCAGTTCCGCGGTTTTTTTTGCCGCCTGAATGCCGGCGATGCGGGCTACCGCCAGGACGTCGCCTTTGCGGTGGCTGCCGTCCACCAGCAGTGCAAAAGCTTCGGCGCTCATGCTGACGGCGCTCTCGGCGCGGGCGCTGCGGTCGGTCACGGCTTTGTCCGTCACGTCCAGCATATTTGCTTCGCCGCGGGAATTGAGGTGAGTCAATTTACCCATCGGCTTACCCCCTGGTGGCGCACACCGGCTGCGCGGGGCGAATGTGGGGTATGAAATTGCAGGGCCGGTGGCGCGCGTCCAGCTGCTCCAGCAGTATCTTTTCCCAGGCGGTGCGGCAGGCGCCGGTGGAGCCCGGCATACAGCAGATCAGGGTGCGATTCGCCAGCCCCGCCAGGGCGCGGGACTGCACTGTGGCGCTGCCGATATCCGCAAAGGAAATTTTCCGGAACAACTCGCCGAAGCCGTCCACGGTCTTGTCGAACAGCGGCTGCAACGCCTCCGGTGTCGAATCCCGCGCGGTAAAGCCGGTGCCACCGGTTACCAGCACTGCGTGAATATCTTCCTGTGCTATCCACCGGGAAACCTCGGCGCGCATCCGGTAGATATCGTCCGGCACTATCTTCCTGTCCGCAAGTTTGTGTCCCGTCGCCTGCAGTGCCTCTGCCAAGTACTGGCCGGAGGTGTCGGTCTCTTCGCTGCGGGTGTCGGATACCGTCAATACCGCGATATTGAGCGGAATAAATTCCTCTGAAACGTGTGTCATAAGTGTTTCGCCTGAATCAAAAAACTGAATGTGTGAATTCCTGCGCGTACTGCGCCGGTGTATTGATATTGCAGTGGAAGCCCGCGCATCAGGCCCAGCGCGTGCTCGAGAAAACTGTCGCCGCCGGCCAGCACCACGCCGCAGCTTGTCACCGGGCTTTCGTCCACGGTTCAGCCTCCCAGCATCGCCAGGTTGTGGGTCGCCCCGGTCCGGCCGCTCGCCAAATGATGGCCGGCGGCCTTGCCGCTCACCGCTGCCCGGATCATTTCCGCCAGGGCCCGGTGGTCGCCGCCGGCGATGGCGTCGCGCAGGTCGATACCCTGCTCCGCAAACAGGCACAGGTGCAGCGCGCCCTGTGCGGACATGCGCAGGCGGTTGCAGTCCGCACAAAAATCCTTGCTGTAGGGGGTGATCAGTCCGATGCGGCCGGCGTAGTCCGGGTGCCGGTATTCCCGCGCCGGACCGGCGCTGCGGTGGCGGGCCAGCCGTTCCCAGCCGTCCCGCAGCAACCGCTTTTCGATATCGCGGCCGGAGACGTGATTGCTGGCAAAAAAACTGCGGTTATCGCCGGTGCGCATCAATTCGATAAAGCGCAGGGTCACCGGCGTTGCCCGGACCCACTGGAGAAATTTGTGATATTCGCCCAGGTTGTGTTCCCGCAGCAGCACCGTGTTGACCTTGGTCTCGACGCCCAGCTCCAGGGCCCGCTCGATTCCGCGCAGCGCTTTTTCCAGCTTGTGGTGTCCGGTGATGCGCTCGAACTGGTGCGGGTCCAGGCTGTCGACACTGACGTTGAGCTGGTCCAAACCCGCGTCGCGCCAGCGGTCGATTTCGTTGGCGAGCCTGTAGCCGTTGGAGGTGATGGCAACCCGGCGAATACCGGCGGCGCCGCTGGTTGCAGCAATAAGATCCGGCAGATCCCTGCGCAGGGAGGGTTCACCGCCGGTGATGCGAACTTTTTCCGTGCCCAGGGAGGCGAAGGCGCGCACCACTGTGCGGACCTCGGCAACACTCAGGGTTTTTTCCCGCGCTTGCGCTCCTGTGCACTGATAGCCATCCGGCAGGCAGTAATTGCAGCGGAAATTGCAGACATCGGTCACGGACAGACGCAGGTAAAAAAACCTGCGCCCAAATTCATCGGTTAACATTAAACGCCTTTATTAAACGCCTTTCCAGTTTCGGGAGGCCGGCCGGTTTCCCGGGCGGCCCTGGTGGCCGGCAGTGCCGGCCACGGCCCCCGCACCATACGCAGGGCGCTTAGGCATGGGGGCTCGGTGTTTAAACTCTTTGCAGTGTATCAGCGGGCGATTGTGTTGCACGGGGGCAAAGGTGGTACTCCCTTTGTCTGTCAGAAGGATGCCGTGAGCATCAGCCACAACTTGTCGGTATCGACACTGTAAGCATCGGCTCTGTAGCTGGCGTATTTGACCGTCGCCGATAACTGTTCGGTCAATTTGCGGCTGTAGCCGAGGTCCCACTCGCTGCCCCAGTCGGTGGAGGTCTCCACTGCGGAAAACCGGTGATAAGTGGTACTCAGGATCCCGCCGGCCAGCTTGCCGGCGGCGCCCAGGTACAGGTCCTCGATGCCGTCCGCGGGAGTGGACAGGAACTGGTCGGCAAAGCCCTGGAATTTGTGCAGGGTGGCCAGCGGCGTGGAGAAACCCACTCCGTTGTCCGCTCCCAGCTCTTCATAGCCGAGGCGAACATTGACCGGTCCGAAATCCGTATCCAGTTCAGCGAGGTAATAGGGTGCGCTGTAGTCGAGGCCGCTGTCCCCGGCCTCCGTCTGGCGGGCGTAGCCCAGCTGCGCCTTGACCGGCCCGAAGGCACCGCTATAACGCAGCGCGAGGGTGCGGCTGGAGGCATCGACGGCGTGCTCCAGTTGGAGATCCACAGCCAGGAAGACCAGTTTGTGATTTTCCGTCAGGGGATAACCGGTGCGGAAAATCTGTATATCCCCTTCCAGGTTTCCCTGTTCGCTATCCTCGCCGAAAATTCGGTTGACGTTGTAGATATAGCTGTAGTCCAGCTGCAGCGCGCCGTCGCGCCCGTAGCGAAACCGGTAGCCGTCGAAGGTCTGCTCGTTCTGGCGCCAGGCGACACCGCCGACGAAACGCTGGTCGTCCAGCACTATGCGCTGACGCCCCGCCGTAGCCTTGAAAGTCCCGTTGCCGTACTGCAGATAGGCCTGGTTCACCTCTGTTCCCAGCGGATCGGCGACTACCGGATAATCGGTCCGCCCGTTGGTGGTTGAGTTGTAATTCTCCTGCCCTATTGCGCTTACGTCGTCCACTTCGATCATCGCGCTGAATCCGCGGTAATTTCCGCTCTGCCAACTCAGGCGCGTTCTCAGGGTGGATGCGGTGGCGTCGTTGGACAGGTTGTCCCGCTCGACGTTTTCCGCGCGATAGCGCAGATTGATCGCCAGATCGCCGTTTTGCACGGCACTGGAAAACGTCTGCGCGGTGTCTTCGGCGCTGGCACGCGAAGAGGCCACACCGCTCGCGCACAGCAATGCGCTACAAACAAGGCTGGGAAATTTCTGTGTAATCATTCTCTGGTCCTCTGCAACTGTTTGGGAATTCTGCATGACAAGTTACAGCGCCAGGTAAAACAATGAAAACCTGCCCCATCCTTCCCATCGCGGTGGAGCTGCCACCTGCCGGTGCACAGAGCTAATACCAAATGGCTGGAGGGCATTACCCGAAAGGGGTGTCCTCCCGGTGCAGAAAATTGTGCTGCCTGGCAAATTCGAGACGCTGCAAGGCGCGCTCCCGCTGCAGGGCCAGATACATCGCCAGCATACACACCGCGAGCACGCCGTAGAGCAGCATAAAGGCGGCGCTGTGAATACCCACAATATCCTGGGCGATACCAAACATGACCGGGAGACTGAAGCCTCCCAGGGCGCCGATCGTGGCCACGGCGCCGCCGACGCTGCCCATATAGCGGGGATAATTGTCGTAGACGATCTTGTACACAGAGGCGCGCCCGAATCCCTGAGCGATGCCGATCACCAGGATCAACAGCGTGAAGAGTTCGATGCCCACTTCGAGTTCGATCTGCACGTCCCGCTCGATGCCGTGAATGGTCATGCTGGTGGGCGGATAACTGAGAAAGAAGAGGCACACTAGGCAGGTCCAGAAGACACTCCAGTTGACGGCGCGGGCACCGTAGCGATCGGCAAACCAGCCTCCCAGAGCGCGCACCGTACTGGACAGCGCCACAAACAGCAGCGTAAGGGCCATCGCCGTTTGCGTGGAAACCCCGTAGGCATCCAGGTAGTACTGGGGCAGCCAGAGCAGCAGCGCGAGAAAACTGCCGAAGACAAAATAGTAATAGAGCCCGAAGCGCCACACCCTGATTTCGGATAAGGGGCGCAGGTGAAATTCCAGTTCGGAGCGGCGCCGGCTGCGCATGTAAGGTATCTCCTCCGGCGCCCAGTACGCGAACAGCAGGATCGCGATAAACATGGCGGCGCCGTACACTGGCCCCACCATCTCCCTCCCCAGCCAGTTTTCAATGGCCGGTGCCAGTGCCAGCGTGACGGCGGCGCCGGCATTGCCGGCACCGAATATTCCCATGGCGGTGCCCTGCCGGCGCCGGTCGAACCAGGGGCTGATATACCGGATTCCCGAGACAAAGGCGGTACCGGAAATACCCAGCCACAAACCCGCCAGTAAATGTCCGGAGTAACTGTGAACGCGCGGAAGCAGCAGCAGAATAGGTAGAAGCGACAACGCCTGCGCCAGGATTATTTTCTTTGCGGAAAACCGCTCCGCCAGCAGCCCAACGGGAAACCGCAACAGGGCGCCGCTCAGCATGGGGGCCGCCAGCAGCACGCCGAATTCGGTCGCGGACAGATTTAACTGGTCGCGAATGGATACCCCCAGCACCGCGTACAGGGTCCAGACGGAAAAGTTGGCCGCAAACATGGCGGTGGCGGACACAAGAGCCCGGCCGGCGAGCTGTTCGGTGTATTGCATGATAAATCCCCGGTTTACATCTGGAATTCTACGCAATCCTCGCCCCTGATCCGTGCCGCTCCGTCCCAACTACCCACAAAAACACCGGCGCTGTACACAGTGCGGACCAGCTACCACCAACGAGGTAGGCGGCCGGTGGAGTCACCGGGATCACCGCCGCCCCGCGGTTCGCCGCGACTACCGGGCGGAGGTAGGCGACCGCACTTTGCAGGCTTTTTTCCGGCAAAACTACCACTCCTGTCCGCTGTTCGGGAGCGGGCCCGCTTTTAAACTGTGCGTCAACAATTGGCGGCTAAAGGGCAGACAAGCCAAAGGAGTTATCATGACCACATCCAGCGGGCTAAATTTTTTTAATTGGCACGATCCAAAGATAAAGACACTGCATATCACCTGGTTTGCATTTTTCCTCACGTTCGTCGTGTGGTTCAGCCATGCGCCGCTGATGGTCTTTATCAAGGAGGCTTTCGATCTCAGCAGCCAGCAGGTAAAGGCGCTGCTGATCCTCAACGTGGCACTGACCATCCCGGCGCGCATCGTGATCGGCATGCTGGTGGACAGGTTCGGGCCGCGCCTGGTGTACAGCGGGCTGCTGGTAACGTCATCCGTTATCTGCCTGGGTTTCGCCACCGCAGACAGTTACCGGGCCCTGGCCCTGTTCCGCTTCCTGCTTGGATTTGTGGGCGCAGGCTTTGTGATCGGTATCCGCATGGTAGGCGAGTGGTTCCCAGCCCGGCAGGTGGGGCTCGCCGAGGGCATTTACGGCGGCTGGGGTAATTTCGGTTCCGCTGCCGGTGCCATGACCCTGCCCGCGGTGGCGCTGATGTTCGGCGGTGAAGACGGCTGGCGCTATGCGCTGGGACTAACCGGTGTCGTCGCCGGCCTGTACGGCCTTCTCTACTATCGCATCGCGCGCGATACCCCCAAGGGTTCCACCTATTTCAAACCCCGGAAGAGTGGCGGACTGGAAGTCAGCAGCAAAAGAGACCTCTATTTCTATCTGGCGATGAACGTCCCCATGTACCTGGCCCTGGCCATCCTCGCATACAAACTGTCTCCCGCCGGCGTCGGCCTGCTGTCCGGGAGCACTACCTATATTCTGTGGATATTGCTGGCAGTCCTCTTCGCCTTCCAGACCCGGCAGATCTGGCTGGTAAACAGGGAACACTTGCAGCAGGGCGTGCCGGAGCTGGAGAAATACCAATTCAAGCAGGTGGCCATTCTCGACCTGGCCTACTTCGTCACCTTCGGCTCCGAGCTCGCGGTGGTGTCCATGCTGCCTTTGTTTTTCCTTGAGACATTCTCCGGTGTCAGCGCAGTCGAGGCGGGCCTGCTGGCCTCCGGTTTCGCTTTTATGAACCTGGTCTCCCGCCCCACCGGCGGCCACTTCAGCGATAAGCTGGGGCGGCGCCGCAGCCTGATGTTCCTGATTTCCGGGCTGGCCGTCGGCTATCTGGTACTGAGCCAGATCGACAGTGGCTGGTGGATATCCCTGGCTGTGCTCGCGACTATGGCCTGTTCCTTCTTCGTGCAGGCTGGGGAAGGTGCGGTATTTGCGATAGTGCCACTGATCAAACGCCGTATGACAGGACAGATCGCGGGCATGGCTGGTGCCTACGGCAATGTGGGTGCAGTCACCTATCTCACCGCCTTGTCCTATGTGGACTACAGCACTTTCTTCCTGATCATCGCCGCCTCCGCCGCGCTGGTCGTTTTCGCCTGTGCGTTTATCGAGGAGCCCAGGGGCAAGATCGCGGAAGTGCTGCCCGATGGCACGGTGCAGCTGATCAGCGTGGAGTGATCCGACTCCATGGCCGCGCCGGTGACCAACAGTACTGCCACAGAGAGCGAACAACTCGGACGGCTGCAACTGGCCGCGGGTATTTGCAGCCGCGCCGGGAGCAAGCCGCAAAACGAGGATTCGGCGGTTTTCCACTGGCCGGCGGACCCGCATCTGCAGGAGTACCTGGGCGCCCTGGCCGCAGTGGCGGACGGGGTCAGTTCCGCCGAGGCCGGCGCCCTGGCCAGCCGTATGGCCACCAGCCAGTTTGTCGGCGACTACTACAGCGCGCCGGACACCTGGTCCGCCGCGCGTGCGGGGCAACGGGCGCTCGCCTCCATCAACAGCAAACTCTACCGCAGCAGCCACGAATACTCCCGGGAGGAAAAAGGTTTTCTTTGCACTTTTTCCGCTCTGGTTTTCAAGTCCCGCACTGCCCACTTTTTCCATATTGGCGACAGCCGCATCCAGCTGTTGAGGGGTGGCAAACTGGAGTGCGTGACCCGCGATCACAGCGTCGCCCTCGGGCACCGCCAGAGTATGCTGTCCCGGGCCCTGGGCATGGACACAGGGCTGCAGGTGGATTACGGCAGGATCACAATGGAGCGGGACGACCGCTTTCTACTGACCAGCGACGGGGTGCACGATTTTCTTCCCTGGGAAGTCCTGGTGGACATCCTGCAGCGTGAAGAACTGGAAGAGCGCGAAATGGCCGAAACCCTGGTGCGCCTCGCCGAAGAAAACGGCAGTGACGACAACCTGACAGCGGTGGTCGTTTCGGTCCGCGGCCTTCCGGATGCGACCCTGGATGAATACAGCCACAAGATCGCACGCCTGCCTTTTCCCCCGCCGCTGACCCCGGGAATGATCCTGGATGGCTTTGCTGTCGAGCGGGAAATTTTTTCTTCACAGCGCAGCCAGCTCTACCTGGTGCGGGACACCCACACCGGGTCGGCACTGGTAATGAAAACCCCCTCGGTCAACTACGAAGACGATATCCACTATATCGACCGCTTCGTGCAGGAAGAGTGGATAGGCCTGCGTATCCACAGCGAGCGGGTGGTACGCGTATTTCGCCAGAAGCGGCCCAGAACTGCGCTCTATTACCTGATGGAGTATATCGAAGGCTGCACCCTGGAAACCTGGATTGAGCGCCACCGCTTTCCGAAACCGGCGGAGGCATTCCGTATCGTCAGGCAGATCGCCGAGGGACTGCAAGCCTTCCATGACCGGGAAACCATCCACCAGGACCTCAAGCCCGCCAACATCATGATCGACGGAAAGGGTGGGGTTAAAATCGTGGATTTCGGTTCCGTGTATGTGGCGGGCAGCGCGGAAATTTTCCGTCCACTGGAACATCCCGGAGCGCTGGGCACCGCTTCCTATTCGGACCCCCACTACCTGATGGGCCGCAACACGGCGATCCAGGGCGACATTTATGCCCTGGCCACTATCGCCTACGAGATGTTTACCGGCGAGCTGCCCTATGGCGAAGAGATCAATGAATGCCGCTCCCTGGTGGACTACGAGCAATTGCGCTACCGCAGTGCGCGACAGTTCAACCCGATCATACCCATCTGGTTCGATCGCGCCCTGGAGCGGGGTTGTTCAATGGACCTGGAGAAACGCTATCACACGGTCGACGGGCTTATCACCGACCTGGGTAATCCCAATCCGGACTACCTGCGCGACGATCCGGAAGATTACCGCAATCGGGGCGCCTACCTCTTCTGGAAGATTCTTTCCGGGTTGTGGATAGTTACCCTGCTGTCGGTGCTGGCGCTTTTCTATACCAGTCGCTAGTTAAGCAGAGGTTCCCTTGTAGGATGGGCAAAGGAGCGAAGCGGCGTGCCCATCTTCCAAGGCCTTGATGGGCACGCTACGCTTTGCCCATCCTACAGGGGCCGCTTAACTTGGTGCCATTCAGCTTAGAATTCAATGGCTCCAAGCTTGATGCGAAGGGATGTCACGGCGTGTCCCGGCCGGCTCGGCATTAACTTCACCCGCTGCGGGCAATAATCTCAAAGCCGGGGCGGTCGCACCAATAACCGTCAACACCCCGCGGCAACAGGCCGGAATCCGGCTCGCCTCTGCGCGCGCTATCGAAGGCGGAAATCACCTGCTCCATCTGCTGCCTCTGCGGCGACAGGCGCAGACTATCGACACCGATATCGCACAGTTGATCGTAGTGGCGTAGCAAGTTGACCGGCTCCCCGGACAGGGTCTGGATGCCGTTAATCACAAACAGTTCACTTCCCTCCTGGGATTCCAGCGGTAGTCCATGGGGATGTTCGATGCAACGGTTGGCACAGTTGTCTTTGTCCAGCCCCAGGTGCCGGGCGGTGAAACAGCGCGCGGAATACGCCAGCGGCATATGGCCATAGGCGAACAGTTCGACTTCGGGTTTGCGTTTACAGGAATCCAGCAGCTCACCTAATTGCCGCCCGCTCATCTCCACCGGCACTGTCCAGCGTACCAGACCGAGGGAAGCCAGATGTGCGAGGGCGTGCTGGTTATAAATATTGATTGCCGGGCCGCAGGCAAACGGCAACCCCGCCTCCGACAGCAGCTGTATCGCCGACAGATCGTTGGCCTCCACCAACAGCTTTCCGTTGTCGCAGACCTTCCTGACCCAGTTCAGATCCGCTCCGGATTCCAACAGCGTCAATGTGGAGAGCACCACCTGCTTGTCCGAAACTTCGGCCAGGGTATGGGCGAGTTCAATCCATTCCGCCGCGCGCAATTCCTTGCGCTTGCCGCACACCGCTTCCCCGAGGTAGAGGATGTCCAGGGGTGTGGACAGCATCTCTTCATAAAATTGGTTGATGTCGTTTCGTGCCCAGTAGTACTGCACGGGGCCCAGGGCCAGCTGCATATCGGTTTCTCTCTATTTTCTCTACTGCCACGGACGGTCATAGGCGCCCAGGGTGGTCTGCTTGCCTTCGGAGTTCTTTGCCAGCGTTTCCTTCCAGCGCTCCCTTACCGAGAAACCACCGCCCTCTTCCATCACTGCGTCGATGGCTTCGCGCCAGGTGCGCACCACCTGTGCCACATAGGCCGGACTGCGCTGCCGGCCCTCCAGCTTGATAGCGCCGATCCCCGCCTCCCTGAGCGCGGGCAGCAGCGCCATGCTGTTGAGACTCACCGGCTCCTCGAGGGAGTGCTGGCGTTTGCCCTCCACCACAAAACGCCCCTTGCACAAAGTGGGATAACCCGCGTGTTCATCCGGCGCGAAATGATCGATCAGCACGCCGTTGAGCCGCGCGTCCATACCGCTCTCCGTGGGCCGCCACTGCACCGCTTTGGCAGGGGAGCAAACACCGTTCATATTGGGCGACTCCCCGGTGATATAGGAACTCAGATGGCAGCGGCCTTCGGCCATAATGCACAGGCTTCCGAATCCGAATACCTCCAGTTCCACCGGGCTCCCGGCCGCCAGTTGCTGCACCTGCTTCAGCGAGAGCACCCGCGGCAGTACCGCGCGGCGGATGCCGAACTGCTGCCGATAAAATTCGAGGGCGGTGGCGCTTGTGGCCGATGCCTGCACCGACAGGTGCAGCGGCAACTGCGGATACTTGTCCCGGACATAGCCCATCAGCCCGATATCCGCGACGATGACTGCGTCGGCGGAGAGGTCCGCGGCGCGATCCACCGCCGCCTGCCAGCGGGCGAAATTGCCGGGTTGCGCATAGGTATTGATGGCCACGAACAGGCGCCGGCCGCGGCTCCGTATCCGCTCCAGGGCGCGCAGCGCATTTTTGTCGTCGAAGTTCAAACCGCCAAAATGACGCGCGTTGGTCTCATCGTTGAATCCGATATAGACGGCGTCGGCGCCGTTGTCGATGGCGGCTTCCAGTGCCGGCAGGCCGCCGGCGGGACATATGAGTTCCATAGGTTTTCCATTTATTTTGCGTTGGCATCTGCCAGCGCCCCGACGATCAGCACCAGCCAGCGCTGCGCCCTTTGCGGGAGGCGGCTCCGGTCGATCGCATCCAGGCGGTTTTTGGCCGTCAATCCGAGTTCGGTATCACCGCTGATACTGAGCCGGCGGTGAAAGAACAGCGTGTCCGGATCTTCCCTGCCGCTGGCGATGGCCAGAAAGTCCGCGGCTTTTGCCGCGATGGTGGCATCGGTAATTGCACTCGCCGGTGCGCGCACGAAATGCGCGCCGCGTTTTCCTATGCGCAGGCTGATGCGAAAATCAATGACCGCAATCTCCAATACCCGCCCTTCGAGAAAATCGAACCCGCCCTCCTCCAGCTCTTCGGCCAGCTGGGTGTTGAGAAACTTCATCAGAGCCAGTTCACCCGGCCACTTGGGCAGTACCGGCAGCAGCCGGCAGCCGAGCCGGTAACCTCCGCGGGAAATGGACTTGCGAATGGACGCCATAACTATCTCCATTTAGGAAGGTCCCGAACAAGTAAACTTTCGTCACTTCGGCGAAGTCTGGAAGCCAGGAATCTGGACCCGCTTTCGCCGGGATGACGACTTGTTCGGGCTTTCCTTGGCAGTGCCACAACAGGGGCTGGTTTACTCCGACAGGGCGGAGATTCTGGGAAGGATCACCGAGTTCCAGATTCTCTCGACTTCCTCCGGGTCTGGGTCTTCGTGCATGTTTTTGCGTACGCCTTCCGTGGAGAGGTCTATATGCAGCTCTGGCTCTATGCCGTGACGTTGCAGACAGTTGTTGGCACAGTGCAGCGGGCAACCATCCAGTACGATTTTGGGGCGATCGGACTTTGCTGTTTTTACCAGTGAGCGCACATCGCCACCCACGCCGGCGATGCAGGACATTTCCGCCATTTTTTCCCGGTCGAGCAGCACCGCCAGGGCATTGGTGAGCTGCGCGGCGCTGGAACAGCCGGAGCAGGCGTAGACCAGCGGTAAGTGCCTATATGGATTTTTCGCTGCCATCTGTATTCCTCCCGGAAAAGCGTGCGGCCACTCACCGATCAATGCGCCCAGTCCCGCATCGAAAGTAAATCGATGCCCGTGATGCGGGCGTGGGATACCAGGTCCAGCAGGTAGCCCCGTATCATTCGTCGGCGCAGAGACTCCTGGAGCTGCTGTGCAATCTCTTCTTTCACCATTTCGAATCCCAATGGCCGCCCCGGCTCGAACTGCTCCACATAAATCAGATGCAGCCCATAGGCACTGGCCACTGGCTCCGACACCAGACCGACGCCGTGGCCGAACACTGCTTCTTCGAACTCCGGAACCGTATCCCCCGGGCCCACCTGGCCCAGACTGCCGCCGGAATCCTTCGACGAGCACCGGGAATGGCTGCCGGCAAGCTGCGCGAAGCACTTTAGTGGGTCGGCAGACTGCTCGACCTGCCGCAACAGGGACTCTGCCAGCTGCCGAATGCGATGCGCTTCTTCGCCGTCATCGCCCGGGGCCTGCAGCAGGATATGGCGCACCTCGGCCAGCGGCGGCGAAGTGAATTGCTCCCGGTGCTGACAGTAATACTCCAGGCAACTGGTGCGGCCGGGTTTGGGAACCGGCACTTCCAGCTGCAACAGCTTGTCCACCGCCGTATCAAAGGCGACACTTCCCGGCAGTGTTTCCCGGTCACAGAGTCCCTGTGCCCGGGCGCGCTGGCTCAGAAGTTCTCCCAGAACCAGGGAGCGGGCCGCGTTGAAAATTGCCTCTGCCGGCGTGGCGGCCGGGTGGTACTGCATCTCCCTGTATACTTGTTGCGGGGATATCTCCCGACCGTTGACACAAATCGTTTGCAGAAGATCGGGACGGTCCCCGTCCCGATCTGAAGCCAGTAAACCGTTCATAGTCAGCCCTGTAGGTGATTCCCCGATCAAACCCGACGGGCGCCTCTCGCCCGTACGACCTGGTAGTTGCGGCCCAGGTACTGCACCGGCAGACTCCAGACGTGTACCAGGCGGCTGAAGGGGAACAGCAGGAATAGCGTCATGCCCAGAAATATATGCAGCTTGTAAATGACGTTCACGTCGCTGATCGCGGCCACTGCGTCGGACGCATTGAAGGTGACAATGGACTGTGCCCAGGTCATCAATTGGAGCATGACCGCGCCGTCCATATGCCCGGCGGAGACGAAGATGCTCAACAAGCCGAGTATCAACTGCACGTACAGCAACAGCAGTATGGTGATATCCATTGTCGAGGACGTGGCGCGCACACGGGGGTTGGTCAAACGGCGGTGGATCAGGATGGTCATGCCGACAAAGCAGATGACCCCGAAGAGGCCACCGGCGATCATCGCCAGCGCCTGCTTGGTGGATGCCTCAACCCCCAGTAGATGCCACACCGCCTTGGGGGTCAGCAGGCCCACAAAGTGCCCGGCGAGTATCGCGATTATTCCCACATGAAAAAGATAGCTGCCCAGGCGCAGCTTCTTCTTTTCCAGCAGCTGACTGGAGCCGGTACGCCAAGTGTACTGATCCCGGTCGTAGCGAATCAGGCTTCCCACCAGGAAGACGGTGAGCGCTACGAAGGGATAGATCCCGAACAAAAGCGTATTAAAATAGTTCATCATTTACTCCTCACCCAGGTGTCGCACTGTTCCGACCTTCATCTGCCCAGACGATGGGCTCCTCTCCCATAAACTGCGCCGCAGCCGAGCGCCGTATACTCTGGTCGCAACTGCCACCCGCGGAAAAGGAGACGGCCTCCTCCTCCCAGATTTTGTCCAGGGCTTCCGGCGTATCGTCTCGCTCCTCCTTGGATACCACCTCCGCGAGCGCCGTCATATCCACATTGAGATCGATCAACTCCAGCAGGCCGGTCAATAGGTGCGCGTAAACGGATTCCTTTTGCCTGAGCCGGGCGGACAAGAGTGCCAGTACATGTGCTATCTGCTCCAGCCATTCCCGTGCCGCTGTTTCCTGGGTCGCGCAGAACTCCAGGTAGGTGGGCAGGTAATCCGGCAGCTCCCGTTCCGACAGCTCCAGGCCCGCCTCCCGGTAGTGCTTGAGCAGTTCCACCATGGCCTGCCCGCGATCGCGGGACTCGCCATAAATATGTTCGAAGATATGCAGGGACACGGCGCGCCCTCGCTCAAACAGACCCTCGTATTCGCTCTGCCAGTCGAGGAGATCCCGCTGTCGCTGGTATTCGATGAAACGCAGGATACTTTCCCGCACTTCGCCATTTAGTTCGTCTGCCTGCTCCACCCAGCGGGTGAGTTCCGGCAGGCTTTTTGCCAGATCTTCATCCGGATAGTCCAACAGGTGCGATATCAGCTGAAGTATTTTCATTGGTTTCTCCGCTTACTCCACATTCTTCGCCGGGATAACCTGGCGAACGGCGGGGTTTTTGCCTCCGAAAATATTGACCGAATCGTTTCCGGTACTGCATCCGTTGCCGAAACTGAAGCCACAGGAGGATTTCATATCGTAGGCGTTTTCCGCATAGGAGCGGTGACTCGAGGGAACGACAAAGCGATCCTCGTAATTTGCCAGGGCCATGTAGCGGTACATTTCCTCGATCTGCTGTACCGTCAGACCAACCCGCTCCAGCAGCTGGCGGTCCTGCACTCCCTCGAGGTGCACCGAGCGCATATAGGCGCGCATGGCGATCATGCGTTCCAGCGCGCGTTCCACCGGCGCTTCATCGCCGGCGGTAAGCATGTTGGCGAGATATTTCAACGGAATGCGCAGGCTCTTGAGGTCCGGGATATCGCCGCTCATGCCCACATGGCCGGCCTCGGCGGCGGACTGGATCGGCGACAGCGGTGGCACATACCAGACCATTGGCAGGGTGCGGTACTCCGGGTGCAGAGGCAGCGCCACCCGCCAGTCGATCGCCATCTTGTACACCGGTGACTGCTGGGCCGCGTCGATCCACGCCTGGGGAATACCCTCGGCGAGGGCGGCCTCCTGCACTTTGGGATCGGCCGGGTCCAGGAAAATATCGCACTGCGCCCGGTAAAGATCCTGTTCGTTTTCCACCGCGGCGGCCTCCTCGATGCGATCCGCGTCGTACAGCAGCACGCCGAGATAGCGAATGCGGCCGACACAGGTCTCGGAGCAGATAGTGGGTTGCCCGGACTCGATGCGCGGATAACAGAAGATGCACTTCTCGGATTTTCCGGTTTTCCAGTTGTAGTAGATTTTCTTGTAGGGGCACCCGGAGACGCACATGCGCCAGCCGCGACACTTGTCCTGGTCGATCAGGACAATGCCGTCCTCCTCCCGTTTGTAGATGGCACCGCTGGGGCAGGACGCCACGCAGGCCGGGTTGAGGCAGTGCTCACACAGGCGCGGCAGGTACATCATGAAGGTATTTTCGAACTCTCCGTATATCTCCGCCTGCACCTGGTCGAAATTCTTGTCCTTTTTGCGCTTCTCGAACTCGGTACCGAGAATTTCCTCCCAGTTGGGACCCCATTCGATCTTTTCCATGCGCTCGCCGGTGATCAGCGAACGGGGGCGCGCTACCGGCTGGTGCTTTTTCTGAGGTGACTGGTGCAGATTCTGGTAGTCGAAATCGAACGGCTCGTAGTAGTCGTCGATCTCGGGCATTTCCGGGTTGCCGAAGATATTGGCCAGCACCCGGTGTTTGCCACCCTGGCGGGGTTGCAGTTTGCCGTTTTTCCCGCGCTCCCAGCCACCTTTGTATTTGTCCTGGTTCTCCCACTCCTTGGGGTAGCCGATGCCCGGCTTGGTTTCCACGTTGTTGAACCACGCGTATTCCACCCCTTCCCGGGAGGTCCATACGTTTTTACAGGTTACCGAGCAGGTGTGACAGCCGATGCACTTGTCGAGGTTCAGCACCATGCCGATTTGCGCTCTTACTTTCACTCTGACGCCCCCCCTGCAACCTCTGTTACCTTGGCATCTTCGCCATCCAGCCAGTCAACTTTGTTCATCTTTCTCACAATAACAAACTCGTCCCGATTACAGCCGACGGTGCCGTAGTAATTGAAACCGTAGGATTGCTGGGCATAACCACCGATCATATGGGTGGGCTTCATCACTGCGCGGGTAACGGAATTGTGGATGCCGCCCCGGGTTCCGGTGGTTTCCGCTCCCGGGGTGTTCACGATCCGCTCCTGAGCGTGGTACATCATCGCCATTCCCTCCGGAACCCGCTGGGAGACCACTGCGCGGGCGGCGATAGCGCCGTTGACGTTGAAGATCTCTATCCAGTCGTTGTCTTCCACGCCCGCCAGCTTCGCATCCCTTTCGCTCATCCACACGATGGGGCCGCCGCGGGAGAGCGTCAGCATCAGCAGGTTGTCGGAATAGGTGCTGTGGATGCCCCACTTCTGGTGCGGCGTGATCCAGTTGAGCAGGATCTCTTTGTTGCCGTTGGATTTCCTGTTCAGCACCGGCTCCACGGTTTTGAGATTGACCGGCGGCTTGTAGACGCAAAGGGTCTCGCCGAAGTCACGCATCCATTCATGGTCCTGGTAGAACTGCTGGCGGCCGGTGATGGTGCGCCAGGGAATATACTCGTGCACGTTGGTGTAACCGGCGTTGTAGCTCACATGCTCATCTTCCAGCCCGGACCAGGTGGGGGAGGAAATGATCTTGCGCGGTTGCGCGACAATATCGTTGAAGCGGATCTTTTCCTCTTCTTTTGGCCTGGCGAGGTGAGTGTGGTCGCGACCGGTGATTTCGCCGAGCGCTGCCCAGGCCTTTACCGCTACCTGACCGTTGGTTTCCGGCGCCAGGGAGAGAATCATTTCCGCCGCGTCGATGGCGGTTTCTATTTTTGCGCGGCCATCCCGTGCGGAATCCTCGTTATAGGTGCGATTGAGTTTTTTCAGGAAGTCCACTTCCTTATCGGTATTCCAGGAAATCCCCTTGCCGCCGTTACCGAGTTTTTCCAGCAACGGGCCGATGGATGTGAAGCGGTTGTAAGTGTTGGGGTAATCCCGCTCCACCGGGATCATGCTGGGGGCGGTCACGCCCGGAACCAAGTCGCACTCGCCCTTCCACCAGGCTTTCACCCCGAACGGCTGGGCGATTTCCGCGGGGGTATCGTGGTGAATCGGCAGGGTCACCAGGTCGGTTTCCACTCCCAGGTGCCCCTCGGTAAGTTCAGAGAATTTCTTTGCGATGCCCTTGAAGATTTCCCAGTCGGAACGCGCCTGCCAGGCGGGGTCCACCGCCCTGGTCAGGGGGTGAATAAACGGATGCATATCCGAAGTATTCATGTCGTCCTTTTCATACCAGGTGGCAGTGGGCAGGACGATATCGGAGTACAGGCAGGTGGTGGACATACGGAAATCCAGGGTTACCAGCAGGTCCACCTTGCCTTCGCTGGGCGTGTCGTGCCATGCGACATCCTCCGGCTTTTTGCCACCGGACTCGCCCAGGTCCACACCCATCAGGCCGTGCCGGGTGCCCAGCAGGTGACGCAACATATATTCGTGCCCCTTGCCGGAGGAACCCAACAGGTTGGAGCGCCAGATAAACAGGTTGCGCGGAAAGTTCTGCGGGTTGTCCGGGTCCTGGTTGGCAAACTTCAGTTCGCCGCTCTCGAGCTGCTGCACGACGTAGTCTTTCAGGTCCATACCCGCGGCGGCGGCTTCGCTAGCCAGCCGCAGCGGATTCGTACCCAGCTGCGGAGCCGACGGCAGCCATCCCATGCGCTCGGCGCGGCTGTTGAAGTCGATAATGGAGCCGCTCCATTTTTCCCTGTCCGCCAGCGGGGAAATGACTTCGCTCATCTCGAGCTTTTCGTAGCGCCACTGGCTGGAGTGATTGTAGAAAAAGGAAGTGCCGTTCATGTGGCGCGGCGGACGCTGCCAGTCCAGGGCAAACGCCAGCGGCGTCCACCCGGTCTGCGGGCGCAGTTTTTCCTGGCCAACGTAGTGCGCCCAGCCTCCGCCACTCTGACCCACGCAGCCACACAGCATCAGCATGTTGATCAGGCCGCGGTAGTTCATATCCATGTGATACCAGTGATTCAATGCCGCCCCCACGATCACCATGGAGCGCCCGCGGGTCTTGTCCGCGGTGGTGGCAAATTCCCGTGCAACGCGGATCACGTCCTCGGGCCTGACGCCGGTGATGGCCTGCTGCCAGGCGGGGGTGTAGGGCTTGTCCTCATCGTAACTGTGGGCGCAGTTTGGATCGTCCAGCCCGTGCTCGACACCGTAGTTGGCGAGGGTGAGATCGTAGACGCTGGCCACTAAAATGGTGTTGCCATCCGCGCTGGTGATTTTTTTCACCGGGACTTTGTAGTCGATCACTTCGCTGTGGTTTGTGTGCTGGAAGTAATCGTATTCGTGGGCCTGGCCGCCGAAATAGGGGAAGGCCACTTTGACCACTTCGTCGGCACAGTCCCTGAGGCTCAGCTTCAATTTCAGTTCGGACCCGTCCCCGCCATCCCGCTGCTCGAGGTTCCACTTGCCCTGCCCTTCCTTTGCCGAGGGCTCGCCCCAGCGGTAGCCCACGGACCCGTTGGGGGAGACCAGGCGGCCGTCGTCGTTGACGGCAATGGTTTTCCATTCCGGGTTATTGTCCTGGCCCAGATTGTCGGCCAGATCCGAGGCGCGCAGGAAGCGCCCCTGCACCAGCCTGCCGTCTTTTTCCTCCAGGGTCACCAGCATGGGCATATCGGTGTAGGTGCGCACATACTCGGTGAAGTAGGCGCTGGGTTTGTCCACGTGGAATTCCTTCAGGATCACGTGGCCAAAGGCCATGGCCAAGGCGGCGTCGGTGCCCTGGCGCGGCGCCAGCCAGGTATCGCCGAACTTGGAGCACTCGGAATAATCCGAGGTGATCACACAGGTCTTGGCGCCCTTGTAGCGCACTTCACTGAGGAAATGGGCGTCCGGCGTCCGGGTCTGGGGTACGTTGGAGCCCCACACGATCAGGTAATTGGAGTTGTACCAGTCGGCGGATTCCGGCACGTCGGTCTGCTCGCCCCAAACCTGCGGCGAGGCCGGCGGCAGGTCGCAATACCAGTCGTAGAAGCTCAGGCAGTTGCCGCCTATCAGGGACAGGTAGCGGGCACCCGCGGCGTAGGACACCATGGACATGGCGGGAATCGGGGAAAATCCGCTTACCCGGTCCGGGCCATAGGTTTTGGTGGTGTACACATTAGACGCGGCGATCAGTTCGTTCACCTCATTCCATTCGATGCGCACGAAGCCGCCCATGCCGCGGCACTCCTTGTAGGACCTGGCTTTTTCCGGGTCTTCGACGATACTGGCCCATGCGTCCACCGGATCGGCGTGCTGCAGCCTGGCCTGGCGCCAGAGCTGTACCAGGCGCTTGCGGATTTTCGGGTACTTGAGGCGGTTGGCCGAGTACATGTACCAGGAATAGCTGGCGCCGCGCGGGCAGCCCCTGGGCTCGTGGTTGGGGAGATCCGGGCGCGTGCGCGGGTAGTCGGTCTGCTGGGTCTCCCAGGTGACCAGCCCGTCTTTTACGTAGATTTTCCAGCTGCAGGAGCCGGTACAGTTCACCCCATGGGTGGAGCGCACAATTTTGTCGAACTGCCAGCGGCGGCGATAACCGTCCTCCCAGCTGCGGTCGTCCCAGGTTTTTTCACCGTGGCCGTCCGCAAAAGGCTCTTTGCGTTTTTTGAAATATTTCAGTCGGTCCAGAAAGTGGCTCATGCTTTACTCCGAGACGAAAATGCCGGTGTCTTGCCGTGGATGAAAGCAATATAAAAGGTGCGACAGATGAATTCACCGGGGTGCCGCCGCGGCGAAAATGACCGCCTACCCCCTAAGTGGTAGAGGTATTACCGGTGCCGGGCAGCCGCGGCCGCAGCTGGTCCGGCGCGGCGTGGCCCGCGGGTCGGAGGAGGGACCGGCGGGACTCATTGCGGTTTTTTGGGGGTACTACCAAATACAGTGGTGTCGGGCATAATGAGTGCCGTATTTGCGGAGAATTTCCTATGGGCAATGTACTGAATCGCATCCGCCAATCCATTGTGTTCCGTATCGGCGTGCTGATGCTGCTCACCGTTGTGGTGGCCATCGGCTCCATGGTGGCCTCCTATGTCATCTCCGACGCCGCGGAAAACGACGCCGCCGCCGTCAACCTGTCCGGCTCGCTGCGCGCCATGACCTACAAATCGGTGGCCACCGCCTCCAGTGGTGACCAGAGGGCCACGCAGGATCTGGCGGAACAGATATCCGCGCGCCTGGATCATATCGCCACCATCTCGGAATTCTCCCCCGCCGATCACCAGCCGGAGGCACAGAATTTTCGCGAGGTTAGCCAGGAGTGGCGGCAGCATATCCTGCCGTTGCTGGCATCTGTCGCCAGTGGGGAAAGCCGCATCAGCGACCGCGAACTCCTCAGCACCGCTGAGTCATTTGTGGACCGGGTGGACACCCTGGTACTGGATTACCAGCACACCGCGGAACACAAAGTCGAGTTGCTGCGCCTGGTCCAGCTAGGCTCTCTATTCGCTACCGTCATACTGGTCTATTTTTCCCTCTTCTCACTGTCCCGCTCGGTGGAACAGCCGCTGCGCAAACTGATCGCCAGCTGTCGCGATATTGCCAGGGGCAACTTCCACCAAAAACTCGACCTGCACGGCGAGGACGAATTGGGCCTGCTGGCACAGACCATCAACCGGATGTGTGAGGTTATAGACGGCACACATCGCGAACTGGAAACGCGGGTCAGGGACAAGACCGCACAGCTGCACAAGAGCCACGAGGTACTCGACTTTCAATACCGCCTCGCGCGGCGCATCAGCGAAGGTCCGCTCAACGGATTGGAAATAGACCAGTGGTTGGCGGAGTTCAGCGAGCTCACCGAACTGCACGACCTCGACCTGTGCCTGATGACGCCGGAGGGAATGACCCCTTACCAGCACCTGATTCACGGCACCGGCAACAACGCCTGCCAGGAAAGTAACTGCAACAGCTGTGCACACGCCTCCGGCCCCAGGGAGGCCGCCGGCCAGCAGATCTATCGCTTCCCCCTGGAAGCGGACAAACGCAATTACGGTGTCCTGGTGTGCACCCTTCCGCAGGGCCAGCTGCTGCAGAGGGAACAACAACAGCGCCTCAGCGCGTTCGCCGATGCGGTTACCACGGCGATAACCCTGAAGGAGCGCGGCGAGCAGGACCGGCGCGTGGCGCTGATGGACGAGCGGGGCATTATTGCCCGCGAACTGCACGATTCCCTGGCCCAGTCCCTTTCCTATCTCAAAATCCAGGTGGTCAGGCTGGCCCGCTGCAACCGCGGCGATGCGCTGGACCGCAACCAGGTTGCGGAGATCACCTCCGAACTCAAGCAGGGCCTCAATGCCTCATACCGGCAGTTGCGAGAACTGCTAACCACTTTCCGGCTGCAGATAGCGGAGGGAGGGCTGCGCGCCATTCTGGAAAAATCCGTTTTCCAGTACCGCGAACAACACCCGGAGGTCAATATCGAGCTGGTCTACGACCTGGAGGAAATCCCACTGACCCCCAACGAAGAGATTCATCTGTTGCAGCTGGTCCGCGAGGCGTCGCAAAACGCGGTGTACCATTCGTGGGGCGATCACATCAGCATCCGCCTCACACCGGGCGAGGGGCAGGAAATCCGGGTCAGTATCTGCGACAACGGTGTAGGCATCAGCGAGTCGCCGGAGAAGCGCAATCACTTCGGCATGTCCATCATGCAGGAGCGCGCCAGCAACCTGGGAGGCGGGCTGGATATCCGCCGCCGCGAAAGCGGTGGCACTGAGGTTTCCTTTGTTTTTATTCCCGAGTACGCCCGCGAACGCCAGCTGTTGTGGAACAACGCTGCCGGGGCCGGCGGGTGAGCGGCGGGGCGGCGTCTAACCGAGCGAATTGTGAAACCGAATACCACCGCCGCTATGCGCGAACTGATTTCACAGGTTCGCAGCACCATGCCATTCCATCTGCCGGCGAGCCAGCTGTGTGCCGGCCCCTGCCGCGGATGCCCAAAAAAATTACTGGAATTCCTCGACCAGGAACTGGAGGAATGGGAGACCCGCCTGGATGCCGGCGAAAAGCCCACTCTCGGAGACGTGTCACGCTTTGGCAAAATGTGCCGGCGCATTCACGCGGCGCTGGCATCCAACAAACTGGTCTAAGGAGTCCCCGAACAAGCGCCCCGAGCCCCGAATAGCCGGCATCGTTGTCGCAGGCAAACGAAAGCACAGTCCTTGCAAAGCGGCCGCCTGAGAACCGGATATAAATCCCAAAAAATCCAGCCTGATCAAAACCACCACTCGCTTCGCTGCAGCTCCTCCAGCAGTACCTTGCACAAGAACGCACAGTATTTTTCCAGATAAGTTTGCCCGTTGCTGCTGGCCATACCCCAGGGATTCATGATGGTATGGCGCAACACGAACATGCTGTCCGACTGGCGCTGCGGGTCCGTCACCTCGCTGCAGAAGGCACCACTATCCAGTCCCAGGTTTTCCGCCAGGCGCAGTGCCACCTCTTCGCTCAGATTTTGCCGGAACAACGAAGTGAATGATCCTACGAACTCCTTGGTCTGTATCGGCTTGTTCGGGTCCACTTTCAGGTGTTCGAACACCCGCCGGGTGAACGCATTCTGTCGCACTGGGTTGTTGTTACCGCAGGGATTGAGCGCAATGCAGATCAGATTGGTATCCGGTTCAAAGGGGAGTATCAAGTGCACCTGATCTTTCAGCTCCTGTGCGAGCGCGAGGAGGTGGTCGTACAGATGCTCCGACGCCTGTATCGTGTGCCCCATCAGGCGACCGAAATGCGCGGCATCCAGCGGCAAAACCCGGTGTGCCACATAGGCCGCCGCGGCATTGGCGCCGGGCTTGGACCCCTCCAGCACATACTGGCCCAGATTCTTCAAATTGAGTTCCGGCCCTCTTTCCTGCTCGTCGAATACGTAGGCGGCCTTCTGGGTCAGCAGCTTGGCGACGTCCCGGTTCCGGCAGACGAAACCGCCTGTGCCATACGGCAGATAGCCCATCTTGTGCGGATCGACGGTAATCGAGTCCACCTGGGAAAGCGCGGTGAAACTGCGGTACACCGACTCCGACGGGAAATAGGTGAAATGTTTGCGCACCTCATTGCGCGGCAGCAGAGCGCCCTGCTCGTCGCGGAAAATCGCCGTCAGGTAGCCTCCCCAAGCGGCGTCGACATGAATACAGAAATCAAGCCCTTCTGTACGCCACTGCTCGCGCATCGCCAACAGTTGGTCCAGCGGATCAATGGTGCCGAATTCAGTGGTGCCGAGCACGCCGATCACTGCCAGTACCGGACGTTGGTCACTGCGCAGTTTTTCCAGCAACCGCTGCAGCGCAGGTATATCCATGCGCATGTGTTCGTCTACCGGCACTTTTATCAGTTGCCGGCTGCCGAAGCCAAGTATCCTGACCGCCTTGTTCCATGAGTAGTGGGCACTGGTCGGGGCGAGGATTACCGGTGGCTTGAGATCCATGCGCTGGAAAAACTCAACCGGCCCCAGAGTTTCGATGCGCCTTTCCTCTATGGCATCGAGTAATTTCCGCCGCCCGCTCGCGTCCGGCATCATTGCCAGAGCGCTGGTGCGCAGTTCCAATTGCCGATCAATAGGGAGGTTGAACAGGCGCCAGTCGTCGATATCAGCCATATCGCAACCCAGATCTTCGAGTGCGAGCTCCAAGCGCAGATCGCGGCAGGTGCGCGCGAGCGCCAGCGAATAGAATTTTACTGCTCGAAAATTCCACAGACTCTCATAATTGGCACTGCTGCCACCACTGGTCAGGTGACCCCAAGCGCATGGAGAGTGCTCTTCATCGGTATTGAAACCAAACATCTGCGCAAACTGCTGCCCCACTTCCAATTCCATATCGATGGTCACGGTTGCGGCATCCACCGACACATTGTTCGGGTTGTAGAAGGTTGCCACCTGCTGCGCAATCAGTGCCGGCATCAGCGTCTCCGACACCATGTGGCCTACGTAACGCGGATTGAAGACAGGCACCGACTTTTTCAGGCGAGCCGCCAACTGATGTAGCTCGAACTGCATGCGCGCGATGGCATCGCGATACTTGACCTTATTCTGCATCTGTGGGTTGATCGGTGGAACATCTTCCGGGTGGAAGTTTCGCCGCCAGAATACATGGTCGCGTATAAATTCGATCAGGAATTTTTCCAGAATATCGCTGTTTTCCCCGTAGGCACCCAGGAAATATGGACTGAGAAATTCACCGTATTTTTTCATGTTGGCCTTCCGCACCACTTAACTGACTTGGCCGTCACTGGACGCGCCAATCATGTTCGTCATACAGGAGCAATCCGGCAACCAGGAGGAGAACGAGGTAATCGTCGCGGCGAAAACAGCGGTACCGAAGTGTCCTGGCATTTCCCTCTTCAGCCAGGCTGTCCATCCGCTCGCGGAGCAGTCAGTATCGGCATATAGCAGGCCAGGAACAGGCCGTATCCCAGAATCCACGCAGCGACAGCCAGGACATAGGCGACCGTTGCCGGCGCCCAGAGAACCCTTGCCAGCGCCGCGACCAGCAGCGCCGCAAAAGCCAGGGGCATTACGCCGGGTGCCCGCAACTGCCGGCCACTGTGGCCGAGACTCACGCGGCTGATCATCGCCAGAATCATGCCGCCGATCCCCCCGACGGCAAAGGCGTGCAAGGCCCCACTCTCGAGCGCGGGGGCGATCCCCGGCCAGGCCAGAGAAGCCATGAACAATCCGATCACAACCATCCAGTAACTCAGGTGCAGGGACCACAGCAGGGGCTCCCGCCAGATTCGAGAGACATGCCAGCGGCTACAGCGCAATAGCTGCAGAATTCCCAATGCCAGTGCCAGCAGGCCCCAGGCGGCTCTAGGCAGGTCGAAAGCCACCACCAGCAACAGGGCAAGCGCACAGATATGAGTGCCGATCTCCAGCGCAGGAATCTTGTCCCGCGGGCGCATCTGGTAGCGCCTGGCGGTAAAAAAGGGCACGACCCGACCGCCAAATACGAGTATCAGACTGACGATCAGCAGCAGTGTCAGTACACCTATCCGGCGCTGCCACTCCGGCATCAACCAGTGCAACGCGGATAACACGGCGAGCGCGACCAGTGCCGGGATCACGAACAGGTTACGCCACTGCCGCATCGCCAGCAGCCTGCGGCCCACCAGCAGCGCGGCAAACAGGAAAAAGCCGGCTTCCATTATCACTGGAAGCCACGGCGGGACGGCGGTCAGCCCATAGCCCAGCCGCGCCAACAGCCAGAGCCCCGACATGACAACCAGCGGTGCACCGGACGGAGCGCGCAGGCCGGTCCAGTTTTGACTGGCCGTTGTGATGAACCCCACCACTACGGCGCCGGCAAATCCGAACAGCATTTCGTGCACGTGCCAGGCGAAACCCGCCCGCAGCGCAGGCAACTCTATACCGAGTAATACGGCAAGCCAAAGGCTGAGACAAATACAGCTCCATGCTGCGGCAGCCAAAAACAGAGGGCGGAAGGGCATCCGCCATAGGGGGGCGAGCGCTGTTTCCCGCTCGCGGTCGAGGATTTGCATCACAACACTTCTCCTTAGGCATCGGGGATATCGGGAGAACACTCACAATGGCCGGCGCCAAGGTCAGGACCAAAAAAATGAGAGGGGGTGCCCCTCTCTCAATCATGGCCCCACCCGATTTGATCAGGGGTTATAGAATTCGCTGCCTTTGCGCAGGTAGTACCAGTAGTTGATAACCAGGCATAGTGCGTAGAAAACGGCAAACCCCATCAATGCGTATTCCGGGGTAGTCGCCTTGATCTGTTCGCCGAATACTTTCGGGATATAGAAGGCTCCGTACGCGGCTACCGCGGAAGTCCACCCCAGCACGGGGCCGGCCTGCTCTTTTGGAAACACCATGGCAATGGTGCGGAAAGTCGAGCCGTTGCCTATTCCCGTGGCCGCAAACAGGACCAGGAACAACAGGAAAAAGGGTACGAAATACTCCTCCGGCGTTGCGGATGCATAGGCCGCTTTCATGTAGTAGGACACACCCAGTGCACTGACAACCATCACCAGTGCACATACCTGGGTTACCAGGGCCCCGCCGATCCGGTCGGCAATCCAACCCCCAACCGGGCGAATCAGTGCGCCGATAAAAGGCCCCATCCACGCGTACATCAGTGCACTGGGGCCGTTTGCATTGACAGTGCTGTGAGTCATCACGCCGTCGACCGCCACGTGGCTGTAGCCAAAGATCACTTTGATCGCCAGGGGGAAAGCGGCCGAATAACCGATAAAGCTGCCAAAGGTCATGGTGTAAATCACGCTCATTACCCAGGTGTGCTTGTGGTTGAAGATTCGGTATTGCCTGTTCAGGCTGCTTCTGATTTCCCCGGGTAATAACTTCAGGCCGCAGACAGTGCCGAAAATCACGAAGACCAGCACAATTTCCTTGGGTACTCCCCACCCGGACCCGTTCGCACTCTCCGGCAGCAGTAACCAAAGGCCCACCACGGCGGTGAGGAAACCTATGCCGAGCATCAGGGTCATCTTGCCAAAGGCGCTGACCGGGTTGCCGATATCCGGCGACACCTCTTCGGTACGGATATTGTTCATACCAAACCAGCCAGCCAGTACCAGGGGCACCAGAATCAGCAGCCAGAGAAACCCGGCATTCTGTATCCACGCCTGGGAACCCGCGGGGATTTTTCCGATCAGGGTTCCGGATGAACTCACCAGTGTCATCGGATCTCCGCCCATGGCGCCAAAGGCACCGAAGGTCATAAACAGCGGCACCAGTATCTGCATGGTGGTGACGCCGAAGTTGCCGAGCCCCGCGTTCAGCCCAAGAGCCAGCCCCTGTTTCTCCCGGGGGAAGAAAAAGCTGATATTGGACATGGAGGAAGCAAAGTTACCACCGCCCAGACCGCTGAGGAGAGCCAACAACTGGAAGATCCACAGCGGCGTATTGCGGTCCTGCAATGCGATCCCCGTTCCCAGGGCGGGAATGATCAACAGAGCGGTGGTGAATACTATGGTGTTGCGTCCACCGCACAGACGGATGAAGAAACTGCTGGGAATACGCAGTGTGGCGCCGGTCAAACCGGCGATCGCCATCAGGGTGAACAGCTCAGACTTGGCGATGGGGAAGCCCAGATTGAGCATCTGTACAGTGATGATTCCCCAGTACAGCCATACTGCGAATCCGGCCAGCAGGCTGGGAATTGAAATCCACAGATTGCGGCTCGCAATTTTCCTTCCCCGGGACTGCCAGAACTGGCTGTTCTCCGGGGACCAATCGTATATGTCGGACACAGTGGCGGCTCCTGCTCAAAATGTTTCTTGATGCCACTATGGCCGCCCCCGCGACAGCGCTCAATTACCATCAATAAGTACTCCGTTTTCCACGGCGAATCTCGATATCGCCATGTGCACTCCTCTCTGCGGCCGCCCCGTCAATCCGTACCGATGGAAAGCGCTGGGGCTCCCTACCCACTTTGGGGTAGTCGGCTCCACTGCCGCCCACTTGTGTTAGCATCAGATATTCAGAATCCGGTACAGAGCAAGGCGGGAAAAATCATGTCCAGTCCAGCAAGAGTCATGATGGTTGACGATCATCCTCTATTCCGCAAAGGACTGATGCAACTCTTCAGCCTGGAGCCCCGTCTCGAACTGGTGGCGGAGGCCAGCAGCGGTGAAGAGGCGGTGAAGCTGGCGCAGGAGTGCGATCCGGACATCATCCTGCTGGACCTGAATATGCGGGGCATGGACGGCTTGGATACGCTGCGGGCGATGCGCGCCTCCGATGTCAGCGCCCGCATCGTGATGCTGACGGTTTCCGACAATAACGCCGACGTGGTGGCCTGTATACGTGCCGGTGCCGATGGCTACCTGCTGAAAGATATGGACCCGGAAGAAATTCTGGAGCAGGTACTGGCGGCAACCCATGGCAAGCTGGCAATAAGCCAGCGCCTTACTGAAATTCTCGCCTCTGCACTGCGCAAGCCGGACACTTCCGGCGCCGATGTGCTTTCCACCCTGACCAGCCGCGAATACCAGATACTGCAGCAGATCGCGATGGGACTCAGTAACAAGCTGATCGCCCGTGAACTCGACATCTCCGACGCCACCGTCAAGGTACATGTCAAACATCTACTGAAAAAACTCAACATGCGCTCCCGCATAGAGGCGGCGGTGTGGATGGTTAACCAGAAGCGCAGCGAACCCGCCTCCAGCAGCCGATCTTCCGAACGCTAGTCGGCGTTTACCCCTTATGGGTGATAGTCCGACCTGTAGCCGCTTGTTAGCCTTTTCGCTCAATCCCATTTGAGCGAATTAGCTTTATGTCAAAAGACTGCTGCAGCCAACCCGGCCTGATGCCGATAGAGGAGGCCCGCCGCCAGCTGGTCGAATCCATAACTCCAGTCAGCGGAGTGGAGCGCGTACCACTGGCGAACGCCGCCGGCCGGACACTTGCCGAACCAGTGTTTGCGCAGATCGACCTCCCCTCTTTCGACAATTCCGCAATGGATGGTTACGCGATACGGCACAGGGATCTGACCGACAGCGAGCCGTTGAAACTGGTCGGAAAATCCTTCGCGGGCGCCCCTTTTGAAAATCCCCTTCCCTCCGGCTGCGCTGTGCGCATCATGACCGGTGCGGTCATTCCGGAGGGGGCGGATACGGTGGTAATGCAGGAAAATGTCGAGGTGCAGGGCGACCGGATATTCATTCGCAAAACTGTAGCTGAGGGGGAGCATATCCGGCGTCGCGGCGAAGACGTAGTGACCGGAACGGAACTCCTGATTCCAGGACAACAGATTACCACTGCCCATATCGCTCTTGCGGCCGCCGCCGGCACAGGCTCGATAGTCGCAGTGCGCAAGCCGGTTGTCGCGCTATTCTCCACTGGCGATGAGCTGCAGCAGCCGGGAACCCCACTGACCGCGGGTGGCATTTACGACAGCAACCGGATTGCCCTGCAATCCGCCCTGCAGCAAATGCACGTCGAAGTTCTCGATCTCGGCATACTGCCGGACGATCGCCAACAGATTTCCGATGCACTGGAAAATGTTGCCGCCAGAGCCGATGCCATCATCACTTCCGGTGGGGTTTCGGTGGGCGAGGCGGATTACACGCGGGAAGTCATCGAGTCACTCGGTGAAATCTACCTGTGGAAGATTGCGATGAAACCGGGAAAGCCATTTGCATTTGGACGTGTCGGAGACACCCCCTTGTTTGGCCTGCCGGGCAATCGTGTTTCAGCCCTGGTTACCTTCCAGCAATTAGTGATTCCGGCATTGGCCCAGCTGCGGGGTTCAACCCCGAAGCCCCGGACAAGCCTGTGTGCCCGATTGGTATCCCCACTGAAGAAAAAGCCCGGGCGAGTGGACTTTCAACGCGGGTTCTATTCCCGGAACCGGCGAGGCGAGCTGGAGGTGGCCGCAGTGGGACATCAGGGAAGCCATATATTATCCGGACTGGCGAATGCCAACTGTTTTATCGTCTTGCCGCACAGCAGTGGTGACCTGCCGGCGGGTACCCTGGTGGAACTCACTCCGCTTGAATCACCCTTTGCCTGATTCGAGGGTTTTCGCCCTCGTGTCTTGGCACCTCTTTTTCTGTTCTCCCCTACATTCTCCCGTCTACCTGCCGCCGCCTTGACACAAATCAAGGCGGTCACTTGCAAGCTCCCCTAACCTGAACCACTACATATGGTGTTAAAGTCAAAAAAAATCGGTATATATAGTGATGCCAAGGAATAATTCCATTACCCTCCACGCCACACAGCCCCGCCATATCGCAGTGGCTTCCACCGTCGACGAATACCTGAAGCGTGCCGACTGGCGCGTGCATGCCAACGCCAACCAGGGCTATTCGCTGGGCGGGCTGATCCTCAATATCTCCGGCAAGCTGATCGCAAACTACTGGCTGGACGAGGTCTACCCGGCCGAGATCGGTGCGGCACACCGGGAAGGGGACCTGCACCTGCACGACCTGGACATGCTGGGCGGTTACTGCGCCGGCTGGTCGCTGCGCAGTCTGCTCCACGAAGGCTTCAACGGCGTGCCCGACCGCGCCGAGAGCAATCCGCCGCGACACCTCTCCAGCGCCCTGGGGCAGATGGTCAACTTCCTCGGCACCCTGCAGAACGAATGGGCCGGCGCCCAGGCTTTCAGCTCCTTCGATACCTATCTGGCACCCTATGTACGCCGCGACAGCTTGCAATATACCGAGGTGAGGCAAGCCATCCAGGAGTTCATCTACAACCTCAACGTACCCTCGCGCTGGGGCAGCCAGACCCCCTTCACCAACCTGACCTTTGACTGGGTGTGCCCGGAGGACCTCCGCGACCAGGTGCCGGTGATCGGCGGCGAGGAGCAGCCCTTCACCTACGGCGAGTTGCAGCACGAGATGGACCTGCTCAATCGGGCCTACCTCGAGGTCATGGAAGCCGGCGACCGCCAGGGCCGGGTTTTCACCTTCCCGATTCCCACCTACAACATCACCGCCGACTTCGATTGGCAGAGCGATAACGCCGAGCGGCTGTTCGCGCTGACCGCCAAGTATGGCCTGCCCTACTTCCAGAATTTCCTCAATTCGGACCTGCAGCCGCATATGGTGCGCTCGATGTGCTGCCGGCTTCAACTCGACCTCGGCGAGTTGCTCAAGCGCGGCAACGGCCTCTTCGGCAGCGCCGAGCAGACCGGCTCGCTGGGCGTGGTGACGATCAACTGCGCGCGCCTCGGCCATCGCTTCCAGGGCGACAAGGCAGGGCTGTACGGCGAGCTGGATCGACTGTTGGAACTCGGCCGCGACAGTCTGGAGATCAAGCGCGAACGCATCCAGGAATGGATGGACGCCGGCCTCTACCCCTACACCAAGCGCTACCTGGGCACTCTGCACAATCACTTCTCAACAGTGGGCGCCAACGGCCTCAACGAGATGGTGCGCAACTTCACCGGCGACCGCCTGGACATCGCCAGCGAGGAGGGCCGGGATATGGCGCTCGAACTGCTCGAACACGTGCGCGCGCGTCTGCGCGAATTCCAGGAGTCGACCGAACACCTCTACAATCTGGAGGCTACCCCGGCGGAGGGCACCACCTACCGTTTCGCCAAGGAAGATGCCCGCCGCTTTCCCGGCATTCTCCAGGCCGGCACCCCCGAGGCCCCCTATTACACCAACTCAAGCCAGTTGCCCGTGGGTTATACCGACGACCCCTTCGAGGCGCTGCTGCACCAGGATCCGCTGCAGACCCGCTACACCGGCGGTACCGTACTTCACCTTTACATGCGCGAGCGGCTTTCCAGCGCGGAAACCTGCCGCAAGCTGGTGCGCACCGCCCTGTCGCGCTTCCGGCTGCCCTACCTGACCGTCACCCCGACCTTCTCGATCTGTCCGATGCACGGCTACCTGGCCGGTGAACACGAGTTCTGCCCGCAATGCGACGATGCGCTGCTGGAGCAACAGGCCCGGGCTGCCGACCTGAACAACATTCCCGCCCGAGAGCCAGTGCCGGTGTGACCGGCGAACGGCAGACCACTTACCACCCACAGAACCCACAGAAGGAGTCAACGAACATGACCACAACAACCTCCCAACGCGAAAACCTGCCCACCGAACTGCGCCAGCGCTGCGAAGTCTGGACCCGGGTGATGGGCTATCACCGCCCGGTCAGCCAGTTCAACCTCGGCAAGCGCTCCGAACACCGCGAACGCCGCCACTTCACCCAGCAAACCGCCGGTCTCTAACCAGCGACAAATCGCCGGGGAACCACCGTTCCCCGGTGCGCGATACCGATGACACCATGCCCAACCCGAAAATCCGCTTGCCGATCGCCGGCCTGACACAACTCACCACCCTCGACTTCCCAGGGCATCTAGCCTGTGTGGTGTTCACCCAGGGATGCCCATTGCGTTGCGGCTACTGCCACAATCCACAGATGATTGTTTCGCGCCGCGGGGAAGCACATGAATGGCAGACAGTCCGAAATTTCCTGGAAAGCCGGCAGGGTCTGCTGGAAGGCGTAGTCTTCAGCGGTGGCGAGCCGGCCCTGCACCCCGACCTGCCCGAGGCGGCAGCACAGGCCAGAGCCATGGGTTTCAAAGTGGGCCTGCACACCGCCGGCCCCTATCCCGAGAGAATGGCGAAACTGCTGCCACTGCTCGACTGGGTGGGGCTGGATGTCAAAGGAAACGGGCCCGACTACGACCGTATCTGCGGCCGGCCCGGACTCTGGCGGCGACACGCCCGGAGCCTGGCGCTGCTGCTCGACAGCGGTATCGATTTCGAATGCCGCACCACCGTGCACTGGCGGGACTTCTCCCCCACCGACGTGGAACACCTGGCATTGGCCCTCGCCGACTGCGGCGTGCGCCGCTACGTCATACAGACGGCGCGCGGTGAACAGTGCCTGGACTCCGCCTACTGCCAGCCGGCAATGGAGACACCAGCACCCGGTACGCTGGAAAAGCTGGTGGCACGGCTCGAACACCGCTTCGACAGTCTTTCGCTGCGGGACTAAAAGTTGATTTGAATCAAGCGTCATCGGTCGGCAACCGGATAACCTGCGGGTAACTGAGGTAAAAAGGTTGAAAGGCTTTCACCAGATGACACTTGAGTCGAAACACACTGATGGGAACTTGTCGACGGAGCTGCTGGCCCGCTACAGCGGCCCCTGCCCGCGCTACACCTCCTATCCTACCGCGGACCGCTTCGGGCCCCTGGACGGCGCGGCACCCTGGCGCGCACTGAAGAATGTCCGCAGCCTGTCGCTGTATGTGCACATCCCCTTCTGCCATTCCCTGTGCTACTTCTGCGCCTGCAACAAAGTGATCACCAATCAATATGGGCTGGCTTCGGATTACCTGGACCACCTGCTGGAGGAGGCGCGCGGGTATCGCGACAAGGTGGCGGATGCCCCGGTGGTACAACTGCATCTGGGCGGCGGCACGCCCACCTTCCTGAATGACAGCGACCTGCGGCGCCTGGTGGAAGGGCTGCGGGAAGTGTTCGACCTCCGCAGCGGTGACGATGTCGAATACGGTATCGAGGCCGACCCGCGCACCCTGGCAATAAACACCCTGGATACACTGCGCGAACTGGGCTTCAACCGTCTGAGCCTGGGTATCCAGGATTTCGACCCCGCGGTACAGCAGGCGATCAACCGCTTGTGCACCCCACTGCAGGTGGAACAGCTGACCCGCGCCGCGCGCGAGCTCGGCTTCCGCTCCATCTCCTACGACCTGATTTACGGCCTGCCGCGGCAGACCGTCGAGACCCTGCAGAGCACCATCGACAAAGTCGAGGAACTGGCACCGGACCGCATCGCGCTCTACCACTACGCACATCTACCGCACCGCTTCAAAGCGCAGCGGCTGATCGACACGGACGCCATGCCGAGACCGGCGGAAAAAATCGCAATGCAGCTTGCGGCGGTATCGGCGCTGGAAAAAGCCGGCTACGAATTCCTCGGCATGGACCACTTTGCCCTGCCCGGTGACGAACTGGCGCGGGCCGCCCGCGCGGGCGAACTCAAGCGCAACTTCCAGGGCTACACGGTGATGCCTGCCGACGCACTGGTGGGACTGGGGGTCTCCGCAATCAGCTACAGCGCCGACGGCTACTGGCAGAACCGGCATCGCCTGAAAGACTATGTGGGAAGTATTCGCGAGCAGGGCTTTGCCGCCTATCGCGGCTGGCAGCTCTCCGCTGACGACCGCTTGCGCCAGTACCTGGTGATGGAGCTGATGTGCCACCTGCGGCTGGAAAAGGAAGAAGTGTCGCGGCGCGCCGGGGCACCTTTCGATGTTCTCTTCCGCGAGGAGCTGGCCCGCCTGCAACCCATGTTCGACGACGGGCTACTGGAGCAGGATGAACACTGTCTGCGCATCACCTCCCGTGGCCGCTGGTTCGCCCGCAACGCCGCCTCCGCGTTCGATGCCTATCTGCACGGGGGCACTGAGGGCGCGCAGTATTCGCGAGTGTTGTGACCGGGAATCGGGATTCGGATAAGAATACCGAAGCCAAATGCAAAGGCCCTGACGCCGGGGGCCGTTTGCGAAAAGTGTCTGCGGCCGATAAACAGACCGACGAGGCTGTTGAGCAAACGACCACCGACAGCAGGACCGCCCGGGCCCGCCTTACGGGGTTCGGGATGATTGTCCGCTCATGTAGATATATGGCTAAACAATGTACAATACCGCCACATCAAAACCCGGTTTACGACTAGCGATGAAAGACTCCCCGATCACTGTTCGCTGCGGCGACTGCGCAGTCAAAAGCCTCTGCCTCCCCGCCGGCCTACCGGAGAGCGATATCGCCCGGCTGGAGCGGGTGACGCGGATGAAAAAGGTCGTCAAGGAGGGCGACTGCGTGTACCGGGCGGGGGACCCCTTCACCGGCCTCTACGCCATCCGCTCCGGCAGCTTCAAGTCAGCGATGATCGCCAGCGACGGCGACACCCAGGTGACCCATTTCGCGCTGCCCGGAGAACTGCTCGGGCTGGATGCCTACAGCAAACGCAGCCACCCCAGCTACGCCGAGGCACTGGAAGACAGCTGCGTGTGCGTGCTGCCATTCACCCAACTGGAAACACTGGCGCAGAATATTCCGACGCTGCAGCGGTATATCTACGGGATATTTTCCGAAGAGCTGCGCAGCGAAAACGAAATCCTGATGCTGCTGGGCAAGCGGTCCGCGGAAACCCGGCTCGCGGCGCTGCTGATCAATATTTCCAGTCGCTACGCGCGCCGCGGCTACTCCTCGAGCCGCTTCCTGTTGTCCATGCCGCGCACAGATATCGCCAACTACCTGGGACTCACCGCGGAAACCGTCAGCCGCCTGTTTTCCCGTTTCCAGAAACAGAAGCTGATCGAGGTGAAAGGCCGGGAAGTGAAAATCCTCGACTTGATTGGGCTGAGCGAACTGGCCGGCACCCACTGCAGTTACGACGACTAAAAAGTCGGTCACAGAAGGTTATCAGGCCAGCCACTCCAGTGCCGCTTCGCGATCCTCGAAATAATTTGCCTCCCCGGACATAAACCAGGCGGCGATACCGGATGCCACCTGTGGCCAGTTCGAGCGGCCGAGAATTGCGATCCTCGAAAATTTATTGTGATGCCTGAGAACCAGGGTGAAATCGTCCCAGGCGAAGCAGGGTTCCCAGCCCTGGAAATCCGTCACGTCGAACAAAACCTTCACTCGTGGATGTGCCACAGCCTGCAGGGCCCCATCGATCAGGGGCGCGGCCATTTCATAGTCCACATGGTCGAGCCGCCCCGCCGCCTTCAGGTAAAGAAAAAAATCTGACCCGACGACCCTCCCGATACCCACGCAGATGCCGTGGCTGACAATGGATTCCACGCTTACCTTCATTTTCGATTTCCTTGGTCACTCTGATTGCCGATGGCGCAATTATTTCAACGGGAAGTGGCCCGGCCCTTGACCTGAATCAAGTTGCGTGGCCGCCGGGCACGGGATCATCCGCCCGCCTGAATCTTTCAATTCGCAGTAGCCACCTATGAGTACCGAACTCCTCTCCCCCGCCGGCACCCTGAAAAGCATGCGCTACGCCTTCGCCTATGGCGCCGACGCCGTCTACGCCGGCCAGCCCCGCTACAGCCTTCGGGTGCGCAATAACGAATTTAACCGCCTGGAGAACCTCGCCGCGGCCATAAACGAAGCTCACGGCCTGGGCAAAAGATTCTACCTGGCCAGCAATATTGCCCCGCACAACGACAAAGTTCGCTCCTACCTGCGCGACCTGGAACCGGTAATCGACATGGCTCCGGACGCGCTCATCATGTCCGACCCTGGCCTGATCATGCTGGTGCGCGAGCGCTGGCCGGAACAGGAAATACACCTCTCGGTGCAGGCAAACGCGGTCAACTGGGCCAGCGTGCGTTTCTGGGCCCGCGAGGGCATTCGCCGGGTGATCCTTTCCCGCGAGCTCTCCCTGGACGAGATCGAAGAGATACGCCAGCAGTGCCCGGAGGTGGAACTGGAAGTGTTCGTGCATGGCGCCCTGTGCATTGCCTACTCCGGGCGCTGCCTGCTGTCCGGTTACATGACCCGCCGCGACGCCAACCAGGGTGCCTGCACCAATTCCTGTCGCTGGCAGTACAACGCCCACACCGCGCGCGAAAACGAACTTGGCGACCTGATTGCGGTAGAACCACAGGTGCAGGTCTTCGACCCGGTTGGGAACGAAGTGCCGCCGCTACTACTGCAGGAGCGCGGCCGGCCGGGAGAATACCTGCCCGCCTACGAGGACGAGCACGGCACCTACGTCATGAACTCCAGGGATCTGCGCGCGGTGCAGCACGTGGAGCGGCTGGTAAAGATGGGCATTCACTCCCTCAAGATCGAGGGCCGCACCAAGAGCCACTACTATGTTGCGCGCACCGCACAGGTCTACCGCCGGGCGATCGACGACGCCCTGGCCGGCCGCGGCTTCGACATGCACTTGATGCGTGAGTTGGAGCACCTGGCCAACCGAGGCTATACCGAGGGCTTCTACCGCCGCCACGTCCCCAGCGAATACCAGAACTACGAACAGGGCAGTTCCGGCAACGCGAACCAGCAATTTGCGGCTGAGGCCAGCGCCTGTAACAACGGCTGGCTCACGCTGGAGGTGAAAAACCGTTTCCAGGTGGGCGACGAACTGGAGCTGATTACGCCGCAGGGCAACCGTCGTTTCAGGCTGGAAGTGCTGGAAAATCGCGAGGGCCGCGCAATCGACGCGGCGCCCGGTTCCGGCCACGTGGTGCGGATACCCACGCCCGGTGATCTGGAGCTGACCGCGGACGGCGGTTTCGCGATGTTGATGCGCTGTTTGCAACACTGAAACGGCGCTACATACCATGCCCGGCGCATCATAAAAAAGGCAGGTGCCGTTAAGCACCTGCCTGTTCTTAAAGTCCAGACGTTACGCAGGGTTTATACGGGGTGGCTGCCCCCACAGTTCCCGCAGCAGGCGCTGTCCACGCTCTGGGCTTTGGTAGCCTGATCAGACTCTGCATAAGCCGGTGCGTAAGTCCGGGCGCCGGATTCCAGTCTGGCCGCTTCGGACGCATCCGGGAAGACGAGCCCTTTAACCACCTGCCAGCACACCGCCAGGGCGCCGACGATAAACACCACGTCGCCAATGGTGCGCCCCCAGCGCAGGGTGTGCAGCAGGTCGCTTTGCAGGAAGGCTTCGCTGCGCGCATACCACATGCCCTCGGAGGCGCTGGCCAGGAACTGGATGACGCCGACCGGCAGCAGGCTGGTAAACAGCATCATCGCCAGGCCGATGTTCAACCACCAGAAGCCAATGCTCATCAGTTTGTCGTTAAACACCAGTTGCGGGCGGATATAGCGCAGCACCAGCAGCGTGAAGCCCAGTGCCAGCAGGCCGTAGACTCCAAAGAGCGCAGCGTGGGCGTGGGTAGCTGTGGTGTTCAGGCCCTGCACATAGTAGAGCGAAATGGGCGGGTTGATCATAAAGCCGAGGACACCGGCACCCAGCATGTTCCAGAAGGCGACCCCGACAAAGAAGAGCAGCGGCCACTTGATGTTCTGCATCCAGGGGGCGGCGTGCTTGAGGCGCCAGTTCTCCCAGGCTTCGTAACCGAGTACCACCAGCGGCACCACTTCCAGCGCGCTGAAGCTGGCGCCGACCGCCATCACCGGTGTGGTGGTGCCGGAAAAGTACAGGTGGTGGAAGGTGCCCGGTACGCCGCCCAGCATAAACAGCGAGGCCGATGCCAGGCTTGCGGCGGTCGCCATACTGCGGGATACCAGCCCCATGCTGCAGAAGATAAAGGCCAGGGCCGCAGTGGCGAAGACTTCGAAGAAACCTTCCACCCACAGGTGCACTACCCACCAGCGCCAGTATTCCATCACAGAGATGTGGGTTCGCTCGCCGTAGGCCAGCCCGGCACCATAGAACAGACCGATGGCAATTACGGAGGCGGTCAGCAATGCCAGCAGGTTTTTGTCACCGGGCTGGCGCAGTGCCGGTCCAATGCCGCGCAGCATTAATACCAGCCAGAAGGCGACACCGAGGAATTTGCCGATCTGCCACAGGCGTCCCAGGTCGAGATATTCATAACCCTGGTGGCCCAGCCAAAAGTTCCACTCCGCCGGCATGATCTGGGCAATGGCCAGGTAGTTGCCGGCAAAGGAGCCCACCACCACCAGAATCAGTGCCCAGAACAGGATGTCGACACCCAGCTTCTGGAATTTGGGGTCCCTGCCGCCGTTGATGACCGGTGCGAGGAACAGGCCCGCGGCCAGGAAGCCGGTGGCAATCCAGAACAAAGCCGCCTGGATGTGCCATGTGCGCACCAGGCTGTAGGGGAACCACTCGGAGACATTGATGCCGTAAAAGCTCTGCCCCTCTACCGTGTAGTGGGCGGTAAAGCCGCCGAGAAACACCTGTGCAGTAAAGAGTGCGACCACCACGAACAGGTACTTGCCCAGCGCTTTTTGCGAAGGGGTGAGCGCGAAGGTGGTGATGGGATCTTTTGCGGGGGCCGGGAGTTCCTCTTCGTCCTCCCTGCGCAGGAAGGCCCAGCCCCACACCAGCAAGCCCACCCCGGCAATCAGCAGAACCACACTGGCAATGGACCAGACGATATTTTCCGCGGTCGGCTTGTTGTCGATCAGCGGTTCGTGGGGCCAGTTGTTGGTGTAGGTGGCGCCATCGGCGTAGCGCTCTGTTGCTGCTGCCCAGGCGGTCCAGAAGAAAAATTGAGCCATCTGCTCGCGCCGCTCGCGGTCGGGCAGCGTGTTTTCCTTCATGGCGTAGTTCTCGCGTGTGCCCTGCAACTCGGGGGCGTCGCTGAACAGGCGGCTGTAGTAATCCGCCGTTTGCGCTATGGCCTGTGCACGCCGCTCGGATATCACCAGGGTATCGGTATCGGCGTCATAGGTGTTGGTGCGGTAGGCGGTTTTCAGTTCGTACTGGAGCGCGTTTTGCCGGCGCCCGTCCAGCTCCGCATAGCCCACACCGTATTCATCCCCGGCGGCCAGATCGAGCCAGGCGTTGAGCTCCCGGTGCAGCCAGTCGGCGGTCCAGTCCGGTGCCTGATAGGCGCCGTGGCCCCAGATGGAACCCAGCTGCATACCACCCACCGACTGCCAGGCGGTCTGGCCGTCGAGGATGCTGTCGCGGGTCATCAACAACTGATTATTTTCCGTGACCACCTGCCCCGGGATTGGTGGTGCCTTGCGATACACTTCCGCTCCGACGTATCCCAGGAGCGCGAAAGTAACGGCCAGAATGCCGATCAGAGTCCACCAGAGTTTGCGATACTGGCCCATGTTCAAAATCCCCCTTGTGCGTCAATACGTGCAAACAGCAGGTTGTTTTCCAGGTGAATGTGTTCCGTCAGGTCCCGCTCCAGTGTGGCGAGCCCCAAATAAAGCGCGCGCCAGGTATTACAGGCCCCTTCGGGTAAGGTCAGGTTCCGGGTTAATTGGTTGATTTGCTCGAGCGCTTCACCGTGGCCGTCGTGTTCGTGTCGCATCACACTCACCGGTGCCCGTGCCATTTCGGTCATACCCCGCAGGATCATGGGAAAGAGAATCTGCTCCTCCTTCTGCATATGCCTTTCCAGCTCGGCAAGCGTCTGCTCCAGATGATCCGCCAGGCCGGCTGGGTGTTCCGGGTGGCCGCCGTGTACCAGCTCGACCCGGGCAGCCAGGCGCGCCAGCTCCGTCAACTGCTCCCGATGGCGCTCGTGATAGCGGGTGAGGATGTGCTCGATCAGCACATCGTTCGCCGCCTGATCCCAGTTTTCCGTCGCCGGCTGGTCCTTGAGGGCATCCAGCTCCGCCGCTATGGCTTCCGCGCCCAGTCCCTTGCGGGCAGCGGCTTCGCGCAGGGTTTGTTTTCCCTCATTACAAAAATCCAGCCGGTGCGCAAAAAACACCGACGTGGCGCCTGGAATCCGGCACGCCAACTGGCCCAGGGGTTGATCCAGGGTATCCATCATGCTCCTCCTCGAGACTGTTCTATCGGATAAAAATGGGATGCCAATAGGCACAACTTTAAGATGTATTAAATTTACATCTTTATAAGCGAAGCCTCTTGATCTGGATCAATTACTCACTATCTCTGCGCTTGAAGCGACACACCCAAAGATATAAATTAGATGCATCATTTGATTTGAGTGCACTCTATGAACGCCAGCCCACTGCGACGCCTGCCCTGGCTGTGCCTGACCTGGAGCTGTCTGGGCCTGGGGGCAGCGGGAGCCCTGCTACCGCTGCTTCCCACCACGCCGTTTCTACTGCTGGCGGCCTGGGCCGCCCCCAAGGCTTCCCCCCGGCTGGAGCGCTGGCTGGCAGAACACCCGTATTTCGGCCCGGCGATTCATGCGTGGCGCAGTGAGCGCGCCGTGCCCCTTAAGGCCAAGATTGCGGCCCTGGGCCTGATGACAGCCAGCTGGCTGACTCTCTGGCTGCTGGACACCGCCCAATGGATATTGCTGTTTACCGGGCTGCTGTTTGTGCTGGTGGGAACCTGGCTCTCAACCCGACCGCGGCCAAGGGGAGAGTGCTGATGCAAAACGCTCGACCTGCCGCGTTGCTGGCTTACGGATTCCGGCCTTTTTTCCTGCTTACCGGCCTCTACGCGGTGGTGGTGATACTGGGCTGGATGGGATTTCTGTTTGGCGGTTGGTCCCTGCCCCTGGGATGGTCGCCTTTCAAGTGGCACAGCCACGAGATGCTGTACGGCATGGTGCCCGCCGCCATCGCCGGCTTTTTGCTGACCGCCATCACCAACTGGACCGAGGCGTCCCCCATCAAGGGCTGGCGCCTGCTGTTACTGGTGCTGTTGTGGCTGGCGGGGCGCGTGTTGATGTGGCTGGCTTCCTGGACGCCGGCTTGGCTTGTGGCGTTGGTGGACCTGGCATTTTTGCCGGCACTGGCGCTCTATCTGCTGCGGGTACTGCTTCAGCACAACAACCGGCGCAACCTGATTCTGGTGGCAGTGCTCACCTTGCTGTTTATCGGCAACCTGCTGATGCACTTGGGCTTTGCCAGTGGGCGCACCGGCTTGCTCGACACCGGTGAACAACTGGGCTTTGACCTGATCGTGCTGCTGATGGCGGTGATTGCCGGGCGTATTATCCCCGCCTTTACCGCCAACTGGCTGCGATTCCAGGGCGGCAACCCGGATTGGGTTACCCGCTCGGCGTGGACCGATCGCGTCGCATTAATTTCCCTGGCTCTCCTGACGCTGATGGCTCCCCTGGATGCACTGGGCGCGCCAGCAATGCTGATTGGCCTGACGGTCCTGGCCGCGGCCCTGAGCAACGGCCTGCGCCTGTGGCAGTGGGCCGGCTGGCGGGCGCGAAAGGAACCGCTGCTGTGGATTCTGCATCTGGCCTATGCCTGGATAGTGCTGGGCCTGTTACTGCGGGCGCTGGCGATTCTCACCGGTTCCCTGCCGGACAGCCTCTGGCAGCACTCCCTCGGCGTGGGGGCCATAGGCACACTGCTGCTGGGTGTGATGACCCGTGTGGCGATGGGCCATACCGGGCGCCCACTCAAGCTGGCACCGTTCGGCCTGTGGATCTACCTGTCGATTACTACCGCCGCTGCACTCCGCCTGCTGGTTGCCGCCCAGATAATCGACTTCCGTCTGGGGCTGGCCCTGGCGGCACTCGCCTGGGTTCTGGCCTTCGGCCTGTTTGTGGTGCTTTACTGGCCGATTCTGAGCAGCCCCCGGCCGGATGGCCGCCCCGGATAACCCGAGATTGATACATGCATATCACCCGCTATACCGATTACTCCCTGCGCGTACTGATGTACCTCGCTCTCAAGGGCGAGGAGCTCGCCACCATTCGCGAGATCGCCGAGAGTTACGACATTTCCAAAAATCACCTGATGAAAGTGGTGCAGGATCTGAACAGCAAAGGCTACGTGGTTGCCATTCGCGGCAAAAACGGTGGCCTGCGCCTCGCCGATAAGCCCGAGAACATCAATATCGGCCATCTGGTGCGGGACACAGAACAGGATCTGGCACTGGTGGAGTGTTTCGGCAATAGCCAGGCATGCGCGATCACCCCCGCCTGTGAACTCAAGAGAGTGATTTTCGAAGCGCTGGGAGCATTTTTCGAGGTGCTGGATCAATACACCCTGGCGGACCTGCTGCCGCAGGGGAAAGGAAAGCACATGGTGCGTCTGCTGAGGATTGGCTGATGGTGGATATCCTCCTGCTCAAACAGCTGCATATCACCCTGGCAGCCACTTCCATCATTTTCTTTATCGTGCGCTTCCTGGGCCGGCAGATGGAGGCGCGTTTTGTGCAAAGTAAATGGGTCAGGCCCGCGCCCCACCTGATCGATACGCTGCTACTGGCCTCGGGTATCAGCCTCGCCGTTCTCTACCGGCTATCGCCGCTGCAGGCACACTGGCTGATGGTCAAGCTGATACTGATTCTGGGCTATATCGGTGCCGGCATCGGCGCCATGAAAGCGGCCGATGCCACTCATCGCATGCTTTACGGATTGCTGGCACTGTGCCTGGTGGGCGGGGTGGTATTGATGGCCGTGCTCAAGCCACTACCGCGCCCCATTGTGGCCAACCAGTTGAAGAACGTGCTACAGAGCCAGGCGCTAGCAATGGACGAACACCCTCTGAAGGCCATTTCGATACGGCGCAAGTCTCGCGGTCGCTCGCCGGCATCGAGTTGCCGGATCAGGTGACCGAATTTCAGCAGTGGCTCAGTGCTGCCATCGCCTGCGCCTGGTAGCTGTTCGGCGAACAGCCCTCGCTGCGCATGCTGGCAGGGGCAGTACTCATCATATTTGCCATCGTGCTTTCGGCGTGCGGCAAGGTTCTCCGGCACCAAATCGCAGCGAAATCATCGCCCTCTGGTTTGTTGTAAAGGAGAGCTCCATAGGGTGCTGCCCGCGGAGCTGGTCTCTTGGCCCTTTACTCCATGCCAGATTCAACCTCACTCGGGAGTGACTCTCGTAAAGAATTTTCGAGCTGTTTGAATTGGCCCTGGATAACAGCCTTTTCCTGTAAGATTGCCCGATTCTCGTCAGTCAACAGGTTCACTCTATCTCTGGTTGAGTTCAGCTCCAGCTCTACTTTGCCCAGAGATTGCCGCAACAGTTCGGCCTCTTTGCTGGCAGATGCGTTGCGGCTCGATAGAGAGGTAACTTTATCCTGCAGGGCGCTGATCTCGGCAGTCTTTGCCGCAATCTCCTCTATGTGGTCGATATGCCTTTCCTTTAGGGCCTCAACTTCAGTGCGGTATCCTGAGACCTGCTGCTGCAACTGCTGATTTTCAGTTTCCAGTGTCGCTATGATCTCCTGCTGCCGATCACCGGCCTCTTCGCGTTCCCTGAGCCTGCGGCCAGCTTCAGCAAGCTGTTCCGTGAGGCCGGCTATCTGCCCCTTGAGCTGTTCGTTTGTCGATCTGAACTGATCGCGCTCCTGCTGGCGATCATCAGCTGTCCGCTGCTGGAAATGCTCAAAATGGTCGCGTATATCGCGATTTTCCTGCTTTAGCTCTTCCACAGCCGACTTAAGTTCGGCAATACGGACGCTGCCCTCTGCCCGTTGAAACTCGCTTTTGACCAGCGCCGCCTGCGCTTCCTCCTGAGCCAACTTCAATTTCCGGTTCTGCTCCTCGGATATCTCCAACTTGTGCTTCAGGCTGCGCAGCTCTTCCGCCAGACCGTTGGCCGCGGCCCGGGCCTCCTCCTTCTCCCGTCTGTGCTTCTCGGCGGTGGCCTCAAAACCCTCCCTGGCCTCCTCCACTTTCCGGTCGGCTTCTTGCTGTACCCGATCGTGTAATGCTCTCAGTGCTTCAACCAGGTCCCTGGGCAGTCCGCCTGTATCAGTTTGGCTGCCCGTTTCGGAACGCCAGCGTTTCAGCAGGGGGGCAATTGTGCTTTTGCTCCCCGTACCCAGCTCGGCTCTCACTCTGTCTACTGTCGGCTCTTCACCGCGATTTTTCACCGCTTCGGCAGCTTGAGCGATATCCAGATAAGTAACCCCTGTGCGTGCCATGCTCCGGTCTCCTTGTTTTTCGTATCGTATTACGTAGTATGTAATATAACATTATTTTACTCTTTGGAATAACTCCTTGAAGCACTTTATTTAACCCTCGATAATGACACTTATCGTCGGTTAGAATCTTCAGTGCGAATCTCTTCTTCCCACCATCAGTACAAATGCGGCCTTTCGGTGACACATTTCCCAATGGACAAAGAACACCCTCTCTCACAATCACCAACTCCCTTCATAAATACGTCGACAAGTGCGCGGGAATTGCAATCTGGAGAAGAAGTACAGAAGTACCTGCGTGCGGCAACGTCAGATAACACCCGCAAAGCCTACCGATCGGCGGTCCGGCAGTTCGAGAAGTGGGGAGGAAGGCTTCCTGCCGATAGCCAAGTGGTTGTTCGTTATTTGCTCAGTCGTGTCAAAGAGGTCAACCCGCGCACGCTGGATCTACACCTCACGGCCATTGCTCAATGGCATCAGTACCAAGGCTTTGCCAATCCGGTTAACGATCCCCTGGTACAGAAAACGATGGAAGGCATTCGGCGTATACATGGCACGCCAAAACAGAAGGCTAAAGCACTGCGTCTTCAGCATATCGCGGCAATGACCAGCCATTTACGGGGGCTTCCGGAGACAAAGAAGAAGTTGCGGGATCTCGCCCTATTGCTCACGGGCTTTTTCGGGGCCTTCCGGCGCAGTGAACTCGTGGCGATACAGGTTTCTGACCTGGTCTGGGAGGGTGAAGGGCTTGTTATCCGATTGCCAAAGTCCAAGACCGATCAAGACGGGGAGGGGTTGACGCGCGCCCTGCCCTTTGGGGACAAGCAAATCTGTCCTGCCACTGCCCTCAGGCGTTGGCTGGATGGGGCGGCTATTACTGAGGGCTCGGTATTTCGTTCGGTCAACCGCTGGGACCAGGTCCGGCCAAAACAGCTGAGCCCGGGTGCAGTCAATGATCTACTGAAAAGCCTTGGCACTTCCTGTGGCTTTGATTTTGTTGCCAGTTTAAGCAGCCACAGTTTTCGCCGCGGACTATCTACATCGGCTGCCCGAGAGAAGGTGGACTTTGAACTGATCAAGAAGCAGGGTGGATGGAAAAGCGATGCTACGGTGTGGGAATATATCGAAGAGGGGCAGCGTCTTACCGATAATGCCACCATCATCCTGATGGAAAAAATGGCAGCGCTGATTTAAAGCGACAGCAGAGGCTCCACCTCTGCGTGGCGTCTCGCTATCTCGAAAGCTGCCCCGGCGAACGCCGGTCGTTGCCGGCGCTCGCAAGGTAGTTCTGAAAAAGCTTCTAGAAGGACCGCCGCCGGTATTTCCGATAGCGGGGATACCAGAAGTTCTGCTCGATCGCGGACACCAGATCCTCGGCCTCGCTGACCAGGGCGACGCCATCACTCTGAGCCTGGCGGGCCACGTCAAAGGCAATTTTTTTGCTCAGCTCGCGGATCTCCGACAGCCGGGGAAGCAGGATATTCTCACCAGTGGTATTGATCGGCGCCTGGCTGGCGAGAGCTTTGGAGGCGGCCATCAGCATGGATTCCGTCACCCTTGTCGCGCCCGCGGCGATCACTCCGAGGCCGACACCGGGAAAAATATAGACATTGTTACACTGCGCGATGGGATAGGTTTCTCCGTTCACCGTTACCGGTTTAAAGGGGCTTCCGGTGGCGACGAGCGCCTGGCCGTTTGTCCATGCCAGGATTTGTTCCGGAGCGGCTTCGGCCCGGGATGTTGGGTTGGACAACGGTAGCACCACCGGCCTTGTACAACCCGCCTGCATGGTTTCGATAACACCCTGGGTAAACAGGCCGCCCTGCCCTGAAACGCCGATCAGTACGGTGGGTTTGACCTGTCCGATGATTTGTTGAAGACTCCAGCCGCTTACGCCCCTCAGGTCTTTCGGGTTCCGGGCCAGCCTGGCCTGGAAATCGTAGAGGCCGTCCATATCCGTAGTCAGCAGGCCATTGCGATCCACCATGAAAAGACGGGCTCTGGCCTCGGCATCCGTTAACCCCTGGTCTATCATCGCTTTGATGATCTGCTCTGCAATACCGCAGCCGGCGGAGCCGGCGCCCACCAAGACAACCTTTTGATCTCCGATTTTTTCACCTTTCGCCTGGCACGCCGACAGTATGGTGCCCACGCAAACCGCCGCGGTGCCCTGGATATCGTCGTTGAAACAGCAGAGCTGGTCGCGATACTTTTCCAGCAGAGGCATGGCGTTCTTCTGGGCAAAGTCCTCGAACTGTAGCAGTACGTTGGGCCATCGCCGCTTCACCGCATCGATAAACTGGGCGATAAAGTCATCGTACTCCGCCTGGGAGATCCGCTCGTGACGCCAGCCCATGTACATGGGGTCTTTCAGCAGTTCTTTGTTGTTGGTGCCCACGTCGAGCATGATCGGCAGGGTATTGGCCGGGCTGATACCGCCACAGGCGCTGTACAGGGAGAGTTTGCCGATGGGGATCCCCATACCGCCGATGCCCTGGTCGCCGAGCCCGAGAATGCGCTCCCCGTCGGTGACCACGATGACTTTTACGTTGTCCTTGGTGGCGCTGCGCAGGATATCGTCCATGTGCTCCCGGTCGGGATAGGAGATAAAGAGGCCGCGGTGGTTGCGGTAGATCTTGGAAAACTCCTCGCAGGCCTCGCCCACCGTCGGGGTATAGATGATCGGCAGCATCTCTTCGATATGCGCTTCGATCAGGCGGAAAAACAGCGTCTCGTTATCGTCCTGGATTGCGCGCAGGTAGATATGGCGATCCAGGTCGTTCTTGCACTTGAGGTACTGATGATAGGCACGATGGGCCTGCTCTTTAATGCTCTCGACATTGTTCGGCAGCAGGCCGATCAGATTGAACTCCAGGCGTTCCTCCAGGGTAAATGCGCTGCCCTTATTCAGCAGGGGCATTTCCAGTAAGGAGGGGCCGGCGTGAGGAATATAGAGGGGGCGTTTGATTGGGTCGTTCATACTGCTGAGATTTTACCAGGTGATTGTATGTCTTTGTAATCGGCCAGAAAGTCGGGAATCCGCGACTCCAACCAGTAGTGTGGCCGCCACAGGCTGCCGCTGACAAAGCCAACATGCCCGCCCTGCTCGCTAATTTCAAGCTGTACTTGGGCGCTGACTTCCCTTTTGTGCGGAATCGCCGACGGACAGATAAAAGGATCGTCGATCGCATGAATAATCAGCGTTGGCTTGGCGATATGCTTGAGCAGCGGCTTGCTGGAGGCTCGGCTGTAGTAATCGTCCGCGTCCCGGAATCCGTGCAGGGGCGCGGTGAAGGCGTTGTCGAACTGCCGGAAGTTACGGAAATTGCGCGGGTCCTCCAGGTTCGGCAGGGTCGTAGCCAATTGCGGATTGGCTGCCTTCCGTTGCAGACTGGCTTTCAGGCTGGCCAGCAGATGCCGCTGATAGAGGCGCGATAGCCCGGAGTCTATACGCCGGCTGCAGGCACTCAGGTCCATGGGCGCGGATACTGCCACCGCGGCGGTCAGTGGACTGCCCTCCCCGTCCTCGGCCAGCCACTTCAACAGGACGTTGCCGCCCAGGGAGTAGCCAACAGCCATCAGCGGGGTGTTGGGTAACTGCTTTTTCAACTCTCCCGCCAGCCAGCGGGGATCGTCGCTGTCACCACTGTGGTAAGCCCGGGCCAGTTGGTTGGGTATGCCACCGCAGCCGCGGAAATGCATCACCGCCACCTGATAGTGCCGCTCCAGCAGGGCTGACATCAGCCCCTGGACATAGGGGGATTCCGCAGAACCCTCCAGGCCGTGCAACACCAGAACCAGTGGGCGCTGTGGGTCGTCCACCAGGGCTGCCGGGGCGTGCAGTGCCAGCCGGTCGCCGTCCGGGGTCGGATACCAGGTACGGAGGGTCTCAACCCAGTGCCTGGGCCGGTGGAATCGGGGAAACAACGTTTGCAGGTGGCAGTTGCCGAGCCCGGCCGCGGGGGCGAACTTCTTACTCATTGCAGGTTCCAGCAAGTCGAGCGCGAACCTTACCGGCTTTTGTCTCGGAACCAAAGAGGGGAACCCGGCGGTTCCTTCGAACTGCCGGGCTCCGGGAGAGAGTCAAAGAGTATACATGTAAGCCACCAGGTCTTTCTTATCCTGCTCAGTCAACTGGGTGCCCAGCACGATGTTGAAGAACTCGACGGTGTCATCCAGAGTCATCAGCCGGCCGTCGTGCAGGTAGGGGGGCGAGTCTTTGATGCCGCGCAGGGGGAAGGTCTTGATGGGGCCATCGGCGCTGGCCAGGCGGCCGTTGATCATTTTGGGCTTGAAGAAGCGCTCCGTGCGCAGGTTGTGCATCAGATTGTCGGTAAAGTAAGGCGGGGTGTGGCAGACCGCGCACTGGCCTTTGCCGAAAAATATCTCTTCGCCGCGCAGTTCCTGCTCGGTGGCCTTGTTCTTATCCAGCCGCCCGAGCAGGTTCAGCTTGGGCGCCGGAGGAAAGTCGAACAGTTCCTGTACCTCAGCCATAAAATGTACCTGGCTGCCCCGCTCCAGGATATTGACGCCTTTCTTGGTGGCGATTACCGGGTCGCCATCGAAGTACGCGGCCCGCTGCTCGAATTCAGTGAAGTCTTCCACACTTTTCAGGGCCCGCTGGGAGCCGAACAGTCGCTGGATATTCACTCCGCGCAATGTGGGAGTGTCGATACGGTGCCGGTGCTTCTGCGGCCGGATATCACCCACCAGGTGGGTGGCGGCGTTGGTGTGCCCGTTGATATGGCAGTCCAGGCAGGCGACACCCAGGCTGGGCTTTTCCGAGCGCCGGTCGGCGGTGGCGTTGAATTGCTGCTGCGGGAAAGGTGTCACCAGCAGCCGCATCCCCTCCAGCTGTTTTGGGTTGAGAATGCCGTTGAACAGCTCGAAAAAGTTGGTCAGGGTGACAGCCTTGCCCCGGGAGACATCGCCGAGGTCCGGCCGGGTGGTCAGGAAGATGGGTGGCGGGAACTCCGGTAGAAAGGTGTCCGGCAGCAGGAAATCCAGGTCGAAACGGGTGAGGTCCCTGCCCTCCTGGTCCTTTATCGCGTCGATGTGGAATTGGGGGAACAACATCCCCCCTTCGTTCTGGTTGGGGTGTGGCAATGGGTAGAAGCCCTCGGGCCAGAGTTCTTTTTCCCGGATATTCTCCGGTGACATCTTTGCCAGATCCTCCCAACTGGTGCCGCGAGGCAGCTTGACGCGTACACCGCCCTGCACGGCTTTGCCTCCGCTCATGGTGACCCCTTGCGCCGGCTTGTCGGACAGGTCATAGCGTTTGTTGAGCAACTCCTTGTGACGCTTCTCAATGGAGGGTTTCTCCTCCCGCATACGCTCGAGCGTGTCGCTGAAACTCTCCTTATCCACGACGGGCATGTAGCTGCTTGGCGGGGCCTCATCCTGCGTCAGTGCCTGTGGGGAAAAAATGAATGATGCGATCAGGGCCAGCCGTACAATGGTCGGCCTGGAAGTGATAATTGACATGAATCTCCTCCGCTCTGAGATGGCTTCCGTATTATTTGGATGAAGCTTTACAAGCGACGGGGACTGCGCGCTACTACTGCGAAAAGCCTGTAATCCAATAGCGCAAATAATCAAAGGCTGCCAATTGATTTTACCTTTTGCACCAATAGTGTCCGGCTAAATTGAGGGTCTTTTGGCGTAAATCTATTTGAATTGGCGCGGATTTACAGGGAAGAGCGGGAAAGATTTCCCGCCCCCGTCAGCTTACACGAGCGTAATGGATAGCGTAATGTCGCTGCCTATCACACCAGTGCTTCTGTGGAATGTAGCCGGTTTCCGTGAGCAGGTTATGAAAATCGTCGAGGGAGTATTTGTGGCTGTTCTCCGTGTGAATGGTCTCTCCTTCTCTGAACCGGATTGTTTCACCAGCGATATGCACCGCTTGGTCTTTCAGGCTGACCAGATGCATTTCCACCCGTTGGCGCAACGGGTGATAAAAGGCGCGGTGAGCGAAGAGATTGGGATCAAAATCCCCTGCCAGTTCACCGTTGATACGCACCAGCAGGTTTTTATTGAAAGCTTCGGTCACATGTTCGCTGTCACAATAGGCGCGCTCCAGAATCACGGAATCTTTTACCAGATCGGTGCCGATCAACAGGCCGTCGCCAGTCTCCAGGTGTGAGGAAAAATTCCGCAGCAGTGCCCTGGCCTGTTTCGGATTGAAATTGCCAATGGTAGAGCCGGGAAAGAAAATCACCCGCTTGTCACCGCCGTTGTTTTCCAGGGCATGCCAGGCGCTGTGCTGGGTGAAGTCGCCGACAGTGGCGTGGACCTGGATCTGTGGCAGCCGCTCATTAATGGCATCCCTTGCGGCGAGCAGAATTTCCGGGGAAATATCGATGGGCATATAGCCACTGGGAGATTCCAATTCCTCGAGCAGCGGCTGGATCTTTTCGCAGTTGCCCGCACCGGGCTCAACGATGAGTGCTTCAGGGCCAATGCAGGTGGCCATCTCGCCGAGATTTTCCTCGAGAATCGTCGCTTCGGTACGGGTGAGATAGTAGTCGTCTAGTTCGCAGATCTGCTCGAACAGGCGGGAACCGGTTTCGTCGTAGAGATATTTACACGGCAGGGTTTTCTGTTGTCCGCTCAGCCCTTCGAGTACGTCCCGCAAAAATTCGCCGATTTCCGGCTGTGCGTCGAGCCGCTGTGCCAATGCCATATTCACAATAGATCTCCCGCAAGACGAATACCCGTAAACTGCCAGGACTGGTGTGGATAGAAGAAATTCCGGTAACTCATACGGATATGGTCCGCCGGTGTTACGCAGGAGCCGCCGCGCAATACTTTCTGGTTACACATGAACTTACCGTTGTACTCCCCCACCGCATCGGCGCTGGCACGGAACCCGGGATACGGCAGGTAGGCACTGGAGGTCCACTCCCACAGGTCGCCGAGGAACTGGGTTTGCCCGTGATCGGCGGCCAGGGGGCGAAACTGACGCTTTTCCAGCAGGTTGGCTTTGGCCAACTGGTCCGGCTGGTGGTGCAGGCAGGCGGCAACCTCCCACTCGAATTCGGTAGGCAGGCGTTTGCCCGCCCAGGTGGCGTAGGCATCCGCCTCGTAGAAATTGAGGTGGCAGATGGGTTCGGCATCCAGCAGCGGTTCCAGCCCGGTTAATGTGAACTGGTACCAGCGCCCTTCCCGCTGTTGCCAGTATAGCGGCTTGTCGATGCGCTGTTGCTGCAGCCAGGCCCAACCGTCGGACAGCCACAGGCGCGGCTCGCGGTAGCCGCCGTCCTCGATAAATTCCAGGTATTCGCCATTGCTTACCAGGCGCGAGGCGATCTGGAAGTCCTGTAGCAATTGCCAGTGTGGTGGACTCTCATTGTCGAAACAGAAATGGTCGCCGTCACTGCCGATCGCGTATTCCCCGGAAGGTATTTGCAGCCAGCGCATATCTGCCGTATCAAGGCTATCATCATCCTCTGGGCTGTAGTCGGTGTAGGCGGGCAAAACCGGATTGATGGAGAAGGCGTGTTTGATATCAGTCAACAGCAGTTCCTGGTGCTGCTGTTCGTGATTCAGGCCCAGCACGACCAGTGTCTCCAGGTCCCTGGACAAGGGGTGCCCGGTCAGAAGCCGATTCATCTGTCGGTCCACGGCGCCGCGGTAAGCAAACACACTATCCAGGTCCGGGCGCGACAGCAGCCCGCGTTGCGGCCGGCTGAAGGGTGTGCCCAGGCTGTTGTAATAGGAGTTGAAAAGGTGGTGGTAGTCGGGGTCGAACAGTCGGTAATCCGGCAGGTTAGGCTGAAGGATAAAGGTTTCGAAGAACCAGGTTGTGTGGGCCAGATGCCATTTACTCGGGCTGGCATCGGGCATGGACTGGAGCTGCATGTCTTCCGCAGAAAGCGGGTCCACCAACTGCTCCGTTTCCCCGCGGATACGCCGATAGCGGGTGAGGAGTTCGGCCTGGGTTTCGGTCTGGGCTTTGCTGTCGGCCTCACGCACCGGCATCGTCATTCCAATTGCGAACTGCGGTTATTGGGATTCATCATACGCAGTTTGGACGCAATTCCTATGAAATGGACCTGATTAAAGAGCTATTTGGCGCCAATTTCTTTTAACAGGATAACAAAACGGCAGGACAGCCGTTTTGCACAGCCGAAGGCTGCCCGGAGGGTGAGGGCCATGGATGGCCCGAATAACTAAGCGGCAGGACAGCCGTTTTGCACAGCCGAAGGCTGCCCGGAGGGTGAGGGCCATGGATGGCCCGAATAACTAAGCGGCAGGACAGCCGTTTTGCACAGCCGAAGGCTGCCCGGAGGGTGAGGGCCATGGATGGCCCGAATAACTAAGCGGCAGGACAGCCGTTTTGCACAGCCGAAGGCTGCCCGCAGGGTGAGGGCCATGGATGGCCCGAATGACTAACGGCAGGACAGCCGTTTTGCACAGCCGAAGGCTGCCCGCAGGGTGGACTATCGATAGCAAGGATAAAAGCTGGCAAAACCGCAATGGTGTTTTCTAAGGCAATAGTCGTGATGCGAAGATCCTGATGCCGGGGGCTTTTTGCGGGACAGTATGAGGCATGGATGCCGATTACGAGCGTACAGGGAAGTATTTAAGGGGGGCGCCCAGCCCGTGTTCCGCGAAAAGCCCCCGGCAGCAGGATCGCCTAGTCGCTTGATTCGTAGTGGGTGTCCCTACTACTGGGTTCCACCTTGCGAGACATGCCGTGAATTCACCCCTATAGGCTTGTCCGCGAGGTCCCTCTCGCAGACAAAATGGCAGGAACTGTGAACAGGCTAGAAACGCATGGTGAAGTCGGCACCGTACATCCGCGGCGCGAAGCGCCAGCCGGTGTTGGAGCCAATCGCTTCACCCGGGCCGCCGTAGGAGCCGACAATTTCCTCGTCGGTGAGATTCTGAACCCAGGCGGAAACGGTGTAGGTGTCGTTGGCGCTGTTGAAGGCCACCCGGGCATTCAGCAGCTTGTAGTCGTCGATCACCAGGGAGGGATCGGTGATGGTGCCCACCCGCTCGTCGGTCCAGTTGTAGTCGCCGCGAAACACCACTTGGGCACCGCTGTTCAGCGGCAGGGTGTACTCGGCCATCAGGTTGACCTTGTTTTCCGGAGTGCCCACCCGCGGCTGGCCGGTGCGGTCGTCCTCTTCGGTCTCGCCGGCGGCGGTAATGACCTGGTATTTGGTGTACTCGGTATCCAGGTAGGAGTAGTTGCCGCCGACCAGCAGATTGTCGGTGGCCGCCCAGAGCACTTCCAGCTCGGCGCCCTGCCCTTCGGCGTCGGCGTTGCGCAGGTTGTAGCTGGGGATCGGTTCGCCGATCAGGACCAGCTCCTGCAGGTTGTCGTACTCGTAACTGTACAGCGCCGCGTTCAGCTGCATGCGATTGTCCAGCAGGTTGGACTTCAGGCCCACCTCGATATTGGTGACATTCTCCTGGTCGAATGAGTTTTCGATATCCTCGCCGTAGTTAAGGCTGTTGAAACCGCCCGCCTTGAAGCCGTTGGCCCAGGAAAGGTAGGTCATCACGTTGTCGCTCCAGCGGTAATCCAGCACCAGGCGGCCGGACAGGTCGGACCAGTTGTCAGACTGCTTCTGGGACACCATCGGCTGGCCGTCGCTGAAGAAGGCGATACCGAAGGGCATACCGTAGAGGCTGTTCTGGTAAGCGGTATCGATGGTGAAGTCCTTGTCGTCCCGGGTATAGCGAATCCCGCCTGTCAGATCCATGCGCTCGGTGATGGACCAGGTGGCGTCGGCGTAGACGGCGGCCGAGCGGTAGTCGCCGGTGTTGAGTACGCTCTCGGTCCAGGAGGCGTCGGTGCCCTGCACGAAGGAATTGGCCTGCATAAAGAGGCAGCCCTGCAACTGCGCCGGGTCTTGCAGATAAGGCGCGCAGGTGAAGCTGCTGGTAAATGCAGTCCAGGCTTCAGGAGAGCTCTGGGCCTGTGCTATCAGCGACGGCAGCAGATTCTGGCCGAAGAAGGCGGTGATGATGGCGCCGTCCAAGCCAAAGCCGCGAACTATTTCGCGCGCGACGGGAACGGCTTCACGGACCTGTTCGTCGCTCATTTGCGCTATGGCCTGAAGTTGCGGCTCCAGCTGCGCAGCTATTTCCGGCGTAGGCGCCAGGGCCAGCAGATCCATCGGGTTATCTCTCAGGGCGGTATAGAGCGCGAAGGATTCGAAAGTGCTGGGCGTGAAGATCGCATCGGTCTGGTGTTCGAGTTCTTCCTGTGAATAGGAGGCACCCAGGGTCCATTTCAGGGTATCAGTGGCGCCGTTGAGGCGGAATTCCTGGGAGAAGTATTTCTGCTCGTCGGTGTTCCGCGAACCGAAGAAGAAGTCTCCGTTAGCCGCGCCGTCCTCGTCCTGCTGAATCATCGCGTCGAATTTACGGTAGGCGGTGATGGAGGTCAGGGTGACGTCGTCGAAATCGTGGCTGATGGTCAGCGAGCTACCGTAGAGATCACGTTTTTCCTGATTGGGAAAATCCAGGGCCAAGTCACCGAAAATGTCGCCCTCGGAAATGGAACTGTTGGTGGATACCCGGATGCCGCTGTTCTGGTCCAGTTTGTTGTATTCATTGCGCCAGACGACTTCGGTATTGTCACTGGGTGTCCAGGAGAAGGCGGCGCGGTAGGTCTGCGAGTCCTGGCCGTTCCAGTCGGAACCCTCGCCGGCGTTGGTGTAGTAGCCGTCGCGGCGGTCGCTGGATGCGGAGAAACGCATGGAGAGTTGGTCGGTCAGTGCGCGGTTGACTATCACATCGGAAGACAGGCGGCCGTAGTTGCCCGCTGTCATGGAAACTTCCACCTGGTTGTCGTTGAACGGTTTCTTGGTGATGATGTGAATGGCACCGCCGGTGGCGTTGCGGCCGAACAGGGTGCCCTGGGGGCCTTTCAATACCTCCACCCGCTCGATATCCGCCAGTGGGATTTCGGCACCGGCGCCGCGGCCGGTGTAGACACCATCCACATACACGGCCACCGCCGGGTCGGAGCCCACGGTGAAATCGGAAGTCTGGATGCCGCGGATATTGTAGGTGGGCTGGAGAGTGGTATCGTTGTTCATTTCGACACCGGGGGTGGATTTGCCCAGGTCGGTCAGGTTCTGCGCTCCCATCTTCTCGATGTTGTTGCCGGTAAAGGCGGAGATGGCAATGGGGACATGCTGCAGGTTTTCCGCACGCTTCTGTGCGGTTACCACCACCTCCTCAATTTCAGCCGCATAGGCGCTGCCGCTGATGGCGGTGGCGAATGCGATTGCCTGGGAAAGAGTGGACAGGCGGAAACACCGGTGGCTACCGGTCTGATCGGCGTAATGCATCATCGCGTCCTCGCGTTTGTTGTTATAGAAAAACGTGATGTTCTATTTTTGTTATTGACCCCATCTTACGGTCAGGTCAGAAAGATTAAAAGCCTGTTATGACTTTTTTTGGATGACTGGTCAGTTCTGTTTTGCCCTCAGAAAACAAGCCTCAGCCCAATGGCGCTAAATTCCACTCAATATCTTTTTTTGTGACCAATATTTGTCGCCCGGTAACTACTTTGGTGCGGCCTTCCACTGCTAGAATCCTGCCAATCAGAATAGTGCCGACGGAAATATCCATGTCCATTAGTCCATCCACTCCCCGCCTTTTCCTCCGTATCCTGGCCTGGCTGGCCGCCCTTCTGGCAATTGCCCTGGCCGGCAGCTGGCTGTGGCTTCGACAAAGCCTGCCGATACTGGACGGAGAGCTGGATACCGGGAAACTGGAGGCTCCGGCCACCGTCCGCCGGGATGCCCAGGGCGTGGCTCTGATCGAATCGCAGGATCGCAACAGCATTGCTTTTGCCCTGGGCTTCCTGCACGCACAGGAACGCTTCTTCCAAATGGATTTGTTGCGGCGCAACTCCGCCGGCGAACTGTCCGCGCTGGTGGGGCCCGCGGCGTTGAAACACGACAAAAAAGTACGCCTGCACCAGTTCCGCAAGCGCGCCGAGCGCAACGCGGCCGCGATGCCCCCGGAGCAGCGCCGGCTGCTGAGCCGCTATGTGGAAGGAGTCAATTACGGGCTGCAGCAACTGGGAGCCAGGCCCTGGGAGTACGCTGTGCTGGGGCGGAAGCCGGAGCCCTGGACCGAAGCGGACAGCCTGCTGACCATTTTCAGCATGGGCCTCACGCTGCAGAGCCCCACCGGCGAATACGAAAGGCGCGACACCGCCCTGGCCGAACTGCTGCCCCAGGATCTCTACCAGTTCTTTTTCCCCGACGGCGGCCACTGGGACGCCCCACTGGTCGGGGAGGCGCGCGGCCCCGTCAAAATGCCCCAGACCGATATCGCCTCACTACTGGAGGAGAAGGAGCCGATCGCCTACCAGACGATGGAGAGCGATGACAAAATCTATGGTAGCAATAACTGGGTGGTTGGCGGCGCCCTGACCGAACACGGCAGCGCCATACTGGCAGACGATATGCACCTGGGGCTGAATGTGCCCAATATCTGGTACCGCGCCGGGTGGAACCTACCCGGAAGCGAGCGAATGGTGCGCGGTGTCACTCTGCCCGGTGGTCCCATTGCGGTGGTGGGCAGCAACGGACTGGTAGCCTGGGGGTTCACCAACACCGGCGGTGACTGGGGCGACCTGATTCCGCTGGAGCTGAGCGAAAACGGCCGCCAGTACAAAACACCCGAAGGTTGGCGCGATTTTGAAATCGATCGCGAAGCCATCGAGGTGAAGGGAGGTGAAACAGAGTACCTGGAGGTCCGCAAAACCATCTGGGGGCCGGTGGTGAGCCGGGATTACAGGGGTACTCCCCTCGCCTACCGCTGGGTGGCCCACGATCTGCGCGGCGCCAATGTGAACCTGCTGCAAATGGAGACAGTGGAAAGCGCGCGCGAAGCGTTGGACCTGGGCCCGCAACTGGGCATCCCCCACCAGAACCTGGTGGTGGGCGACCGGGAGGGGCATATCGGCTGGACCGTTGCCGGCGCCATTCCCCGCCGCGTGGGCTTCGATGGCAGCCGCTCGGTCTCCTGGGCCGACGGCAGCGCCCGCTGGGAGGGCTTCCTCTCTGCGAGCGAACAGCCGCGGGTCTACGATCCCCCCTCCCACCGTATCTGGACCGCCAATGCGCGGACCATGGATGGCCAGTTTCTGGCGGTGATGGGCGACCACGGCTACGCCTTGGGAGCCCGCCAGCAGCAGATTCGCGATGCCCTTTTTGCCCGCAAAACCTTTGCCGAGCAAGATCTGCTGGATATCCAGTTGGACGACCGCGCAGTATTTCTGCAGCGCTGGCAGCAGCAGTTGCTGGGGCTGCTGGAGAATGAGGAAGATTACCGCGACGTGCGCGAACAGATCGAAAACTGGGGCGGCCGCGCCGCCGCCTCTTCGGTGGGTTACCGCATTGTGCGCAATTACCGTCTCAAGTTCCTGGAGTTCGCCACGGCACCGGTACTCACCTATATGCGCCGCTTTCAGGAGGATTTTTCCTTCGGTCCCATGAAACGCCAGCTGGAATACGGGGCCTGGGAAATGAGCCTGAGCGAACCGCGGCACCTGCTCAACCCGGACTTTGAATCCTGGCGGGCGCTGAAACTGGCCGCCCTGGACACGGTCCTGGAAGAGATGGCCAAAGACGGCCGTCCGCTGGCGGAGCAGAACTGGGGAGCGCAGAATACTGCGCGTATCCACCACCCCTTGGGCCGCGCGGTATCCGCGATCAACTGGTTTACCGCCATGCCCGCAGAGCCGCTTTCCGGCGACACCCATATGCCGCGGGTACAATCCCCGGATAACGGCGCTTCCGAGCGAATGGTGGTCTCCCCCGGCCACGAAGACAGCGGAATTTTCCATATGGCCACCGGCCAGAGCGCGCATCCGCTATCGCCGTTTTTTGGCAATGGGCACGAGGATTGGGTTCAGGGGAATCCTTCGCCGTTCTCGGAAAGGGAAAGCCGCTACACGCTGACGCTGCGCTGAGGAGTTTGATGTAGGGTGCGCCGCGCGCACCAGCAACAGAGCTGCGAGCCAGCTTGTCGGTGCGCACGGCGCACCCTACGCGGTTTCGTCAAGTATCGCGAAAGATAAAAAGGACGTGAGGAGTCCCAGCGAGAGCACGAAGGGTAGCAGCGGAAAGCACAGCATTAACAGGGCCGAACCTATCCAGAGGTTTTTAACCCAGTTGCGTTTGACTCGGTAGCGGTGTGTATAGCGTCGACTGTGATCGTCATTCGGATCCGGTAGGCAAATTTCGCTTTCCCGTGGCAAAAAACTGCGCACTACAAGAGTGCAGTAGAATCGAATCGACGCCCACAACATACCGCGCACCACTCGCAAACTTCTCTTGCAGTATAGATGCTCGAATTGAATCGGATGTTCTGTGGGGCGGATTCCCACGCGGCCGGCGATGAGAAGTGAAGGCGTGCACTTCGCCTGTCATTCCGATCGCGGCCATGGGCCGCTCCTACAAAGGGGGAGTGGTAACGTCAGGGCTGATACCAGCGCAGTTTTTTATGCAGGCTGACAACGCCGCCAATGATGGTGAGTGCCGGCGCCTCGACGGATTTTTTCTCCGCCAGCGCGGGGATTGACGACAGGTCGCCTACTACCACCCGCTGTTCCCTGGTGGTGCCCTTTTCCACCAGTGCGACCGGTGTATTCGCCGGCATGCCGTGGGAAATCAATTGCTTGCAGATGGTGGGCAGGCCGGTGAGCCCCATGTAGAAAACCAGCGTCTGCCCCGGCGACGCCAGTTCCTTCCAGGGCAATTGCAGTTCGCCCTCTTTCAGGTGGCCGGTGATAAAGCGCACGGATTGCGCGTAGTCCCGGTGGGTCAGCGGAATACCCGCGTAGGTGGAGCAGCCGGATGCCGCAGTGATGCCCGGCACCACCTGAAACGGAATTCGCGCCTCCGCCAGTTTGTCGATCTCCTCGCCACCGCGGCCGAAGATAAACGGGTCCCCGCCCTTCAGGCGCAGGACTTTCTTGCCCTTTCCCGCCAGGTCCACCAGCAGCTGGTTGATGCCATCCTGGGGCACCGAGTGGAATTCCTTTTTCTTGCCCACATAGATGCGTTCCGCGTCGCGGCGCACCAGGTCCAGTACCTGCGGCGACACCAGGCGGTCGTAGAGCACCACGTCCGCCTGCTGCATCAGGCGCAGAGCACGGAAGGTGAGTAGATCCGGGTCCCCGGGGCCGCCGCCCACCAGGTAGACCTCCCCCACTGGCGCGGCTGAGCCGCGCCAGTTGTTCAATGCGGCGAGTAGTTCGGCCTCGCCCTCGGAGGTCTTGCCCGCCTCCACCCTGGAAGCCACCGGCCCGGAGAAAACCCAGCGCCAGAAATCCTTGCGCTGTGGTTCCGGCAGCGCGGTTTTTACTTTATCGCGCACGCGCATCGACAGTTCCGCCAGAGCGCCGATACCCGGTGAGAGCAGTGCCTCCAGCTGGGCGCGCAGCCGCTGGGCCAGTACCGGCGCCGCACCGCCGCTGCTGATGCCGATGGCGAGCGGGCCGCGCTCGACAATGGCGGGAAAAGTGAAAGAGCACAGCTCGGGAGCATCCACCGCGTTGACGGGCAGCTTCCGTTGCCGTGCGTCGGCGGAGACTTCGGCGTTGACAGCCGGATCGGCGGTGGCGGCGATCACCAGCTCTGCGCCGTCGAGGAAATCCGCGTGATAGGTGGCGCGAAAAAACCGTCCGTCGCTGTCGTCGATCAGCTGGCGCAATTCATCGGTGATCTCCGGGGCCACAACCGTCAGCCGGGCCCCGGCCCGGGCCAGTAGCCGCGCCTTGCGTGTGGCCACGGCGCCGCCGCCCACCAACAGGCAGGGGCGGTCTTGAACGTCAAATGCGAGGGGCAGATAGCGCAAAGTGGTATTCCGTGTCGTGGGGTTATGCCGGCGTCAATACTTCCTGGCCGCGCATGTAGGGCCGCAGTATTTCCGGTACTTCGATGCTGCCGTCCTCGCGCTGGTAATTTTCCAGCACCGCAATCAGGGTGCGGCCCACCGCCAGGCCGGAGCCGTTCAGGGTGTGGAGCAGTTCCGGCTTGCCGGTTTCCGGGTTGCGCCAGCGGGCCTTCATCCGCCGCGCCTGGAAATCGCCGACCAGTGAGCAGGAGGATATTTCGCGGTATTTGTCCTGGGAGGGAATCCATACTTCCAGGTCGTAGGTCTTGCGGGCGGCGAAGCCGATATCGCCGCCGCACAGGATCACGGTGCGATACGGGAGGTTCAGTTTCTGCAGGACGGTTTCCGCATTGCGGGTGAGTTCCTCCAGCGCCTCTTCCGACTGGTCCGGGCGGGTAGCCCACACCAGTTCCACCTTCTCGAACTGGTGCTGGCGGATCATGCCGCGGGTGTCGCGGCCGTGGGAGCCGGCCTCGGAGCGGAAGCAGGTGGTGTGCGCGACATACTTGTGCGGTAGCGATTGCGCGTCCTCGACAATTTCATCGCGGTAGAAGTTGGTCAACGGTACTTCCGCGGTGGGTATCAGGTAGAAGCCGCGCTCATCTTCCAACCTGAACAGGTCGTCGGCGAATTTTGGCAACTGGGAAGTGCCGTACAGGGAGTCGTCGTTGACGATGACCGGCACATTGGCCTCGCGATAACCGTGTTCCTCGATATGCAGGTCGAGCATAAACTGCGACAGCGCCCGGTGCAGCTTGGCCACATGCCCGGTCATCACCGCGAAGCGGGAGCCGGTGAGTTTGCTGGCCATCTCGAAATCCAGCCCGCCGAGCTGTGCGCCCAGGTCCACGTGGTCCTTGACGGGGAAATCGAACTGGCGCGGCTGGCCCCAGCGGCGTACTTCCACATTGTCGTCTTCGTCCTTCCCTTCCGGAACGGACTCGTCCGGCAGGTTGGGAATGGCGGAGAGAATGGTGTCCAGTTCGTTCTGCAGTTCCGACAGCGCCTGCTTGGCTTCGCTCAACTGGCTGCCCAGGGACTCGACTTCCTTCAGCAGCGGGGTAATGTCCTCGCCGGCGGCCTTGGCGCGGCCGATATTCTTCGACTTGCTGTTGCGCTCGTTCTGCAGGCTCTCGGTGTGTACCTGCAGTTCCTTGCGGCGCTCCTCGAGGCTTTCGAGTTTGGCCGCGTCCAGTTTCACGCCGCGCTTCTTCAGGGCCGCGGCCACTTGATCCATTTGTGTGCGAATAAGTTTTGGGTCGAGCATCGTTTCCAATCTGCCTGCGTGCAGGCTCCTACAGCATTGTGTTTATGGTTTGGGTTACAAATATTTCGCGGCCAGTGCAAGGGCGCAGCCGGTGGCGCTCAGGCACAGGACCAGGCTGATCAGAATGTAGGCCAGGGCCGTCAAAGGTTGGCCATTGTGCCACAACATCAGGCTTTCCAGCGAGAAGGTGGAGAAGGTTGTCAGGGCCCCGAACAGGCCAGTCATCAGCAGCAGTCGCCACTCGGGGCCGAGCATGCCCCGTTCGACGATCAGCACATAGACGATGCCGATCAGAAAGGAACCGCTGACGTTGACGATCAGGGTCCCAAGCGGAAATTTTCCGTTGAAGACCGGGTAGCTCCAAACGGTAATCAGGTGGCGAAGAATAGCCCCCACTGCGCCCCCGAGGGCAATTGCCAGCCATTGCATATCAGGTTCCAGATCTCGGAATCAGGTCGGTAGGGTGGATACGAATCGGCAATCTTGCCGATTTGTATCCACCCTATGTTTCGTTTTTTTCGGTATTTCTATAGCGTTGCCAAGGGCTTTCCTGGTTCCGCTTGTGAAGGTTGTCCAGTTTTTCGCCAATTTTCAATTCCAGGCCGCGAGGCACCGGCTGGTAGTAGCTGCGCCCGGCGATTTCCTCGGGGAAGTAGTTTTCCCCGGCGGCGAAGGCGTCCGGCTCGTCGTGGGCGTAGCGGTAGTCGGCGCCGTGGGCCAGGCTCTTGGCCAGCTTGGTGGGCGCGTTGCGCAGGTGTACCGGCACCTCGTAGCTCGGGTCCCGGCGCACGTCCGCCAGAACCCGCTTGTAGGCACTGTACACAGCGTTGCTCTTGGCCGCCACGGCGAGGTAGGCGATGGCCTGGGCGATTGCCAGCTCCCCTTCCGGGCTGCCCAGGCGTTCCTGTACATCCCAGGCGTTGAGCGCGATCTGCAGGGCGCGGGGGTCGGCATTGCCGATATCCTCGCTGGCCATGCGCACCGCGCGGCGGGCGATGTAAAGCGGGTCACAGCCGCCGTCCACCATGCGTGCAAACCAGTAGAGCGCGGCGTCCGGATCGGAGCCGCGAACCGCCTTGTGCAGCGCGGAGATCTGGTCGTAGAAGTAGTCGCCGCCCTTGTCGAAACGGCGCACATCGGCGCTCAGTACCTCCGCCAGCACCTCCTCGTCGATCACGAAACGGCCGCCCTCCTCCTGTGCCAGGTCGCAGGCGATCTCCAGCAGGTTGAGGGCGCTGCGGGCATCGCCGTCGGCGGCTCTGGCGATCTTCTGCAGAATCTCCGGGGCGATCGACGGTTTTCGCTCCTTCAGTTCGGCGTCTTCATCCAGTGCTCGCCGCAAAAGGCCCAGAAGTTCCTCCTCGGAAAGGCTGCGCAGCAGGTAGACCCGGCAGCGCGACAGCAGCGCGTTGTTCAGCTCGAAGGCGGGGTTTTCCGTGGTGGCGCCGACAAAGGTGACGGTGCCCTCTTCCACGTAGGGCAGGAAGGCGTCCTGCTGGGCTTTGTTGAAGCGGTGCACTTCATCCACGAACAGGATGGTGCGGCTGCTGTACTGCTTTGCCTCCGCCACCGCCTGGCGGATCTCCTTGACCCCGGCGAGTACCGCGGACAGGGTCGCGAAGCGCGCGTCACACTCCCTGGCCAGCAGGCGGGCAAATGTGGTCTTGCCCACGCCGGGCGGGCCCCAGAGCACCATGGAGTGGAGCTGGCCCCGCTCCACCGCTTCGCGCAGGGGTTTTCCCGGCCCCAGCAAATGCGTCTGGCCCATATACTGGGCCAGGGATTCCGGCCGCATGCGCGCGGCCAGGGGCTGGTGTGCGGGAGTGGACTGAAACAGGTCGCTCATCGCGCCTCACTGATCTTTGACGACATCGGTCCCCGCCGGCGGCTTGAAATTGAATATGGCGTCGGACAACTTCGGATTGGCCTTCATGCCGCTGAACTTGATTTTGGTGGTCTGGCCCATCTCATCGCGTACGGTCATCGCGGACGGTAGGCCCTTGTCGCTGAAGCGGATTTCCATGGATTTGAAAGCCGCCGACTTGCGCTTGGGGGTCAAGTGGTAGGCGCCGTCCTTGCTGTCGACGTTGAAGGAACTGCGAATCTCCTCCACCTTGCCGCCCAGCAGCAGCGCGGGAGTTTCCTTCATGCGCTTGTCCACCGGGCGGATCGTCACCTGCTCCAGGTCCGGATCGTAGAGCCACAGCTTCTTGTTGTTGGTGACCAGCAGTTGGGGAAAGGGTTCGCCGGTCTTCCAGCGCAGCTTGCCCGGCCGCTGTACGGAGAAATTGCCGTTGCTCTTCTGCATGACCTTGCCGCGTTCGTCGATCAGGGTCTGCTGGAAGTTGCCGGAGATACTCGCCAGCGGCTTCAACAATTGGCTCAACTCCTCCGTGGCGTCGGCCCAGGCGCCGCTGGCGGCCAGTCCGAGGGACAGGATCAGAGTTTTCAGAGTACCTTTCATCGAAGAATTCCTGTGCAGGGGATTTCCTTTAAGATTAGTTGCCGGCGGGTGAATACTGCCTGAACCCGATTGGTTGGACTGCAGGGTGCGCCATGCGCACCGTTGATCCAGGTGGTGCGCACGGCACACCCTACACTACCGATCTCTCGTCAGGCCGGCGGCGGCGCCAGTACTTCCCGGTTGCCGTTGTGCCCGGCCTCGGACACCACGCCGGCGGCTTCCATGGCGTCGATGATCCGCGCGGCGCGATTGTAGCCGATACGCAGCTGCCGCTGTACCGAGGAGATGGAGGCCTTGCGGGACTTGGTGACGAAGGCCACTGCTTCGTCGTAGAGGGCATCGGTTTCCGGGTCGTCGTCCTCGCCGCCCTCAGTCTGCAGGCCGGGTACCGGGATGCTGTTGTTGGTGTCGTCGACGATACCGTCGATATACTCCGGCTCACCGCGCCGGCTCCAGTCCGCCACCACTTTGTGCACCTCGTGGTCGTCCACAAAGGCGCCGTGCACCCGCACCGGCACGCCGCTGCCCGGGGGCAGGTAGAGCATGTCCCCGTGGCCCAGCAACTGTTCAGCGCCGCCCTGGTCGAGAATGGTGCGCGAGTCCACCTTGGAGGAAACCTGGAAGGCGATCCGGGTGGGTACATTGGCCTTGATCAGGCCGGTGATCACATCCACCGAGGGCCGCTGGGTGGCCAGCAGCAGGTGGATGCCGGCGGCGCGGGCCTTCTGCGCGATACGCGCGATCAGCTGTTCCACCTTCTTGCCGACGATCATCATCATATCGGCGAATTCGTCGATCACCACCACCACGGCCGGCAGCGGCTTCAGGTACCCCGGGGTCTGCTCCGCTTCCGGTACGCTGGACATGGGGTCCGGTTGCCACAGCGGGTCGACCAGCGGTTCGCCGGCCTCGATGGCGTCGCGCACCTTGCGGTTGAAGCCCGCCAGGTTGCGCACGCCCATGGCCGCCATCAGCTTGTAGCGCCGCTCCATCTCGCCCACGCACCAGCGCAAGCCGTTGGCGGCGTCGTTCATATCGGTGATCACCGGAGTCAGCAGGTGTGGGATGCCCTCGTAGACCGACAGCTCCAGCATCTTCGGGTCTACTAAGATGAGGCGCACCTCCTCCGGTGTGGACTTGTACAACAGGCTGAGCAGCATCACGTTGATGCCCACGGACTTGCCCGAGCCAGTGGTGCCCGCCACCAGCAGGTGAGGCATCTTGGCCAGGTCCGCGACCACCGGCTGACCCGAGATATCGTGGCCCAGGGCCAGGGTCAAAGCCGACTTGGCACCGTCGTATACATCCGCAGAAAGTACTTCAGAAAGTCGTACCATCTGCCTGTTTTCATTGGGAATTTCGATGCCCACCACCGATTTTCCGGGGATCACCTCCACCACCCGCACGCTGATCACCGCCAGGGAGCGGGCCAGGTCCTTGGCCAGGTTGGTAATGCGGCTCACCTTGACCCCGGGGGCTGGTTGTATCTCGAAGCGGGTCACCACAGGCCCTGGCAGCACCGAGACCACCTCGGCCACCACGCCGAAGTCTTTCAGCTTGAGTTCCAACAGGCGCGACATGGCTTCCAGGGAGTCGCGGGAGAAGCCGGCTTTCCTGTTCTTGTCCGCCGCATCCAGCAATGACAGCGGCGGCAGGGTTCCGGTGACCGGCCCGCTGAACAGTTCCCTCTGCTTCTCCTTAGCGGCGCGCGGGCTCTGCTTGGGCGTCGGCAGCGTTGGCTCAATTTTGGGCGGCAGGCGTTTGGCGGTGCGCTGCTTCTCCTCTTCCACCGCCGCCTTGCGCACGACGATGGCCTCCCGCGCCGCGCGCTCCTCCTCGCGCCGCTGGCGCGAGCGCTGATAGCGGTTCCCCAACCAGGTGAAAAATCCGAGGATATTGCGACCGATCGAATCCACCAGTTTCAGCCAGGACAACCCGGTAAAGACGGTGATGCCGATGGCGAACAGGGCCAACAGCAGGATGGTCGCCCCCACATAGCCGAGATTGTGTTCGGTGGCCCCGGCGAGCGCCGCGCCGATAATGCCGCCGTTGGAGAAAGGCAGCGGTTCCGCCCCCTGGGCGAAACAGAGGGTGGCCAGCCCGGCGCCGCAGGCCAGCAATAGCCCCAGCCCGGAAACCCGCAGTGCGAACAGCGGGCCGTGAAAGCGCGCATTGCGATCGCGCAGGATGCCAAAGGCGCGCCAGCCGATCAGCAGCGGGAACAAGTAGGCCATCCAGCCCAGCAGCGACAGGCAGACATCCGCCAGCCAGGCGCCCGTCGGACCGATGGCATTTTCCACCTGATCCGAGTGGCCCGTGTGGGACCAGCCCGGATCTTGCGGGCTGTAGCTCGCCAGGCTGATGGCGAGCAGCAGCGCACCGGCGAGCAGCGCAATCAGCGCACCCTCGCGCAGCAGGCGGGCGATCAGGGAGTCCGGCGGGACACCGGCATCGTCGTTGGTGGCTGCGTCGGTTGCGCTGTCGGCCTTCAATGGCTTACCTCGGGAGTTGATGTTGGTTGTATCGCGCTTGTCGATATCGCGCCGGTCGGCGGCGCCAGAGCGGACTGTGTACTACAGACGCCCGTGAAATGCTACCGACCGCCTTATTGAGAAACCACTTTAAGTGAGTTTAAGTCTATGAAAATCAGCAATATAGAGAACCTTCTTAAGGTTGGCTGTGAAGAAGTCTGCACTTTTTGTAATCGCCTTTTCCCCAGGTCAATAGCGGCGCGTTATTGCAGAAATAAAGGCAAACTATTTCGTTGAGGGGCGCGTTTCGCCTATCATGGCCGCCAAATTGATAGCCTCAACTGATCAAAAAGCGGTCGAGAGAGGCGGAGAGGATTCTCCAACCTAGAAACCGCAGTTGGGCGCGAAAAAGACAGATAAGATATTGGTGTGCATAGTGAATTTAAAAATCGCGTGGTCACCTTATTGGTGATGAGTCGATTATTAAATTTGCTGGGCGCGCCAAGAGCTTGCCTGGACTTTCGTGATCCAACTGCAGTTTCTAGGTTCAATACACTGTTTTTAACTGTTTGTTTAAGAGCGTTCCATGAGCAATAACCACCATCGCCTGATTATCCTCGGATCCGGCCCCGCCGGTTACACCGCAGCCATCTACGCCGCGCGCGCCAACCTGAACCCGGTGGTCATCACCGGTATGCAGCAGGGCGGCCAGCTGACCACCACCACCGAGGTGGAGAACTGGCCCGGCGGCGTGGCGGATCTGCAGGGCCCGGACCTGATGGTTCAGATGCAGCAGCATGCCGAGCGCTTCGATACCCGGATTATCTTTGACCATATCGAAGAAGTGGACCTGAAGCAGCGCCCCTTTACCCTCAAGGGCAACGAGACTTACACCTGTGACGCGCTGATTATCGCCACCGGCGCCTCCGCCCAGTACCTGGGCCTGCCCTCGGAGGAGGCATTCCAGGGCCGCGGAGTCAGCGCCTGCGCCACCTGTGACGGTTTCTTCTACCGCGATCAGAAGGTGGCGGTGGTGGGCGGCGGCAACACCGCTGTGGAAGAGGCGCTGTACCTTTCCAATATCGCCAGCGAAGTGACCCTGATCCACCGCCGGGACGAGTTGCGTGCGGAGAAGATCCTGCAGGACCGCCTGATGGACAAGGTGGAGAACGGCAATATCAATCTATGCTGGCACAACACCCTGGATGAAGTGCTGGGCGACGACAGCGGCGTGACCGGTGTGCGCCTGCGCAGCACCCAGGACGACTCCACCAAAGAGCTGGAGGTTTCCGGGGTGTTCATCGCCATCGGCCACAAGCCCAACACCGATATCTTTGCCGGCCAGCTGGAAATGAATGGCGGCTATATCCTGGTGCAGAGTGGCCTGGACGGCAACGCCACCCAGACCTCGGTACCCGGCGTCTTCGCTGCCGGAGACGTATCCGACCATATCTACCGCCAGGCGGTGACCTCCGCCGGCACCGGCTGTATGGCGGCGCTGGATGCGGAGCGCTTCCTGGACGCGCAGTAACCGGGACGCCCAGCGCCAGCTCGGCTTCCGGGCTGCGGCGATTGATCCCCTGTGTTGACCAGAGCGGTGCCAGGGTCTTCGATATGCTTACTATCCTGGCTTCTGTAGGGCGATCCTTGTGATCGCCCTTTTCATTTGGTTAATCTCAGTAAGTGAAGTCAAAGGGGCTGAGGCGTGACAAAATCTACAGAAGGCCATCTGGTACTGCTCGATGAGGGGCATATCGATTTCCCCCCCACCGACCGCGCCCTACGTGACCCCAATGGCCTGCTGGCCATCGGTGGCCAGCTGAGCCCGGAATGGCTCCTGGCAGCCTACCGCCGCGGCATTTTCCCCTGGTATTCCGACGACCAGCCGATCCTCTGGTGGAGCCCCTCCCCCCGTTGCGTGGTATTTCCGGACCTGTTCCGCATAGGCCGCAGCCTGCGCAAGGCGCTGAGCCGGGGCGGATTCCAGGTGACCTTCGACCGGGCTTTCGAGCGGGTGATAGACGCCTGCCGGAGTTCCCGGGCCGACACCGAGGGCACCTGGATTACCTGGGAAATGCGCGATGCCTATGTCCAACTGCACAGGCTGGGCTACGCCCACTCGGTGGAGACCTGGCGCGGCGGGGAACTGGTGGGCGGCCTTTACGGCATCGCCCTGGGGCGGGTGTTCTTCGGTGAGTCCATGTTCCACCGCGCGACGGATGCCTCCAAAGTCGCTTTTGTCCACCTGGTGCGCCAGCTAGAATCCTGGGGCTGCCCCCTGATCGATTGCCAGGTGGGCAACCCGCATCTGTTCAGCCTGGGGGCGGTGGAAGTGTCCCGGGCAGATTTTGAGCGGCTTTTGCGCAGCGGAGTCGAAATGCCGGCGTTTGCACAGCCTTGGACCCTATCCTGGAACTATGAGTAAGTATTCCCAGCTCGACTCGGTGCGCTTACTGGCCACCCTGCCCCATCCCTGTGGTTACCTTCCGGACAGGGAGGCCACCACGGTTTTCGTGGACCCGCAAACCCTGGTTGACCAGCGCCTTTACAGCCGCCTCTCGGAGCTGGGGTTCCGCCGCAGTGGCGGCTACCTGTATCGCCCCCAATGCGCCGCCTGCCGGGCCTGTATCCCCGCGCGCATCCCCGTGGGGCTGTTTGTCCCCAATCGCAACCAGCGCCGCTGCTGGCGCCGCAATCGCGACCTGGATATCTTTCACGTTGACGGGATTGATACCGACGAGCACTACGAACTCTACGCCCGCTATATTGAACAGCGGCACGCGGACGGCGAGATGTATCCTCCCAGCCGCGAGCAGTATCGCAGCTTCCTCACCGCGGCCTGGGGCTGTACCCGCTATATCGAGTTCCGCGCCCGCGGCAGACTGGTGGCCACGGCGGTGTCCGATGTGCTCACCGCCGGGGTATCGGCCATCTATACTTTCTTCGATCCGGACGAGGACAAGCGCAGCCTGGGCTCCTTCTGCATTCTCTACCAGGTGGAGTGGGCCCGGCGGCTGGGGCTGCCCAGTCTGTACCTGGGCTACTGGATAGAAGAGTGCCAAAAAATGGCCTACAAGAGTCAATTCCAGCCGATCGAACTGCTGCGGGATAACCGCTGGGCAATAAAATCCTCCTAACTTTTGCCCTGCTGGGGCTTTTCGTGCAAAATGCACGCCCGTCGTACCGCGGCTACACGCCGGGGTGAAGGTCCGAGCAAGTTATTTATAAGGTTACTGCCGCATGGCAAAAGACGATTACATTGAAATGGAAGGTGAGGTGATCGACACCCTGCCGAACACCACTTTTCGCGTAAAGCTGGAAAACGGACATGTGGTGATAGCGCATATCTCCGGCAAGATGCGCAAGAACTATATTCGCATCCTCACCGGCGACAAGGTCAAGGTGGAGCTGACTCCCTACGACCTGAGCAAGGGGAGGATCACCTACCGAGCCAGGTGACAGAAGTCAGAGATCAGGTGACAGAAAGGCCACCCGAAGGTGGCCTTTTGCATTTCTGGCATCTGTCCTCTGCCCCCTGTCAGGCGGGAACCGCCGTCCTGATCGCCAGATCGTCATCCTCCAGGGTAACCATCACGCGACCACCCTCCTCCGCCAGATCTCCGAACAGCACTGCCTCCGCCAGCGGCTTGCGCAGCTTGTCGCGGATCAGGCGGGCCATTGGGCGTGCGCCCATCTTTTCGTCGTAACCGTTCACCGCCAGCCACTCGCGGGCCTCCTCACTTACCTCCAGGGTTACGTGGGACTCGTCGAGCTGCGCCTGCAGTTCGACAATAAACTTGTCCACCACGGTTTTCACTACCCCGAGATCCAGGCTGCTGAACTGGATAATACTGTCCAGCCGATTGCGGAACTCCGGGGTGAAGATCTTCTTGATCTCCTCCATGCCATCGCTGGAGTGATCCTGGTTGGTGAAGCCAATGGAGCGGCGGCTCATCAGTTCGGCGCCGGCGTTGGTGGTCATGACCAGGATCACATTGCGGAAATCCGCCTTGCGGCCGTTATTGTCGGTCAGGGTGCCGTGATCCATTACCTGAAGCAGCAGGTTGAAGACCTCCGGGTGCGCCTTCTCGATCTCGTCCAGCAGCACTACGCTGTGCGGGTGCTTGGTCACCGAATCGGTGAGCAGGCCGCCCTGGTCAAAGCCCACGTAGCCAGGGGGGGCGCCAATAAGGCGGGATACGGTGTGGCGCTCCATGTACTCGGACATATCGAAGCGGATCAGCTCGATCCCCATCACCTTGGCCAACTGGCGGCAGAGTTCGGTCTTGCCCACACCTGTGGGACCGGCGAACAGGAAGGAGCCAATGGGCTTTTCCTCGGCGCCAAGGCCCGCGCGGCTCAGCTTGATTGCGGTGCTGAGGGCGCCGATCGCCTGGTCCTGGCCGAAGACCACCATCTTGAGGTTGTCTTCCAGCTTCGCCAGGTGGACCTTGTCGGAAGCGGAGACGCTCTTCGCCGGGATCCGCGCCATTTTGGCGACCACTATTTCAATTTCGGTCACGCCGATGACGTCGCTGCGCTTCTCTACCGGGAGAAGGGACTGATGGGCGCCGGCCTCATCGATCACGTCGATTGCCTTGTCCGGCATGAAGCGCTCGGTGATATGTCTGCTGGCCAGATTGGCCGCGGCCTCCAGGGCGGCGTCGGTAAACCGCACCTTGTGGTGGTCCTCGAAGCAGCTTTTCAGGCCCTGGAGAATCTGTATTGTCTCCTCTACCGAGGGTTCGTTCACATCGATTTTCTGGAAACGGCGTGACAGGGCGCGGTCTTTCTCGAAGATGCCGCGGTACTCGGTAAAGGTGGTGGAGCCGATACAGCGCAACTGGCCACTGGAGAGTAGTGGTTTGAGCAGGTTGGAGGCGTCCATTACCCCGCCGGAGGCCGCCCCGGCACCGATAATGGTGTGGATCTCGTCGATAAACAGCACTGCATGCTCGCGCTTCCTGAGCTCCGCCAACAGAGCCTTGAAGCGCTTCTCGAAATCACCCCGGTACTTGGTGCCCGCCAGCAAGGAGCCCAGATCCAGGGAGTAGATGGTGCTGTCGAGTAGTGGCCCGGGCACCTCCTCGTCCACGATACGTCGCGCCAGGCCTTCGGCGATGGCGGTCTTGCCCACGCCGGACTCACCCACCAGCAGGGGATTGTTCTTGCGCCGACGGGCCAGTACCTGGGTGACCCGTTCCACTTCCGGTCCGCGGCCCACCAGCGGGTCGATGCGTCCGAGGATGGCCTCCTGATTGAGGTTGGTGGCATAGCTTTCCAGCGGGTCGGAACCGCCGGGTTCCACGCCGCCGGCAATATCCTCGTCGGTCTGCTCCGGCGCCGGTTCGGGGTTGTGGTGATGATGGTGGTGATTGTGGCCGCTGCTGCCCACCCGGGATATCCCGTGGGTGATGTAGTTGACCACGTCGATACGGGCCACGCTCTGCTGTTTCAGGTAGTAGACCGCCTGGCTCTCCTGTTCGCAGAAGATGGCAACCAGCACATTGGCGCCGGTCACCTCTTTCTTGCCGGAGGACTGCACATGGAAAACGGCGCGCTGCAACACCCGCTGGAAGCCCAGGGTCGGCTGGGTCTCGCGGTCGGTGTCGGCCTCGGGGATCAGGGGGGTGGTGGAGTCGACGAATTCCAGCAGTTCGCGGCGCAGCGCTCCGAGGTCGGCACCGCAGGCGTGCAACACGTCCGCCGCCGATTCGTTGTCCAGAAGCGCCAGCAACAGGTGCTCCACGGTCATGAACTCGTGGCGCTTCGCGCGTGCACCCTTGAACGCCAGGTTGAGTGTTACCTCTAAGTCCTTGCTGAGCATCTAAACCTCAAAGCCTAACTCGCCTATACCACCCGTCAATCACCAGAAAACACATGCCTGAAAGCGGTGTTTTAGTGAGCCTGATTCCTTTCAAGCGACGGGACCTGATGTGCCTAATCTTCCTCATCTTCGTCTGCTTCGATCTCGCACAGCAGCGGATGCTGGTGATCGCGAGCGAACTGGTTGACCTGCGCGGCCTTCGTCTCCGCTATATCACGAGTATAGACACCGCAGATCGCTTTTCCCTGCGTGTGTACCTGCAGCATCAGTTGGGTGGCGCGTTCTCTGTTGGCACCGAAAAATAGCTCAAGCGTTTCCACGACAAACTCCATGGGGGTGTAGTCGTCGTTGAGCATTACCACCTTGTACATGGGGGGGCGTTTGAGCTGGGGCGGAGCCTCTTCTACTGCTGTATCGCCGCCAACATCGCCAAAGTAAGGCGAGTCGTCCCCAGTTCCGTTTGAGTGTAGTTTAATGGCCAGTGAAATACCCATAGCAATTGTCAATGAGGTCCTGGAGAAAAAATAACAAGCGAACCCGGGCTTTTAAACGGGGGGACCATTGTAACCTCATTTGCATCGCGACACAGCGGGCGCCAGCAGTCCTTGACAATCGCATACCAGTTAGCTACAAGATGTGGTGTCGGTCCCATTCGGGGCTGGATCGCAAGCAGGAACGCGATCTATATGCAGGAAATGCAGATAACAATAAAAGACTCTACAAGGCGGCCAGCAGTCGCCCCGGCAATTAGAGGGAGTTCGCCAATGCCTACCGGTACCGTCAAGTGGTTCAATAACGCCAAGGGATATGGGTTTATTCTTGCGGATGAAGGGGGAGAAGACCTGTTCGCACACTACTCAGCGATCCAGATGGAAGGTTACCGCACCCTGAAAGCGGGCCAACAGGTCACCTTTGACATTATCAAGGGTGATAAGGGCTTTCACGCCGCCAACATCTGTATCAGCACCTCCGCAGGAGCGTCCAAGGAGCCAACCATGGCCCCCGACGACACCAGACGGACACAGCGGGAGAAGGAGGCGGAAGCGTTGGAATAGGCTCTCACCCTTCGGCCCCCTAAACGAATACCCATACAAAAAGCCCCGCACCTTACGGTACGGGGCTTTTTGCTGTGCGGACACGGGGCCCGCATGGGTGCCATCAGGCCATGTGCTTGATGGCTTCGTCGCCAAACTCGGAACAGGACTTCAGCTCGGCGCCGTCCATCAGGCGCTCGAAGTCATAAGTGACCGTTTTGGCTTCGATAGCCCCTTCCACGCCCTTGATCACCAGGTCGGCCGCTTCGTTCCAGCCCAGGTGGCGCAGCATCATCTCCGCGGACAAGATCAGAGAGCCAGGGTTTACCTTGTCCTGGCCGGCGTACTTGGGCGCGGTGCCATGGGTGGCTTCGAACAGGGCCACTTCGTCGGACAGGTTGGCACCCGGGGCAATGCCGATACCACCGACCTGAGCTGCCAGGGCGTCGGACAGGTAGTCGCCGTTCAGGTTCAGGGTGGCGATTACGTCGTACTCCGCCGGGCGCAGCAGAATCTGCTGCAGCATGGCATCGGCGATCACGTCTTTAACCACGATTTCCTTGCCGGTTTTCGGGTTCTTGAAGCTGTGCCAGGGACCGCCGTCCAGGGGCTGGGCACCGAACTCGTCGCGGGCGATCTCATAGCCCCAGTCGGCGAAGGCGCCTTCGGTGAACTTCATGATGTTGCCCTTGTGTACCAGGGTCAGGGAGTCGCGGTCCTGGTCGATGGTGTATTGCAGGGCTTTACGTACCAGGCGCTTGGTGCCTTCTTCGGAAACCGGCTTGACGCCGATACCGCAGTGTTCCGGGAAGCGGATCTTCTTGACCCCCATCTCTTCCTGCAGGAACTTGATCACTTTCTTGGCTTCATCGGTGTCGGCTTTCCACTCGATACCGGCGTAGATGTCCTCGGAGTTCTCGCGGAAGATCACCATGTCGACCTTGTTCGGCTCCTTCACGGGGGAGGGTACGCCGCTGAACCAGCGAACCGGGCGCTGGCACACATACAGATCCAGTTCCTGGCGCAGGGCCACGTTCAGGGAGCGGAAACCACCGCCCACCGGGGTGGTCAGCGGGCCCTTGATGCCCACGACATATTCTTTCAGCGCTTCCAGGGTCTCGGCCGGGAACCAGTCGCCGGCGTAGGTCTCTGCCGCTTTCTCGCCGCAGAAGATCTCCATCCAGGCGATAGATTTGTCGCCGCCGTAGGCCTTCTCCACCGAGGCGTCAATCACCTTGCGCATAACCGGGGTGATATCCACGCCGATGCCGTCACCCTCGATAAAGGGAATGATTGGGCGATTCGGCACATTCAGCGAACCGTCGGAATTGACTGTAACTTTCTCGCCGTCTGCCGGCACCTGGATATGGCCCATATTGTTTGAACTCCGTCTTTGGTGGATCTGACCCGTCCAGCAACCTGTAGCCCCAAAAGTCTGGCAGGTCGCTGGCGGGGTAAAAAATCGGCGGGATTATATCAGCATCGGCTCGTTTTTGTAGTTGGATTACAATAGTGGCTTTTGGACCCACCCAGTGAGCCAGATCGTCCTCTTCAACAAGCCCTACGGGGTGCTCTGCCAGTTCACCGATGACCGCGGGCGCCCCACCCTCGCCGACTATATCCGCCGCCCGGGCTTCTATCCGGCGGGGAGGCTCGATTTTGACTCCGAGGGCCTGCTCTTGCTCACCGATGACGGTGAGCTGCAGCACCGGATCAGCCACCCGCGGCAGAAACTGCCCAAGACCTACTGGGTGCAGGTCGAGGGGGATATCGGCGAAGATGCGTTGACCCTGCTGCGCCGGGGCGTCGAGCTCAAGGACGGCCCCACTGCCCCCACCAGGGCCAGGCGACTGGCGGCTCCGGACCTCTGGCCGCGCAACCCGCCGGTGCGCAGCCGGCAGTCGATTCCCACCTCCTGGCTGGAACTGACCATCAGCGAGGGCCGCAACCGCCAGGTGCGGCGGATGACCGCGGCGGTGGGCCACCCCACATTGCGGCTGGTGCGGGTGGCTATCGGCAATTGGACACTGGGTCAGCTGCAGCCGGGGAAGCAGAAGCTCGAAGAAGTCTACACAGCCCCCGCCAAACCCCGGCCTGTGCAAAAGAGACGACCGAAGCGGTGAGCCACTATCCGCCGTTGTCAAAGCCATTGGTCACGAAGCCCGATCGCGGGTAAAATTGCGCCCCTTTTTATTATCCGTGCGCTGAATGGCGCTAAGTTAAGCGATAGCTCGTAATGCGAGGGGCCCCTCCCTTAACTTAGTAGTTAGTAGTGCCATTTAGTCATGCAGTAACTGATCGTCCTTGTCTATGCCCCACTCCTCAGTGAAACAGCCCCAGCGCGACTGTCCCCAGCGTGTCATTGTCGGCATGTCCGGCGGCGTGGACTCCTCCGTGGCCGCCCTGCTGCTCCTGCAGCAGGGCTATCGGGTGGAGGGGTTGTTTATGAAGAACTGGGATGAGGACGACGGCACTGAATACTGCACCGCCAAGGCCGACCTGGCGGATGCCGAGGCGGTGTGCGCGAAACTGGGAATCCGGCTGCACACCGCCAACTTCGCCGCCGAGTACTGGGACCACGTGTTCGAGTACTTTCTGGCGGAATACAAGGCCGGGCGGACGCCCAACCCGGATATCCTGTGCAACCGGGAAATCAAGTTCAAGGTCTTCCTGGAATACGCCGAAGTGCTCGGCGCAGACCTCATCGCCACCGGCCACTACGCGCGGCGCAGGGATATCGAGGGGCGCACCTACCTGCTCAAGGGTCTGGATGCCAACAAGGATCAGAGCTATTTCCTGCACGCGGTGGACGAAGCGGCTTTCGCCAAGTCTCTTTTCCCCCTCGGCGAGCTGGAAAAACCTGAGGTGCGCCGCCTGGCGGAAGAGCATAATTTCGTCACTCACGACAAGAAGGACAGTACCGGTATCTGCTTTATTGGAGAGCGCCGTTTCAAGGACTTCCTGGAACAGTACCTGCCGGCGCAGCCGGGGGATATGGAGACCCCGGAGGGGGAAGTCATGGGGCGTCACGCGGGGCTGATGTACCACACTATTGGACAGCGCCAGGGTTTGGGAATTGGCGGCGTGAGGGGTGCCGGCGAGGAGCCCTGGTATGTGGTGGGCAAGGACCTGGAGCGCAATGTATTGATCGTGGCCCAGGGCGCCCACCATCCCCTGCTCTACGCCAGTGGCCTGGAAGCGGCACAGATCCACTGGATCAGCGGCAGTGCTCCGGCGACTGAGTTCCGGGCCAGGGCCAAAACCCGATATCGCCAGCCGGATCAGGATTGCACGGTACAGGTCTGCGGCACCGACGGGTTGAAAGTGGCCTTTGACGAACCACAGCGGGCAATCACACCGGGGCAATCACTGGTACTGTACGATGGCGAAGTCTGCCTCGGCGGCGCCGTCATAGAGCGGGCCACCGGCGTTGGCTGCGCCCCCCGTAAACAGAATTAAGGAGTGACTTTGAGCAACTGGCGGGACCAGGCGCTGGCACTGGCGGGAATCTTTCAATCCGCGGTTCTGGTGGAGCGGCTGGCAAAAACCGGCACCGCGCCCCTGGAGCAACTGGAGACCGGCGTCTACAGTCTGTTCCAGATCAACCCGGATCGCGCCGAAGATGTCTTCGGCGGCGCCGACAGGCTGCTGCCGGGGCTGCAGGTCTCCCGCCAGCTTTTGCGCTCGCGCCAGCACCCGGAGTACACCGATTGCCTGCGCTACGCGCTCTCCATCCTTTACCTGCAGCGCCAGTTGAGCAGGAAAAGCGACCTGCTGGCGATAATCGGCAGCCGCCTGGAAAAGGCCAAGGTGCAGGCGGATCACTTCAGCCTGACCCACGAAAATGTCTTTTCCAACCTCGCCGGCGTATACAGCGACACCCTGAGTACCTTCCGTTTCCGCATACAGGTGCTGGGGGATTTTAATTTTCTGCAACAACAACGCATCGCCAACCAGATCCGCACCATGTTGTTCGCCGGTGTGCGCGCCGCCACCCTGTGGCGCCAATTGGGCGGGCGCAGACTGCACCTGCTGTTCCAGCGCAAAAAACTGCTCGCCGCGACCGACGAATTGATCGCGCGAATCGAATCCTCAAATGTTTAAGTTCGGAGAGAAACTATGACTGTCGAGCTGTCCGCCCTAACCGCGGTTTCCCCTATCGACGGGCGCTACGAGAGCAAAACTGCACCGCTGCGGGATATCTTCAGCGAGTACGGCCTGATCCGCGCGCGGGTGGAGGTGGAGGTTCGCTGGTTGCAGCAGCTTTCCAACCACCCGGAAATTGAGGAAGTTCCAGCTTTCGACAGTGAAGCCAACCAGGTTCTCGACAACATCGTGGCCGGGTTCTCGGTGGAGGATGCGCGGCGCATCAAGGAAATAGAAAGCACCACCAACCACGACGTCAAGGCGGTGGAATATTTCCTGAAAGAAAAAATCTCTGCCAACCAACAGCTGGCGGAAGTCAGCGAGTTTGTGCATTTCGCCTGTACCTCCGAGGATATCAATAACCTCTCCCACGCTCTGATGCTGCGCGCCGGGCGCGATCAGGTACTGCTGCCCGCGATGAACCAAATCGTCAGCGAAATTGCCGGGCTCGCAAAAGGGTTTGCCGATGTACCCATGCTTTCGCGCACCCACGGCCAGACCGCCAGCCCCACCACCGTGGGCAAGGAACTGGCCAATGTGGTGGCGCGTTTGCGCCGACAGCTCAAACAGATTCACGATGTGGAATTGCTGGGCAAGATCAACGGCGCCGTGGGCAATTACAATGCGCACTTGTCCGCCTATCCCGATGTGGACTGGGCGGCAAATGCCGAGGCATTTGTCACCTCCCTGGGCCTGGCCTGGAACCCCTACACCACCCAGATCGAGCCCCATGACTATATCGCCGAACTGTTCGATGCCATCGCGCGATTCAATACCATTTTGATCGACTTCGACCGCGATATCTGGGGCTATATCTCCCTCGGCTATTTCAAGCAGAAAGTTGTCGCCGGTGAGGTGGGCTCCTCCACCATGCCCCACAAGGTCAATCCCATCGATTTCGAAAACTCCGAGGGCAACCTGGGCCTGGCCAACGCCGTTTTCCAGCACCTGGCCGCCAAGCTGCCGGTTTCCCGCTGGCAGCGGGACCTCACCGACTCCACTGTACTGCGCAATATGGGCGTGGGTGCGGGCTACGCGGTGATCGCCTATGCTGCGACACTGAAGGGTCTGGGCAAGCTGGAAATCAACCGCCAGCGCCTGGCGGAAGACCTGGACAATGCCTGGGAGGTGCTGGCGGAACCGATTCAGACCGTAATGCGCCGCTACAATATCGAAGAGCCCTACGAGAAGCTCAAGGCGCTGACCCGCGGACAGGGGATCACCCGCGAGACTTTGAAAACCTTTATCGGGGACCTGGAAATTCCGGAAGAGGCAAAGAAATCTCTACTCGAGCTGACGCCGGCGTCCTATATCGGCAATGCCGTGGAGCAGGCCCAGAAAATCTAGGATGAGCGGGATATTTGTAGGATGGGCAAAGCGCAGCGTGCCCATCTCCCGCAGAATCGGTGGGCACACTGCACTTTGCGCACCCTACGAAAAGTTGCCATTGGAAACCGCTGGGAATTTACTGTGGTCAAACCGCTGACACACCTTGGCGATCTGCCAATAGCCGACTTCCTGCGCGACTACTGGCAGCGCAAACCGCTGCTGATTCGCAACGCCTTCCCGGACTTTGTCTCCCCCGTTTCAGGAGAGGAACTGGCCGGTATGGCACTGGAACAGGAAGTGGAATCGCGCCTGGTGGAGGAGAGCGGAAAAGACGGTCCCTGGCAGTTGCGCGACGGGCCTTTTACCGAGAGCGATTTTCTCTCCCTGCCCGCCAGTCACTGGACGCTGCTGGTACAGGCGGTGGATCAGTGGCTGCCGGAAGTGGCCGAACTGAAAGAATGCTTTCGTTTTATTCCCGACTGGCGCCTGGACGACATAATGATCAGTTATGCTGCGGATCGCGGCAGCGTCGGCCCCCACTACGATTTCTATGATGTGTTCCTGCTGCAAGCGGAGGGTAAACGGCTCTGGCACCTGGGGCCCAAGGCCGACGAAAGCAGCCCAAGGGTAGAAGGCACGTCGTTGAATATCCTGCGTGATTTCGAGGCGGAGAACAGCTGGCTGCTGGAGCCCGGCGATATGCTTTATCTGCCACCCCAGTACAGCCACTGGGGCATCGCCGATGGCCCCTGCACCACCATTTCCATCGGCTTTCGCGCTCCCTCCGCACGCGTTGCTCTCGAGGATCTGGCTTCTGAACTGGCAATGGCGCTTCCGGAACATATCCGTTACAGCGATCCCGGGTTGGCGCCGGCAAAAAATCCCGGCGAGATAGACAGTGCCGCTGTGCAGCGGCTGCAGGAGCAACTGGGCCAGTGGATTCAGCAGCCGCAGAATATCGCCCGCTGGTTTGGCGCAGTGATGACCGAGGCCAAATATCCCGACATCCTCGCCTTTGAAGCCGGCGCAGCGGAGGACTGGCGGGATCAGCTGGCGCGTGGTGTCGAACTGGTTCTGAATCCCGGCTCCCGCTGCGCCTTCAGCCGCGATCCCCAGGTGTTGTTCGTGGACGGTGAGGTTTTTTCCGCACCAATCCCCTTTGCGGAAAACTTTTGCACTATGAAAACCCTGGTTGAGCGGGATATCGAGCGGTTCCCCGAACTGGCGACTGCCGGTGGCCTGATCGACCAGTTGGTTGCCCAGGGCAGCCTGATCTACCCACCGGAGGTGGAGTAGCGTGAAAGACCCCAGGCCACTGACGTCCGCCGAGGATTTTCGTCGGGCGCTGATCGAACTGCTCGGCAGCAGCCGCAGAAGCCTGAATATTTTTTCGGAACACCTGGATCGCGCCCTCTACCATGACGCGGAGGTGGTCGAGGCCCTCTCCCGTTTTGCCCGCGACAGCCGCTTCGTCCAGGTACGTATCCTGATTCGCGACAGCGATCCTGTGGTACGTCACCACCACCGCTTGCATCACCTTACCCAGCGGCTCAGTTCGATCATGGAAATCCGCAAGGTTCAGGCCACTGTGGATACACCGGACTGGGAATTCGCCGTCGCCGACGACCGGCAACTGCTTGTACGCGACGAGCGTCATCAATGGCTGGGCGTCTACGAAGCGGATAATCCCGCGCGGTCGCGCAAGCTGCTGGACGTGTTCGAGCAGGATTGGCCGCTGGCCGTACCGGACGGCAATTTGCGGCGGTTACTCATTTAGGTTAGGGCTCCGATTTGGGCTCAGGGCAATTGCGCAACGATTTCCACTTCCAGCAGGTGCTTCATGGGCTTGCGAGCCCGCTGTAAAGGCATCGCCCTCTGCTAAGCTTGTTCTCCATGTACCACCTCGAATACCCGGCCCGCCGCTGAGCGGGATTGGGGAAAGCACCAGATGCGCGACGAAGCCTGTGTAGCGTTTCTGCAATGGGCCCTGCCCCGGCTTCGCATGCGCTGGCCCGGCTTCCGCAAGGTTCGCGGCCAGGTCTGCAAGCGCCTTCACAGGCACATCCAGCGGCTTGAGCTCGAGGACGTATCCGCCTATCGCCGTTACCTGGCCCGGCACCCGGAGGAATGGCGCGTCCTTGACGCCATGACGCGGGTGACCATCTCCCGCTTTTACCGCGACAAAGGAGTATTTGCCCATCTGGTTGAGGAAGTGTTGCCGGAGCTGGCGCAACTGGCCCGCTCGAGAGGGGCCGACCGTCTCGACGTGTGGAGTGCCGGCGCGGGCGCGGGGGAAGAGCCCTATACCCTGGCCATTGCCTGGGAGATGCGGCTGCAGCCGTCGTTTTCCGATCTGCGCCTGCGCATCGTCGCCTCCGATGCCGATGCCAACCAGTGCCGCCGTGCCCGGGAGGCCTGTTATCCCTCCAGCAGCCTCAAGGACCTGCCCGCCGGGTGGCGGGGTACGGCATTCACTCGCCGTGCGGAAAACTATTGCCTGAAACCGGAATTCCGGCGCAATGTCGAGTTCAGGGTGGAAGATATCCGCGAAAGCACACCCCCCGGGCCATTCGACCTGGTGCTTTGCCGTAACCTGGTATTCACCTATTTCGACGAGGAGCTACAACGCACCGCCCTCGAACGCATAGGGGCCGTGATGCACCCGGGAGCGGCCCTGGTGCTGGGCATTCACGAGCGGCTGCCGGAAGGGGCCACGTTCCGTGCCTGGGATGAACGCCTGGGAATCTACCGATTGAACTTGGCGCCGGCACCCGGCTGAACGTCATGGCATCCCTGTCGCTCCGGTTCCCCGTGACAGTAATCCTGCCAACTCCCCCACCCTGCTCCCGAGATATTCCGCGGTCAGGTGATCCTGCCGGTGTACTTCCCCCGCCGCGGAATGCGCTGCAACCAGGCCGGATTGTGCTCCCAGACGAGGGCGCGCAGCAGCATCGGACCCCGCCGGCAGGTCGATACCGATCCACAACATGCCGTGCTGGCTGGCGAAAACCTGCAGGGTTTGCAGCGTGTTCAGCTGGTCGCCGCTGGGGCTGGAACCGATGGTGAAGCCCGCAGCGAGCTTCCCGGCCCAACTTCTCCGGGAATAACGTTCGCTGGTCGCATCCATAAAGGCCTTGAACTGAGCGGAAACACAGCCCATGAACGTGGGGGAACCAAATACGATGCCATCGGCCGCATCCAGCTGTTCCAATGCTCGCTGATTGCGGTAGCGGCCCTGGACTATTTCCTCACCGGTTACTTTTATTCCGACGGCTTCAGTGCCGGTGAGCCCGTTGGCTCCGGCAATCACCGATCTGGCCAAAGCTTCGGTTGTCCCCTGGGCCGAATGATATATAACGGCAATTCTCGTCACGAGGCTTTTCCCACTATTTTCCACTGGTGAATACCTTTTCCAGGCCCCGCTCTGTTTCCGGGGTTTGGGCCAGGTTGATATCAAAAGTCTGCAAAAGCACATCGCGCAGTTCGTTCACACTGGCCAGGGCGGATTCCCGTTTGGGGCCACTGTGGGGATAAAAGATCAGGTTATTGTTGCGCAGGGTATAGCGTCCGCCGGTTGTCGGGCGGGTCGCGATCAGGTCGGTGGTAAAATGCGAGTCCGGATGAGTGGAGCAATACCAGTTGAACATCTTGTAGTCGCCGGCGGACTGCTCCTGCAAATCAAAGCTGTAAATCGGTTTCCACTCACCCGAAATTTCCACTTCCACCCAATATTCGTCTCCTCCCTGCAATATCCGGTAACGCCCGTGAGGCGTGGTTTGCGGTTTCTCGGTATCCAGGCGCAGTGGCCAGGTCGGGGTCTGGATACCGAATCCCACATCCACCAGGTAGGGGATTCCCTCTATCTCCGCGCGCAATATCATATGGGATTGCGCCGGCGTCGTCCCCGCCGGTCTCTGCCAGAGCACCCGTGCGGCGAGACCGGTAACCGCGATGCCGAGCGACTCCAGCACTGCACGAAAGAGTGTGTTCTGCTCATAGCAGTATCCGCCCCGCCCACTGTGTACCAGTTTGCGCTCTACCGCCGGCAGGCTGATATCCACGGACCACCCCAGGAAAGGGTTGAGGTTCTCGAAGGAAATGGCGTGGGTGTGGCGGACAACCAGTGCTTTAACCGTGTCCGGTTCTGCGGATAACCTGCCCTTATAGCCGATCCGCCGGCAGTAGGCCTGCAGGTCTATAGCTGTAGAAGTCATGGTAACCGGGTCCCTTTGCTGCTTGATAACGGCGGGCAGCATAAGACCTCAAGTGCGCTTCAGGTCAAGAAAAAAACTTTGAGTACTTCTACAAGGGGGTACGCTGTGCGCACTGGCTCCGCAAGCTCTGAAAAGGTGCGCATGGCGCACCCTACCAAGCTGTGATCTCGCGCACAAAGGTCTTTTCGCCCTTGCTGATCGATCCATGCAGATCGCTCTTCACCCTTGTAGAGGGCCGGGCTTTTCTTCAGAACTTGGTGCTGAGACCAACAGTAAAGGTTCGCCCCATTTCGGTTTCAAACAAAGGGTCCCTGCGTTGGCTGTCAATGTACAGGGTATTGCGTTCATTCGTGAGGTTCTGTGCCTCAAATATTAACTTGACGGTGTCCGTCAGATAGTAAGATGCTGAGGCATCAACAAAGAATGTCGAATTGTTGCCTAGTACGTCGCTATCGTTGGCTCCGGACGGAACTGAGCGCAAGTAGCCTGAGCGATAGCTTCCTGTGGTGCGGAAACTGAAAACATCATTCTCATAGTAAAGCGTTGCGCTGGCCGCGTTTTCCGAGAGACCGATCAGGTCGTTGGTGGTGGTCAGCGTTGGTATGCCTTCCTCGCTCTGGAGTACATAGTCAATTTCAGAGGTTACGTGGGTATAGTTGGCCAGAATCCCAAAGTCTTTCCAGAAACTAGGCAGGAAGATCATCGGCAACTGAAGATTTAACTCGACACCGCTGAGTGGACCACCTTTAGTGTTAGTCGCTTGGTTTACTGTAAACAAATCATCGGGGTTGGCGGCCGTACCTTCCAGCAGCGTATTGGGGAAGCCAAGTTCAGTGTACGGGACCAGGCTTGAAATGGACTGAATGTAAGTGCTGATGTCTTTCTTGAAGTAGGCAATAGAGGCCAGTGCACCTTCATCAAAGTACCATTCCAGGGCGACATCATAAGTCTTCGCTCGAATCGGCTCAAGAAAGGCGTTGCCGACAGAGGCAGTCCGCGTTACAGGGTTCATGGAACCGCTTGGAATGAGCAGTCCCAGGTCGGGCCGGGACATTACTTCCGCAACTGAAAACCGCCCCAGGAGCGAAGGTGTAAACTCTACGACCAGGTTGGAGGAAGGCAGCAGGTCGTCGTACTGGCGGTCAATATCGACCCGCTGAGCAAAAGTGGCGTAGGGAGAGCTTTCAGGGGCCGCGGTGGGGATAAAGCCAATACTGTGCTGGTCGGTATCTATGTATCGAACGCCGATATCACCGCGCACAGGAAATCTCCATTGATCAAAGGTGAATTCGGCCATCAAGTATGCACTGTTGGTTTTCTCGTTTACCGCGGGAGATTGAGCGCCACACTCTGCGCCACACCATACAAAATCGTCAAAACCCACGATGTCTTTCCATTTTTCGTGATCGACACCCAGGTAGTCGCCCATCGTGGCTGAGCCCAGAACATTGCTCACACCCTGAACGGTTCTTGAGAAGTCGGCGATGCTGGTCCCTTCCGGTAATTGCGATGTGCCTCTGAACTCGTCTGCGATTATAACAGAATGGGTTTTGTAATCGCTCTCACGGGCCTGTACGCCGAACTTGAAGGTAAGCTCAGGTGAGAAGTTCCAGATAATGTCTACTTCGGCCGTTGTATTCTCCGTAACTCTTTTTTGGTTCCGGGTATTGAAATTACCCAAAACAACACCGTCCCCCCGGCGAGGGGCATAGTTGAAGTTTCCTGGGTCATTGACGTTTATGCCGTAACTCATGACGGGAATGTTGTCGCGGTTTCGAAAATCAATGACGAAGTTGTCGGTATTCGGAGAATCTACGTTTACGGTCAGGCGCTCGGGATTGTCGAATTCTGACTCTGAGCGACCCAATAGTGCCTTAACTTCAAAGTCTTCGCTGAACAGATGCGAAATGCTGAGATTGGTTTGCTCAAACGTGGTAGAAAAACGGTCGACCAGACTTTCTGAGCGAAGGTTGACGCCATCAAAAACGCCGTAGATTAATGTACCATTGTCATCTACCTCGAGCTCCCGGACCGATACCATGGGTTGGCCATTGACATTGGCATTTCGAGCGAACGATAGCGCATCAATATAATTGTCACGCCGCACGACATCGTACTTGGAGTAAAGGTTGTCCAGAGCGATATGGGTATCGGAGGTGGGTTGCCATTCGAGCGTCAAGGTGCCGCCGGTGCGCTCAGCATCCTGCTCGGAGTTAAGGTAACGAGGAATGCGTGGAAGGAATACACCACCCCCGGGGTTACCGGACACCCCGGTCCGGGACTGAATGAGCTCATAGGCTTCACTGCTACCCGTGCGCGGGTTATTGGTGCTGCAGTTGAGGGCATCTGCTCCTTTTTCCCCATTGGTTTCCGGGTTTTGAGGAATGTAGCCCAGGGGTGAACAGAAGCCACCATTCACGTAAGTGGGGAGAATGTTAACGGCAGAGTAACCCACTTCGCGAATATTCCGTTCAGAGTGTGCAACGGAGGCCAATACGCCGAAGGTGTCGTCGAAAAATTTCTTTGAAATCAGTCCTGAAAAACGGGGATCGACGGAGTCTCCCACCTCGTTGTAGACGCCTCGCGCGGTACCGGTGATGGTGAGATCCCCTTCCGCAGACAGTGGCCTTGGCGCTCTCAAGTCTACGGTAGCGCCGAGTGAGCCTTCCTCTATATCCGCGCTGGGTGTTTTGCGGACAGTCAGCTCGGAGAAAATTTCGGTTGGGAATACATTGAAGTCGAAGCTCCGCCCTCCGTTGCCGGCGCCGTAAATATCGGATGAGCCGGTCTGGGAGGCACCTTCCATACCGTTGATCCGCACGCGGGTGAACTCGGCACCCAGACCGCGCACCGAAATGTTCTTACCTTCGCCACCATCACCGCGCGCCAGTGCGACACCGGGTATACGCTGCATGGACTCGGCCAGGTTGGAGTCCGGGAACTTCCCGATGTCTTCGGCGACAATACTGTCTACCGCTGCTGTGCTCTCGCGTTTCTGACTGAGTGCGGTATTCAGGGACGCCCTGAACCCTGTCACCTGAACCTCTTCAATGGCGCCGTTTGGGTCAGAAGTTGATTGGGCGTGTGTTGTGCTGGCGAAGGCCATGGCGGCCATGATCGCCGACAGGGGAGCGGGGGCACTCAGTCTTTTGTAGCTCATTGGTTTGCTCCGTCGTTATTAGAGTTGGAACGCATGCAAAGCCGAAACCGCGCAGCTCTCCTCCGCGCTTTGTTTCACCATATGATATATAAGACATATTATCAATCAATAAAGATCATTACCTATCTAACTCTATCATCTTCAATCAATAATGACCGTTTCAGCGAAAGTAGCTTCCGGGCCGGGGAAATGGAGCGGATCGTATTCGGGGTAGCCTTCTCTATCAGGTGGGAAGCCAGCGGCAATTGGCTGTCGCGGATTTCCTCAGCTATATATTTCGCCAGTTGATAAGCATCGATGAGAGGGGGCTTTCCGTGCAGGTGATCGGCGGCGGGATTGGGATTGACCGGGCATCAGTGCCAGCCTGAGTGCCAGCAGCGGTATTGCGGTAGGAGTTTCTTCTTTCTATGAGAAAAGGCCCCGTGGGGCCTTTTCTGTTTAAGCATTTTTCGCCTTGAACTCCCGCCGGCGGCGATGCAGCACCGGCTCGGTGTAGCCGTTTGGCTGCTCGCTGCCCTTGAACACCAGCTCGCAGGCCGCCTGGAAGGCGATGCTGTCGTCGTAGTTTGGTGACATGTCGCGGTAGTCGGGGTCACCGGCGTTCTGTCGGTCCACAACCGCGGCCATACGCTGCATGGTTTCCATCACCTGTTGCTCGGTGCATACACCCTGTTTCAGCCAGTTGGCGATATGCTGGGAGGAAATACGCAGTGTGGCCCTGTCTTCCATCAGGCCCACGTCGTTGATATCCGGCACCTTGGAGCAGCCGATGCCCTGTTCCACCCAGCGCACCACATAGCCGAGAATGCCCTGGGCATTGTTGTCCAGTTCCCGCTGTATTTCCTCGGTGCTCCAGTTGGTGTCCTCCGCGACGGGAACCGTGAGAATGTCGTCCAGGCTGGCCGGTTCGCGCCTGGCCAGCTCTTCCTGCCGTTTGGCCACGTCCACCTTGTGGTAGTGCAGCGCGTGCAGCGTGGCGGCGGTGGGCGACGGCACCCAGGCGGTGTTGGCGCCGGCCATGGGGTGGGCCAGTTTGGCGTGCATCATCGCCAGCATCTGGTCGGGTATCGGCCACATGCCCTTGCCGATCTGTGCCCTGCCCTTGAGCCCGGTGGCCAGCCCCACATCCACATTCCAGTCCTCGTAGGCGGCAATCCATTTGGACTTTTTCATGTCTCCCTTGCGGATCATCGGGCCGGCGAGCATGGAGGTGTGAATTTCGTCGCCGGTGCGATCTAAAAACCCGGTGTTGATAAACACAACCCGCTCCCTGGCTTCGGCAATACAGGACTTGAGGTTGACGGTGGTGCGTCGCTCCTCGTCCATGATGCCCATCTTTACCGTGTTGCGCTCCAGGCCCAGAACGTCTTCGATTTGGTCGAACAGGGTGTTGGCGAATGCCACTTCCTCGGGGCCGTGCATCTTCGGCTTGACGATGTAGATACTGCCGGTCCGCGAGTTTTTCACCGGCCTGTCGTTATCGCCGCGAATATCGTGCAGTGCGATCAGGCTGGTGATCATGCCGTCGAGAATTCCCTCCGGGACTTCGTTGCCGTCTTTATCGAGCACCGCATCGCTGGTCATCAGGTGGCCGACGTTGCGTATAAACAAGAGGCTGCGTCCGGGCAGGGAAAAGGCCCTGCCGTTGGGGGAGGTGTATTCGCGGTCGGGATTCAGTTTGCGTACGAAGGTCTTGTCCCCTTTGCTGATGGACTCCTGAAGATCGCCCTTCATCAGCCCCAGCCAGTTGCGGTAGACCAGCACCTTGTCCGCGGCGTCCACCGCGGCCACCGAGTCCTCACAATCCATAATGGTGGTGAGCGCGGCCTCCACCACAATGTCCTTGACGCCGGCCGTGTCGGTTTTGCCGATGGGGCTTTCGCGGTCGATCTGGATTTCAAAGCGCAGGCCGTGCTGTTGCAGAAGGATTGTATCGGGCGATTCGATATCGCCGGTATAACCGACAAACTGGCTGCTGTTTTTCAGCGTTGCGATATCGCCGTTGGTCAATTCCACTTCCAGCAGCGATCCGTTGAGGCGGTACTCCGCGACATTCTTGTGGCTGCTGCGAGTGAGCGGTGCTGACTGGTCGAGAAATTCCCGGCCGTATTCGATCACCTTGGCGCCGCGCGCCGGGTTGTAGCCGGTGCCTTTTTCCGCACCACCTTCCTCGCTGATTACATCTGTGCCGTAAAGGGCATCGTACAGACTGCCCCAGCGGGCGTTGGCGGCGTTCAGCGCATAGCGGGCATTCATTACCGGCACCACCAGTTGCGGCCCCGCCATGGTGGCGATTTCCGCATCCACGTTTTCCGTGGTCGCGGAGAAATCCGCGGGCCCGTCCACCAGGTAGTCGATTTCGCGCAGGAATTCCTTGTAGCGGGGGATATCCCGGAAGGCGCCGGGGTTGTCGCTGTGCCACTGATCGATTTTGGCCTGCAGTTGGTCGCGTTTCGCCAGGAGGGCGCGATTCACCGGCGACAGGTCGTCGATAATTTTCTCGAATTCAGCCCAGAATTCCCCGGCGTTCACGCCGGTGCCGGGGATCACCTCCTCGTTGATCAGTTTGTACAATTCCGGCGCGATTTGCAGTTCGCCAATTTGGACTCGTTCCGTCATATCCGGGCCTCTCGCTGATCGTTGGGAATTCGGCATTCTAAACAGGCGCTTCGCCATGCTGCTAATTTATAGGTAGAATTTCCACTATTCACATTTTGAATCTTTATCAAACCCTGTCTCGCGCGCGGTTACAGATGGCGGCCGATATCCAGAATCAGCCGTCGCAGCCAGCGATGGGGCGCACTTTGTTGCAACAGTGGACTCCAGGCCATTTTCAGCTCCAGCGGCGGGATCTCCAGCGGCGGCTCCCGGCGCACCACGCGGTGGTTGTCCCGTGCCAGCAGGGCCAGGCGCGTGGGCACGGTGACGATCAGGTCGCTCTGCTCCGCCAGCAGCATGGCCACCTGGTAGTGGCGGGTGAATACCGAGATGGTCCGCTTCTCGCCCAGGCGGCCGATGGCCTCATCCACCCAGCCCAGACGCTGCACGTCCTCCGGATTGACGCCCACGCCGACGCCCATGCCGGTCTTGCTCACCCAGATATGCTGGGCGCGCAGGTAACTCTGCAGATTGTAGTCCTCGAGAATTGGGTTATCCGCCCGCATCACGCAGGAAAAGCTGTCCCGCCACACGGTGGCCTGGTGGAAGCTCTGGGGCATGCTGTCGAAGCGGTTGATCACCATGTCCACCTTGCCCTGCTCCACGTCCACGAAGCTCACGTCGCTGGGGGTCATGATATCCAGGCTGATCCCGGGTGCACCCTCCCGCAATTGCTTCAACAGCGGCGGGATCAGCGTGGATTCTGCGTAGTCACTGGCCATAATACGGAAGGTGCGTCGCGCGGCCCCAGGGTCGAAATCCCGGTTGGGCTGGATCACCCGGTCGATGGCCGCCAGCGCCTCGCGCACCATGGGCTGAAGGTCCAGAGCCCGCTCCGTGGGCATCATGCCCTCGCGGGTGCGCACCAGCAGCGGGTCGTCGAACAGCTCCCGCAGCCGTTTGAGGCCGTTGCTCATGGCGGGCTGGGACAACCCCAGGTAATTGGCGGCGCGGGTGACATTGCGCTCCCGCAGCAGCACATCCAGGTAGACCAGCAGGTTCAGGTCGGCTCTTTCCAGGTTCATTGAGTATTCGTACCGTCGATAGCGAAAATAAAAGCAATAAATTGGGCAAATTATGCCAGGGCTACTAGGATACTCAACACCTAATATCAGTCAGCGCCTTACGAGGGAGAGAGACATGACCGCAGGCAATTATGACCGCAAGGCCGAAATCGAGGCCATCGAGAAGGACTGGGAGTCCAATCCCCGCTGGAAGGGCGTGAAGCGCACCTACTCCGCGGAAGATGTTGTGCGCCTGCGGGGTTCCCTCAAGCGCGAGAACACCATTGCCCAACGGGGCGCCGAGAAGCTGTGGCAACTGATCAACGAGGGCGGCCGCCCGGCCTTCCGCCCGGACAAGGACTTCGTCAACGCCATGGGCGCCCTGACCGGGGGCCAGGCGGTACAGCAGGTAAAAGCGGGGGTACAGGCCATCTACCTGTCCGGCTGGCAGGTGGCGGCGGATGCCAATACCTCCGAGAGCATGTACCCGGACCAGTCCCTCTACGCGGTCGACTCGGTACCCACGGTGGTACGACGCATTAACAATGCCTTCGAGCGCGCCGACCAGATCCAGTGGAAAACGGGTGTGAACCCGGGTGACGCCGGCTATATCGACTACTTCGCTCCCATCGTGGCGGATGCCGAGGCCGGCTTCGGCGGTGTGCTGAATGCCTACGAGCTGATGAAAAACATGATCCGCGCCGGCGCCTCCGGCGTGCACTTCGAGGACCAGTTGGCCTCGGTGAAGAAATGCGGCCATATGGGCGGCAAGGTGCTGGTGCCCACCCATGAAGCGGTGCAGAAACTGGTCGCCGCGCGCCTGGCCACCGACGTGGAAGGTGTTCCCACCATTGTACTGGCGCGCACCGATGCCAACGCCGCGGATCTGATGACCTCCGACTGCGACGAGTACGATGCCCCCTTCCTTACCGGTGAGCGCACCGCCGAGGGCTTCTACCGGGTCAAGGCCGGTATCGACCAGGCCATCAACCGCGGCCTGGCTTACGCCCCCTACGCGGACCTGCTGTGGTGTGAAACCGCCACGCCGAACCTGGACGAGGCGAAGAAATTCGCCGAATCGGTACGTCGGGAGTACCCGGACCAACTGCTGGCCTACAACTGCTCCCCTTCCTTCAACTGGAAGAAGAACCTGGACGACGCCACCATCGCCCGCTTCCAGCGCGAGCTGTCGGCGATGGGCTACAAGTTCCAGTTCATCACCCTGGCGGGTATCCACAATATGTGGAACGGTATGTTCAACCTGGCCTACGAATACGCCCGCGAAGACATGTCCGCCTATGTTCGCCTGCAGGAAAAGGAGTTCGCCGACGCCGAGAAGGGCTACACCTTCGTTGCGCACCAGCAGGAAGTGGGCACCGGCTATTTCGACGATATGACCAACGTGATCCAGGGCGGCCAGTCCTCCGTGACTGCGCTGACCGGTTCCACTGAGGAAGAACAGTTTAGGTAAGGGAGTCTTTCGAAATATTCTTTATTTCACTCCCCCGGGCCGCTCTGCGGCCCATTTTTTGTTTTTCTGCCACCTCATTGTACTTTCGCAGCGTCCGTTCGTGACGCCGGTTCAATTTTTGCTCTTTCCTCCTCGCTGATGGTATCGGTACCACCCCAAAAATCATATATTTCACGCTAACAATAATAAGCTTGTATCGCACCGCATAATTAAAAACAGCGAAAAAGGGAGATCCGTATCATGCGGTTATCACATAAATGTTTATTTTTCAGTATGTGTCTTGCGGCGCCATCGGTATTCGCCGCCCAGGCAAACATGAATATTGCCAGTGACTGGGGGCAAGGCGCCCAGGCTGAGATTGTCGTACTCAATGATGATCCGGTGCCGCTTTCCGATTGGACCGTGGAGTTCGATCTGGATGTGGAGATCACCCAGATATGGAACGGTATCATCGTTTCCCACGCGGGTAGCCACTACGTGGTGGGGCCGGCGGATTACAATGGCACCATCGGCGTTGACGACCAGGTCAATATCGGTTTTCTGACCACTCCGGGCGGTATCTCAGCGGTACCGGTGACTGTGGGGGGAGATGACGGCAGCTCGTCCAGTTCATCGTCGAGCAGTTCGAGTTCCTCTTCGAGCAGCTCCAGTTCTTCCAGTAGCTCTTCAAGTAGTAGCTCTTCAAGTAGTAGCTCTTCAAGTAGTAGCTCTTCAAGTAGTAGCTCCTCAAGTAGTAGCTCCTCAAGTAGTAGCTCCTCAAGTAGTAGCTCTTCGAGTTCTTCCTCAAGCTCTTCTTCAAGTTCCTCGTCGTCTTCCAGCAGTTCAGGAGGCGATTATCAAGGCTACGAGACCAGCAGCTTTATTACCGTGGATCAATTCGGCTACCTGCCCAACGGCGAAAAAGTCGCGGTACTGCGGGACCCGCAAACAGGGTACGACAGCGCAGGAGAATATGTTCCCGCTGCGACCTTCAAAGTGGTGAACACAGACAGCGGTGAAGTGGTCTACAGCGCGCAACCGGTTGCGTGGAACAGCGGCGCCACCGCCGACAACTCAGGTGACCGCGTATGGCACCTGGATTTTTCCTCGGTCACAACCCCCGGCAACTACATACTGGCGGACGATACCAACGAACTGCGCTCTCACACCTTCCGCATCGACAGTGACATCTACCGTCCGGTTCTGGTGCAGGCAGTGCGCAGCTTCTACTACCAGCGTGCCGGTTTCGCCAAACAGGCACCTTACGCCGATGCCCGCTGGGCGGATGGCGCCAGCCACCTGGGTGCGGGCCAGGACCCGGAAGCCCGTTTGTTCAACGACACCGGCAATGCCGCCACCCAGCGCGACCTGCGCGGCGGCTGGTACGATGCCGGCGACTACAACAAGTACACCAACTGGCACGCGGACTACTTGATCGCCCTGCTGCACAGCTATCGGGAAAACCCCGCGGCGTGGACCGACGATTTCAATATTCCGGAATCCGGTAACGGTATCCCCGACCTGCTCGACGAAGTGAAATGGGGGATGGACTGGTTGGTGCGCATGCAGGAAACAAACGGCTCCGTGCTTTCCGTGATGGATCTGTCCCACGCCAGCCCGCCCTCATCCGCCACCGGTCCCACCACCTACGGCCCGGCGACCACCGCCGCCACCTACAGCAGCGCCGCCGCTTTCGCCCTCGGCAGCCATATCCTGGGCCAGGTCCAGGGCCTGGAGAGTTACGCCGCGGACCTGAGTGACAGGGCGGAGAATGCCTGGCAGTGGGCGCAGGCGAACCCCGAAGTGACCTTCAGAAACTCCGACAACGGCGTCGCCGCCGGCGAGCAGGAAGTGGATGAATACGGGCGCTTCGCAAAAAGCCTGATCGCCGCCATTAACCTGTACCGGGCCACCGGCAAGGGCGAGTACCGTCAGTATGTGGAAAGCAACTACCAGGAAGCCCACCTGATGCAGTGGAGCTGGGCCTCCATCTGGGAAACGGAAATCCAGCACGCGCTGCTCTATTTCAGCGCACTCGAAGGTGTTTCCAGTGAAGTGGCCTCGGCTATCCGCAGCGCTTACCAAACAGCCATGAACGGGGATGCCAACTGGCCGGCGGTAAACGGCGACGTCGACGCCTACCGGGCCAGTATCCCGGAATATACCTGGGGCAGTAACCGCGGCCACGCCGCGCAGGGCAACCTGTTTCTGGACCAGTTTCAGTTCGATGCAGGAGCTCCAGGGGTTACCGAAGCGCGCAACGCCGCACAGCGCTACCTGAATTACCTGCACGGCGTCAATCCGCAGGGCAAGGTCTATCTGTCCAATATGGGAGAGTTCGGTGCGGAGAATTCCGTCGACAGCTTCTACCACTCCTGGTTCTCCGACGGCAGCCCGCAGTGGGACTCCGTCAGCGAATCCTCCTACGGGCCCGCGCCGGGCTTCCTGGTGGGCGGCCCCAATCCGAGTTACGACTGGGATGCCTGCTGCCCCAACAGTTGCGGCAGCCCCGAAAACAATGCCCTCTGTGGCGTGGCCCCGCCCGAACCGCCTTTCGGCCAGCCCGCACAGAAGTCCTACCTCGACTTCAACACCAGTTGGCCGCTGAATTCCTGGGCGGTAACAGAGAACCACAACAATTATCAGGTGGCTTATATCCGTCTGCTTTCCAAGTTTGTGAAAGCCGACAGCGAATAACTGCCAGGTAACGCCCAACATGGCCGCTGGCCGGATCTGGATTCACCGGAATCCAGATCCGGCCAGCTTTTTTTGTCCCACCTCCAGAGCCATTGCACTGCTTTTCGTGATCCCTGTTGCAGTTCAGAAGTCGTGCGATAGCGGTAACATATGAAAAATCATATGATTTTGGAAAACAACCAACCATAAAACGACCCATGAATAGACTACCCTCATCCTTTTCCGCCCTGTTGCTCTGCTTTCTGTTGTCCGCCTGTGGTGGAAGTGGTGGTGGAGGCGATGGCAGCTCCGGAAGTAGTAGCAGTAGTTCGGGAAGTAGCAGTAGTTCGGGAAGTAGCAGTAGTTCGGGAAGTAGCAGTAGTTCCAGTAGTAGCAGTAGTTCCAGTAGTAGCAGTAGTTCCAGTAGTAGCAGTTCCAGCTCCAGCGGTGGTGACTCAGAGAACCTGGCTCTCAGCGGTTTTATCGTCGTCGATCAGTTCGGCTATCTGCCGGAATCGGAAAAAGTGGCCGTGCTGCGCGACCCGCAACAGGGCTTTGACGGCGATCGGGAGTATACCCCGGCCGACAGCTATCAAGTGGTGGATAGCGAGAGCAACGAAGTGGTACTCACCGTCGGCCCCCAGGCCTGGAATGGCGGCGCCATCGCAGATAACTCCGGCGACCGGGTCTGGCACCTGGATTTCAGCGCGGTTACCCGCTCCGGCAGCTATATGGTGGTGGACACTGAAAACCAGTTGCGCTCCCCCACCTTCCGCATCGCCGACGACGTCTACCGGCCCGTGCTGGTGCAGGCGGTGCGCACTTTCTACTACCAGCGCGCCGGCTTCGCCAAACAGGCAGCCTACGCCGATGCCCGCTGGGCGGACGGCGCCAGTCACCTGGGCGCCGGCCAGGACCCTGAAGCCCGTTTGTTCAACGACGCCGGCAATGCAGACACCCAGCGCGACCTGCGCGGTGGCTGGTTCGATGCCGGCGACTACAACAAGTACACCAACTGGCATGCCTCCTACCTGACCACTCTGTTGCACAGCTATCGGGAGAACCCCGGGGTCTGGACGGACGATTTCAATATTCCGGAATCCGGCAACGGTATCCCCGACCTGCTCGACGAAGTGAAATGGGGTATGGACTGGCTGATCCGCATGCAGGAAGCGGACGGCTCCGTACTCTCGGTGATGGGCCTGTCCCACGCCAGCCCCCCCTCTTCCGCCACCGGCCCCACCACCTACGGCCCGGCGACCACCGCCGCCACCTACAGCAGCGCCGCCGCCTTCGCCCTCGGCAGCCAGTTCCTGGGCCAGATCCAGGGCCTGGAGAGTTACGCCGCGGACCTGAGTGAAAGAGCGGAAAACGCCTGGCAGTGGGCGCAGGCGAATCCCGAAGTGACCTTCAGAAACTCCGACAACGGCGTCGCCGCCGGCGAGCAGGAAACTAGTGACTACGGGCGTTTTACCAAAAGCCTGATTGCCGCCACCTACCTGTACCAGAAGACCGGTAAAGCCGTTTACCGGCAGTATGTGGAAGACAACTATCAAAACGCCCATCTGATCGAACAGAGCCATGCCGCCCCATGGGAAGCGGAAATTCAGCACGCCCTGCTCTACTTTGCTTCCCTGGACGGTGTATCCGCCCAGGTGGCGGACAGTATCCGCACCGCCTACGGCAACTCCCTGGACCAGGGGGGAGACAACTGGCCCGCGGTAAACAGCGACCGCGAAGCCTACCGCGCCCACATACAGGTTTACACCTGGGGCAGCAACCGCACCCACGCGCACCAGGGCAACCTCTTCTACGACCAGTACCAGTTCGGTGCCGGCGGCCCGGGGGAAGCGGAAGCGCGCAACGCCGCGCTGCGTCACCTGAACTACCTGCACGGAGTCAATCCGCTGGGCAAGGCGTATCTTTCCAGTATGGGAGAGTTCGGTGCGGAGAATTCCGTCGACAGCTTCTACCACTCCTGGTTTTCCGACGGCAGCCCGGAATGGGATTCCGTCAGCGAATCCTCCTACGGGCCCGCACCGGGCTTCCTGGTGGGCGGCCCCAATCCGGGTTACGACTGGGATGCCTGCTGCCCCAGCAGTTGCAACAGTCCCGAGAACAACGCCCGCTGCGGTACAGCGCCGCCCTCACCGCCCGCCGACCAGCCCGCACAGAAGTCGTACCTCGACTTCAACACCAGTTGGCCACTGAACTCCTGGGCGGTAACGGAGAACCACAACGACTATCAGGTGGCTTATATCCGTTTGCTGTCCAAGTTTGTGCCGGCGAGCGAAGAGTAGGGAACCTGCAGGAGCAAAAATCTGTCCATGGCCGCGATCGATCTTTCAGTGTGTGCTGAGAGCCTGATCGCGGCCATGGGCCGCTCCTACAATAAGATTCCTGCCGGGGCTGCCGCTCCGTTTGTTAGGACGGAAACTCTCAGTCCCGGCGCAGCGGCCGCCGGAAATCAATAAACCTCCGCAGCGCCCCGGCCACGGTATAGCCCTCCAGCCGGTGTTCGTAGCTGTCCGTCTGCTCGAACTCCATGCGTTTCAGACAGCGATGCAGCCAGGCGTTTTCCTCAGAGTCGTCTTTCCAGGCTGCCCGCCCGGCAAGAACCAGCGATATCATCTCCCACCATTTTCTGCTGCGGATCTTCAATTGCCCGAGGGCCACCGCCAGCAGCGCCTCCTCTTCCGTAAAGTCCGTACCCGACGGGAAATAAGGCAGTAGCGCCAGGCGTTTGGGATCATTGAACACCGCCTGGATCTTTTCCGGGGTATTGGCGGTAAATTCCAGCGGAACAGTGTAGTCCCGCTCCACCTTGCCGGCGCTCTTGGCTTTTTCCAGGAGTTCGCCCTGGAAGCGGGAATCGGCGATACACAGCATCGCTGTGATCACGTCCCGGTCGGTTTTGCCGCGCAGGTCGGCGATACCGTATTCGGTGACCACGATATCGCGCAGGTGGCGGGGGATGGTGCAGTGGGGATATTCCCAGACGATATTGCTGCGCACCTCGCCCTTGCTGGTGCGGGTGCTGGCCAGGGCGATCACCGAGCGGCCGCCGGGCAGTTCGTGGGCCTGGGCGACGAAGTTGTATTGCCCCCCCACTCCACTCACTACCTGGCATTCGGCCAGACCATCGGAAATCACCGCGCCGTTCAGGGTCACCATCATTGCGCTGTTGACGAAGCGGGCTATGGGGCGCTGGGCTGCTTTCAGTTCGCGATCTTTTTCCAGGCTGTTGATAAAGTCGATGGAGGTCATATTGATGCCGGCTTTTTCGCCCTCCGGCATTTCGCGCAGCTCTCGATACATGGCCGAGGAGCCCAGGTAGAAACCGCCGTGCAGCCAGACACCGCCTTTCAGCTTTTTGCCCTTGCGGTCACCCAGCAGTCTTTCCCGGCCGTGGACGCTGTGCAGGTCGCACTCCTCCTCTTCCCCCCGATCGTTGAGAAATTTGTGCCCGCGCCAGCTGTAGCTGGCATCCACGATGCCCAGGCGCTGCAGGAAATCCGTATCGGCTTTCGTGAGCGGGCAACTGATGCGGCCGGATTCCCTGAGGACCAGCAGGGTTTGCTCATCCACAGTGGAGGATATCTCCCCGGAATCGAGTAATTTCTGCAGGGCTGCGTCCGGGTATGTCTCGCGGGTGAGAATGCCCGCACGGCGCAGATGGAGGAACCCCTCCGGCACCATTTCGCTGGCGCCGTAGAGACCGCGGGTGAAGGTCTCCAATTGCGGGGGCAGTTTTTCCCGCAGTTGCAGTGAATCGTCGCTGGTGAGATCGCGCACCAGCTCACGATAGAAGTCGTTGTGACTCTGGCGCAGGCGCAGGGCGTGGCAGATGGCATCCCCCAGTGCGCCGATGCCCACCTGCAGGGTACCGCCGTCGGCGACCAGGCTGGCGATATGGAAAGCGAGGCTGTAGTTGGTCAAGTCCACTGGCAGAGTGGGCGCGGCAAACAGCGGTGTATCGAAGTCGGCGCCCTCGAGCAGAAAGTCGAAATCGCCGGCGCGCACCCGGGCATCGCCGCCCATAAACGGCAGTTGCGGATTGACCTCGCCAATGAATACCACCGGGTGGTTTCGCGCGCGGGCCATTTCCAGTACCGGCAGGGTGAGGTCCGTATTGCAGCTCAGGCTGAAGTGCCCGCCGTCGGGGCCGGGTGCCACCATCTGGGCAATGACGTTGACCCCCCTGTCGAGCAGGTCCCTCGGCACGTGGGTGTAGTTGCTGCTGACATAATCCTGCTGCACGGAGGGGTTGCCCAGGTAGCTGCCCGGGTGCAGGAAGAATTCGCACACCTCGATGTTGTCCGGCAGCAGCCCCTTGTGCCGCGCCGGGGTGTAGCCCAAATCCTGATAGTGATTGTAGAGGCGGTCCAGCAGCGGCTGTATGAAACGCCGTTGGATTTCACCGTGGCCCACCGGGCGCTCCAGGGTGAGGGCGGTAAAGATGGTCAGGGAGATCGAGGGGTCGCCGGCGGCGCGGGCGTAGAGAGTGTTGGCAAAGTGGTTTGCCTTGCCGACGCCCAGGGGCAGGCCCAGCACGATGCGCTTGCCGGTTTCTTCCAACAGCGCGTCGACGCAAGCTTCCGGGTCGTCGAAGCGCCGGGGTTTTTCGCCAGGAGTTGCTTTCATTTGTGGAATATCTGAAATTGGATATTACCTACAGTGGGCTTTCGGCTCGCTGCTCGCCATTCCCGGTGGCCAGGTGGTCGAAATGGTCCACCTGTATGGCCATATTCACCGCCTCGGCCGCCTCCCGCAGCTCCGCCGCCTCGTCGCCGCTGATCAGCCCGCGCTCCAGCCCCGCGTCGATGGCCTCGCGGTTGAAGGCGCGAATCCCGCCCTTCTTCAGTTTGTCCCGCAGACTCTCGGTGGCGCAGACTTTGTTGAAAGCCTGCTCCACCAGGTCGACACCATCGCCGGGATTGCCGGGGAACACCCCCCTGGTCAGGCGGTCGCGGGTTTCCGAGGGCTCCATCAGCAACTCGGCGCAGGCGTGGGACTGGCGATCGGAAGCGGTGCGTATACTGTGCCCCCAGGGCATGGCGAGGAAGTGCATCAGTTGGCCCAGAAAACGGTTCGGGAAGTTCTGGAACACCTCCAGCAGGCTCACCTCGATATTGTGCAGCCCGGCGCGCATGGCGAACTCCAGCAGTGGTCGGTCCTCTCGCGGACTGCCGTCGTCCTTGAAACGCTTGAGGGTACAGCTGAGCAGATACAGCTGGCTCAGCACATCGCCCAGGCGCCCGGAGATCTGTTCCTTGCGCTTGAGCTCGCCGCCCAGGGATAACAGGGATATTTCCGTGACCAGGGTCAGGACCGCGGAGTAGCGGTCCATCTGTCGGTAGTACTTCGCCGCGTAACCCACGCCCCTGGGACTGTTGGCGAAAAGGCCGCCGGTCCAGCCGTGGAAGACACCGCGGATGAAGGTCTTGATCTGGAACAACATATGTTTGGGCAGCAGTTTGTCCAGCGCTTCCACCCCCTCTTTTGTATCGGGATTCTCCGCCGCCAGCATCTCTTCGAACAGGTAGGGGTGGCAGCGGATGGCGCCCTGGCCGAAGATCATCAGGCTGCGGGTGAGGATATTCGCCCCCTCCACGGTGATGGCCACCGGCACCGCGCGGTAGACGTTGCCCAGGTAGTTGAGGGGGCCGTCCATGATGCCCTTGCCGGCGTGGATATCCATGGCGTCGTTGATCGCCTGGCGCAGACCGTGGGTGGCGTGGGCTTTCATGATTGCGGTGACCACCGCCGGTTTGTGTCCGGCGTCCAGGGCCCGGGTGGTGGTTTTATGGGCGCTGTCCAGCACATAGGCAACACTGGCGATCTCAGCCAGGCGTCGCTGCACCCCCTCGAACTTGCCGATGGGAACTCCGAACTGCTCGCGGATACGCGCGTAGGCGCCGGTGGTGCGCGCGGCCATTTTCGCCCCGCCGGTGGACAGAGACGGCAGGGAGATGCCGCGTCCGGCGGCCAGTGCGCTCATCAGCATATGCCAGCCGCGGCCGACATTCTCCCGGCCGCCGATAATCCACTCCATGGGGATGAACACGTCCACACCCCAGTTGGGGCCGTTCTGGAACGCCTGCATGGCCGGCAGGTGACGCTGGCCGATGGTCACACCTTCGGTGTCCGTGGGTACCAGGGCCACGGTGATACCCAGCGCCTCCTTGTCGCCGAGAAGATGGTCCGGGTCGTAGAGCTTGAATGCCAGGCCCAGCACCGTGGCCACGGGCCCCAGGGTGATATAGCGCTTGTGCCAGTTGACGCGCATACCCAGGGTTTTCTCGCCGTTGTAGTCGCCGTAGCAGACTACCCCCCTGTCCACCATAGCGGCCGCGTCAGAGCCGGCCTCGGGGCTGGTGAGGCCGAAACAGGGGATTTCGCGCCCATCCGCCAGGCGCGGCAGGTAGTACTGCTTCTGCTCGTCGGTGCCGTGGGCCATCAGCAATTCGCCGGGGCCGAGGGAGTTGGGCACCATCACGGTGACGCCGACGCAGGTACTGCGGGTGGAGACTTTGGTGACTATCTCCCCGTGGGCCGTTGGCGAGAAACCCAGCCCCCCATATTCCTTGGGAATAATGATGCCGAAAAAACGCTCCTTCTTGAGGAAATCCCAGATCTCCGGGGAGATGTCACGGTCTTCGAAGCTGATCTTCCAGTCGTCTACCATCCGGCACAGTTCTTCCACCGGCCCGTCGAGAAACGCCTGTTCCTCTTCGCTGAGCTGCGGCGGCCCCATGCTCAGCAACAGGTCCCAATCCGGTTTGCCGGAGAGCAGCTGCGCGTCCCACCACACCTCGCCGGCTTCCATCGCCTCCCGCTCGGTTTCCGAGATTGGCGGCAGAACCTTCTTGATCATTTTCAGTAATGGCGCGGTAATCCACTTCTTGCGCAGTTCGCTCATATTGTCATCCGTGTATTTCTTCGCCTTTCAGCGGGCTCCTGCAAACCCGCAAAGGCCGCCCGCTCCGGGGAATCCCGAGTAAATGATAGGTGACGCTCTCAGGCCAGTGCCAGCGCGCTGATACCGGTGAAGATGATCAGCGCTGCAATCAACCGCCGCAGGGAAAAGCGCTCGTTGAGCACGAATACTGAGATAAGCGAGGCGAACAGTATGCTGCTCTCGCGGGTGGCCGCCACCGCGGCAACCGGCATCACCGAAGTGGCCCACAGTGCCACGGCGAAGCCGCCGGTGGCAAGCAGGCCGGAAGCGGAGCCGCGCACCAGGTTAGCGCGGGCGAAGGCGAAGCCGCGCAACGGTTGGGTGACCAGCACCGCAAGCAGGATACCCAGGCCGGAAAAGATCTCCAGCCAGGCGACAAAACTCAGGGGATTGTCCACCGCGCGCACGCCGGCAGCACCGAAAGTCGTGTAGCCGGTGATCGCCACTCCGGTGCCCAGGGACAGCAGGATACCGGAGCGGGACACGCGCAGTTCCTTCATGATCAGCGCGAAAATCCCGCTGGTCACCAGCAGCACACCGGTCAGCTGCAGCGGGCGCAGGGATTCGTCGAGAAACAGCAGCGCGGCCGTGGCCACCAGCAGCGGTGTGACACCGCGGGCCACCGGGTAGGCGGTGCTGTAGTCCAGCGCGCGATACGAGCGGGTCAGCAGGAAAAAGTACAGGTATTGAAAGGCGGCGCCGCCGAGCAGCAGCCCCAGGGCTTCGGGACCCGGCAGTGGCAACTGGGTCGCGAGGAGCGCGCCGAGCAGCAGGCCGATGCTGCGAATCATCGCCAGCTGCAGGAACCCCTCTGCGCTGTGTTTGACCACCGCGTTCCACACGGCGTGGGCCAGGGCCGACAGCAGGACCAGCCCGTAAACAATTGATTCCGGTACTACCAAGTTACACCAGATTTTTGGGGCGTCGCGTAGCCCCGGTGCCAAAACCCGAATCAGGTGAGGGGCCGGGGAGACACTATCACGCCGTTATTGTCTGCATACAGGTAGGCGCCGGGGGTGAAGGTCACACCGCCGAAGGTCACGGCGACATCTCGCTCGCCGATCCCTTTCTTTTCCGTTTTCATCGGGTGGCTGCCCAGTGCCTGTACCCCTAACTCTAGTCCAGAAATCTCATCCACATCGCGAATACAACCGTACATCAGGATTCCCTCCCAGCCGCTGGCGCAGGCTTTTTCCGCCAGTTGGTCGCCGAGGCAGGCCCGCCGCATGGAGCCGCCGGCATCCACCACCAGCACCTTGCCCCTTCCCTCCTCTGTCACCAGTTCGCGAACCAGGGAGTTGTCCTCGAAACACTTGATGGTCACTATCTGCCCGCCGAAGCACTCGCGTCCGCCGTAGTTGACGAACATCGGCTCCACGACCTGCACCAGCTCTGGGTGGGCGTCGCAAAGATCCGGGGTGGAAATACGCATGGTGTTTTTCCCGCTCTGTTATCCGTACCACCGGATCATAATCGCAATAAAAATGCTTTGCCCCTAAATACCGGGTATTGTCCCGATGGATAATACCCGGTTCGGTTTTGTCACTCGCTACCAGGTTACCCTAACCGGAGTCCCCACGCGCGCGTGGCGATAAAACTTGCGCGCCATCTGCGGCGGCATGCGCACACAGCCGTGAGAGGCGGGATAGTTCGGAACATTCCCCGAGGCGTGCATACCGATACCGCCATTGAAGCGAATATAGTGATTCATCCTGGCGCCGCGGTAATAGGTGCCCGGGGGGCGTCGGTGCTTGCGGGTGTTGACGTCTGCCTTCACCACCCGTCCGGTGCGCGTGCTCACGAAACTGCCGTAGACAGTGGAACGGTGGTTGGGGTGTTTGGAAAGCACGCGAAAATGCCCCGGGCGGGTGCCGTACCCCTTCTTGCCGGAGGATACCTTGGAGACCCCTACAAGGCGCCCGCCCTTGTAGAAATAGGCACGCTGTTCGCTGAGATTGATCTTGATCGAGGGCGATCCCGAAAAGCTGGCCGCGGCCTGGTCGTCGAACCAGTTGACGCCTCTCGAGTTGCCCAGTGCGGGAGACGCGCCCAGCAACGCAACCAGAAAGAGCGCCAGGCCGCCGCTGGGGAATAGAAAGAACAGGGGATTGGCGTGTCTTCTGTTCGTGAGCATAGCTCTACCTCCTCTCGCAAAATCCGCAGCAGACTCCAGCCCAACATTCCAACTGGAGTGCTGATGCCCTTAATCTCGATTCCGGAGATTCACAAGCGTGGTCAATCCTTTTTCAGAAAATTGCGCCATTTCCGGTCTTTGCACCGTGGTGGCACTATCCGGATTCTATTGCGAGAGGAGGGATTATTTAGATTGAATTATTCTCTCAGTGGCGGGAGTTAGCGGAATTGCGCCTGAACTTAGTGTGAAAATCCGGGCGTCGCAAAAACAGAAAGGCGGCCTCCTGTGGCCGCCTTTCGCAAATTATCAGTCTCCCTGATTGGCTAAAAATAGCCAGGTGTCCACAGCGGTATCGGGGTTGAGGGAAACGCTGTCTATGCCCTCCTCCATCAGCCAGCGGGCAAAATCCTTGTGATCCGACGGCCCCTGGCCGCAGATACCCACATACTTGCCCGCCTTCTTGCAGGCCTGAATCGCCCTGGACAACAGCAGCTTGACCGCGGGATTGCGTTCGTCGAACAGATCCGCCACCAGCCCCGAGTCCCGGTCCAGACCCAGGGTCAGCTGGGTCAGATCGTTGGAACCGATGGAGAAACCGTCAAAGTATTGCAGGAATTCTTCCGCGAGCAGTGCGTTGGAGGGCAGTTCGCACATCATGATGATCTTGAGCCCATCCTCCCCGCGCACCAGACCGTTCTGCGCCAGCAGGCCGATCACCTCCTCGGCCTCGCCCGGTGTGCGCACGAAGGGCACCATGATTTCCACATTGGTGAGACCCATCTCGTCGCGCACTTTTTTCAGGGCGCGACACTCCAGTGCGAAGCACGGACGGAAATCCTTTGAACGGTAGCGTGCCGCGCCGCGAAAGCCCAGCATGGGGTTTTCCTCGCTGGGTTCGTACAGTTGTCCGCCCACCAGATGCGCGTACTCGTTGGACTTGAAATCCGACAGGCGCACGATCACCCGCTCCGGTGCGAAGGCCGCGGCCAGGGTGGCGATGCCCTCCACCAGTTTCTCGACGATAAAGTCTTCAGGAGAGGCGTAGCCGCCGATGCGCTCGCGGATATTTTTTTGCAGCTCCGCCGGCAGGCTGTCGAGCTCCAGCAATGCCTTGGGGTGAATTCCGATCATGCGGTTCAGGATAAATTCCAGTCGCGCCAGGCCGACGCCCTGATTGGGCAGGTGGCTGAAGGCAAAAGCGCGATCCGGGTTACCCACATTGAGCATGATTTTGAATGGCAGCTCCGGCATGTCACTGACTTCGGTCTGCTCGCGTTCGAAGTTCAGTTCGCCGGCCATCACGAAGCCGGTATCCCCCTCGGCGCAGGAAACGGTCACCGGAGTGCCGTTCTTCAGCAGTTCGGTGGCATCGCCGCAGCCGACCACCGCGGGGATACCCAACTCGCGGGCGATGATCGCCGCGTGGCAGGTGCGTCCCCCGCGATTGGTGACGATCGCACTGGCCTTTTTCAGCACCGGCTCCCAGTCCGGGTCGGTCATATCGGTGACCAGCACTTCGCCGTCCTGCATCGCCGCCATGTCTGCGACAGATTCCAGCACGCGCACGTTGCCCGCGCCGATGCGCTGGCCGATGGCGCGGCCCTCGCAGAGAATTTCCCCCCGCTCGCGCAGGTGATAGCGTTCGACACTGGTCCCCTGGTCGCGGGAGCGCACGGTCTCGGGGCGGGCCTGGACGATAAACAGCTCGCCGGTATCGCCGTCCTTGGCCCACTCGATATCCATCGGCCGACCGTAGTGTTCCTCGATCCTGCGCGCCTGCAGCGCCAGCCGGGTAAGCTCCTCATCGGTCAGGGAGAAAGTCAGCCGCTCCTCCTCCGGTACCTCTACGGTCTTCACCGAGCGCCCGCAGTCGCCGCTCTCGTCGTAGATCATCTTGATCGCCTTGCTGCCGCGGTTGCGGCGCAGGATCGCCGGGCGGCCGGCATCCACTGCCGGCTTGTACAGGTAGAACTCGTCCGGGTTGACCGCACCCTGGACCACGGTTTCCCCCAGGCCATAGGCGGCGGTAATGAAAATCACATCGCGGAAGCCGCTCTCGGTGTCCAGGGTGAACATCACACCGGACGCACCCGTCTCGCTGCGCACCATATGCTGTATGCCCGCGGAAAGGGCCACACCGTCGTGCATATAGCCGGTGTGCACCCGGTAGGCAATGGCGCGGTCGTTGTAGAGGGACGCGAACACCTCCTTGACCGCCTGCAACACAGCGTCTATGCCGCGGATGTTCAGGAAGGTCTCCTGCTGACCGGCGAAGGAGGCGTCTGGCAGGTCCTCGGCGGTGGCCGAGGATCGCACCGCAACCGCAGTCTCGCCGCCGCCCAGGGCCTCGTAGCCTTCGCGGATCTCCCGCTCCAGCTGCTCGGGAAAGGGAGTATCCAGTATCCATTGGCGGATCTCCCCGCCGGACCGGGTCAGCGCGGTCACGTCATCCACGTCCAGCTCCGTCAGGCGCCCGGCGATGCGCTGTTCGAGCCCCTGGTGAGCGAGAAAGGTGCGGAAGGCGTCCGCGGTGGTGGCAAAGCCCCCGGGAACACTGACCCCGGCGCCCGCCAGTGAGGAGATCATCTCCCCGAGGGAAGCGTTCTTGCCGCCGACCTTGTCGACATCCCCCATACCCAGTTGTGCGAATTCGATGGTGAAGTTCGTCAAGAGAGCGCCCTCTGCCGCAGGATTAGAGGCCGCCGATTATAAGGATGGGTTTTGTAAAAAATACCCCGTAAAAATCGCCGAATATGTTGTAAATTTTCTACAAAAACGGTTTTAGGGAAATTCGGGTTGAAAAACCTGTAGGATGTACCAACCAGAGCACCGCGATACCTCTATGGCACAAGATAAACGCACCGCATTCTTTATATCCGACGGCACCGGACTCACCGTGGAGGCCATCGGCCACAGCCTGCTGGCCCAGTTTCGCGACCAGCAGGTGGAACAGGTGACCCTGCCCTACGTGGATTCCACGGAAAAAGTGCAGAAGGTGCTGGAGCGGATTGAGCGGGCGTCCAAGGAATCGGGCCTGCAGCCGGTAATTATCACCAGCATCGTCTCCGACGAAATCCGCCGACAGCTGCACCGCAGCCCGGCGCTGATGCTGGATGTGTTCGAGAGCTACCTCACGCCGCTGGCGAACCTCTTCGGCCGCGATCCGGCGCAGACGGTGAATATCTCCCACGGCATCGCCGACGACCGCCGCTACAGCGAGCGTATCGAGGCGGTGCACTTCGCCATGGACAACGACGACGGCCGCCGGGTACGGGAGTTCGAGCGGGCGGACATCATCCTGGTGGGCGTCTCCCGCTCCGGTAAGACGCCCACCTGCCTCTACCTTGCCCTGCAGTTCGGCCTGCGCGCAGCCAATTACCCCATTACCGAAGAGGATATGGATTCCACTGCCCTGCCGAAGATCCTGCGGCCCTACCGCGACAAGCTGTTCGGGCTCACCATCGACCCGTGGCGACTGATGAGTATTCGCCAGGAACGCCGCGCCAACAGCCGCTACGCTTCATTGGAACAGTGCGAATTTGAGGTACGCCAGGTGGAGCAGATGCTGCGCCGCGCCCAGGTGCCCTTCCTCAACGCCACACAGCTGTCGGTGGAGGAACTGGCCACGCGGTTGATGTCCCAGGCGGGTATTGAGCGACGGATCAGTTGACAACTCCAGAGATGCACCAGTGGCGATCGTGATGCGAAGGCCCCAGTAGCAGGGCCGCCCAGGCCTTTCACTGAGTGCAATCCAGATCCGGAGTGGCCCCCATACCCGGTTTGCGCTAATGTGCGCCGTTTTCCGTAGTCAGGTATCCGTCCTCTAAGATGCAAATCGTCTCCCTGCCCTATTCCGTCAACACCCCGGTGGCCTTCCAGGCGGTCGAGGACCTCCCCGCGCCGGTTTGGCTGGACAGTGGCCGGCCGCTGGCATACGGCGGGCGCTTCGATATCATCAGCGCAGATCCGGTGCAGACCCTGCAGCTGCAGGCGGGCAGCCCGGAGCCCTTCGCGCAGTTGGATGACCTGCTGTGCGAACTCTGCCCCCAGGAGAGCGACGGACAACTGCCCTTTTGCGGCGGGGCCATCGGCTACGCCGGCTATGAGCTGGGAAGGGAGGGAAACCACCTCGACATCGACCCCCGCCCCGCGGACCTGCCGACGGGCTTTTTCGGGCTCTACACCTGGGCCCTGATCGTCGACCACCAGCTGTGCGCCAGCCATCTGGTGTTCCACCCCGCCTGTACCCAGATACAGAAACGCGACCTGGTGGCCCGGTTTACCTCGGTGCGCTGGCAGACAGAGCCGCGCACGGAATCATTTCGTCTGCTGTCGCGCTTCACCCATGAATTTTCCTCTCGGGAATACCGGGATCGTATCGGGAAAATTCTCGACTATATCCGCGCCGGCGACATCTACCAGGCCAACTTTACCCAACGCTTCTCCGCCGGCTATGAAGGCGACCCCCTGACCGCCTATCTGGCACTGCGCCAGCGAGCCGCCGGCCCCTTCTCCGCCTATTTGGAACTGCCACAGGGCAGCCTGTTGAGCCTCTCCCCGGAGCGCTTTATCCGCGCCGATGGCGGTGACCTGCAGACCGAGCCTATCAAGGGCACGGCCCCCCGGGCGGACGACCCCGACGCAGACACCCGGCTGGCGGATGCACTGCAGCACAGCGCCAAGGACCGGGCGGAAAACCTGATGATCGTGGACCTCTTGCGCAACGACTTGGGCAAACTGTGCGAGCGCGGCAGTGTGCGGGTTCCGAAGCTGTTCGAGCTGGCCAGTTTCGCCAATGTTCATCACCTGGTGAGTACCGTGACCGGGCGCCTGCCGGAGGGGCGCAGCTTTGCGGAGCTGCTCGCAGCCTGCTTTCCCGGCGGCTCCATTACCGGCGCGCCCAAGCGGCGGGCGATGGAGGTCATCCGCGAGCTGGAACTCAGCCCCCGCGGGGTCTACTGCGGCAGCGTCGGCTACATCAGCAGCTGTGGACGTGCGGACAGCAACATCTCCATCCGCACTTTCACCGCCGCCGGGGGCCGGCTTACCTGCGCCGCCGGCGGCGGCATAGTGGCGGATTCCGATCCGGCGGCGGAGCATGAGGAATGCCTGAACAAAGTCCGGTTGTTGCTGGAAACCGCAGAGCGATTTCTCGCCTGACCCCACCGCCTTTTGTGTAGGAGCGGCCCATGGCCGCGATCAGACTTCCAGCGCACAATGAAAGATCGATCGCGGCCATGGGCCGCTCCTACAGAGATTTTTTCACACTCAAAAAGTTATAAACCTATCTACTATTGATATTTCAAAGTTATTAGGCGCTCTGCTAGATTCTGCCCCACCCGGAAAACTCCCGGAACTCGGAATAACAAGGAATCTGAAGTGAAAATAACCCTGGTCAAGAAAATCCTCGTCGACGGCTCCCCTTGCGCCAAGTGCCGGGATGTGGAAGAGAGACTGGAGCAGAACGATCAGCTGCGTTTTATCGATGAGACCCTGATCGCCGACGAGCGCGATTCAGAAAGCCCGGGCATGCGGCTGGCGAGAGAGCACAATGTGAGCCGCGCCCCTTTCTTCCTGGTGGAAAACGAAGATGCGGAACCGCAGATCTACACCGTGTATTTCAAGTTCGCGAAAGAAGTGCTGGAGCCAATGACCAATTGATTATGGTCATTGGTCATTGATTCAGTAGACCGGCAGTTCCATCCCCGAAAACAACTCGTCCACTTCCGCCCGCGAAGTCGCGTGGGTGGCTTGGTCCACTAAGTCCCGAGTCAGGTGCGGTGCGAACTGCTGAATAAATTCGTACATAAAACCGCGCAGAAAAATCCCCTTGCGGAAGCCGATCTTGGTGATGCTGGATTCGAACAGTCCGCTGGCATCCAGTGCCACCAAGTCCTCATCCGCTTCGTCCACCGCCATATCCGCGACAATACCGATTCCCAGTCCCAGGCGTACGTATGTCTTGATCACATCCGCGTCCGCGGCGGTGAACACCACTTTGGGCGACAGCCCTTTTTCCAGGAAAGCCTCATCCAGTTTGGAGCGCCCGGTAAAACCGAACACATAGGTGACTATCGGATGCTTGGCCACCTCTTCCAGGGTGAGCTTACCGAGCTGGCACAGGGGGTGTGCCCGGGGCACAAGAATACAGCGGTTCCAGCGGTACACCGGCATCATCACCAGGTCGCTGAACAGCTCCAGGGCCTCGGTGGCGATAGCGAAGTCCGCGGTGCCGTCCGCGGCCATTTCGGAAATCTGCATCGGCGTGCCCTGGTGCATATGCAGGGACACCTCTGGGTAGCGGGCGATAAAGGACTTGATCACCGGCGGCAGCGCATAGCGCGCCTGAGTGTGAGTGGTGGCGATGGACAGGCTGCCCTTCCTGTCGTTGCTGAACTCCTGGGCAACCTGCTTGATATTCTCCACCTTGCGCATGATCTCGCCGGCGGTTTTGAGTATCGCCTCGCCCGCCGGGGTGACCCGGGTCAGGTGCTTGCCGCTGCGGGCGAAGATCTCTACGCCGAGCTCGTCCTCCAGGAGGCGGATCTGCTTGCTGATGCCCGGCTGGGAGGTGTAAAGGCTCTGCGCCGTCGCGGAAACATTGAGGTCGTGATGGGCCACTTCCCAGATATAACGCAACTGCTGAAGCTTCATGGTTTCTCCCTGGCGATTTTCCCTCTGCAGGAACGGCTTGTGACCGCCTGCACAAGTTATAAAAACTTGGTAAGTTTATGCGAGAAAAGAATAGCAGCCAAACCTTATGAGAGCCAATCACTCAAAGTTGGGAATGTGAACCGAACCCATTTCCCCCTCGCGGCGAGGCTACTGACACAAGCTGACAGCAGGCTCTTTTACCCTGGCGATCTTCGTCAACCAACTGGAGATTTCCATGAACCAGACCGAAAACCCCTCCATGATGAGCCATGTGTCCATCGGAACCAACCGCTTTACCGAAGCCACGGCATTCTACGACAAAGTGTTTGGGACACTGGGAGTGCATAGGGTGCTGGAATTTCCCGAGGCTGTCGCCTATGGCAAGGTTTTCCCCGAATTCTGGGTACACCCGCCCCACAACGGCGGGGAGGCCAGCGTGGGCAACGGTGTGCACTTTGCCTTCCTGGCCGATAGTCCGGAGCTGGTGGATGCCTTCTACGGCGCCGCCCTGGACGCCGGCGCCACCGACGAGGGCGAACCCGGTCCCCGCCCACAGTACGGAGAAGCCTACTATGGCTGCTTTGTACGCGATCTGGACGGGCACAAAATAGAGGCCATGCATTGGGATGAGAGCAAAGCCGGCTCCCACGGCTGAATTCCGCGCGGCTGTCGGGGGGCGGACTTTCCGGTATCGTTTCGCGGAAATCCGCACGGCCCTGCCCCGATGAAAAAATCCGAACGACTGCTGCAATTGCTGACTCTGCTGCGCGCCCGCCGTTCCGCCATTACCGCCCGCGCCCTGGCGGAGCGGTTGGGGGTATCGGAGCGGACCCTGTACCGGGACATGCAGTCGCTGGTGCTGTCCGGCGTACCGGTGGAGGGAGAAGCGGGCGTCGGTTATCGGCTGCGGCAGGGATCGTTTATCCCGCCGCTGATGTTCAGCGAGGAGGAACTGGAGGCGCTGCTGCTGGGCGTACGCATGGTGCAGGGCTGGGGCGATGAGGATATCGGCAGCGCCGCGGATTCGGCGCTGCACAAGATCCGCTCGGTACTGCCGGACAGGGTCGTGCAGGAACAGGACCACCAGCGGGCTACCCTTCTTGTCCCGGACCTGCACCGCCGCGAAAAGGCCCGCTTCGGCGCGCTGATTCGCCAGGCAGTCAAAGCCCGGGAGATGTTATGGCTGGACTACGAAGATGAACAGGGAAAGCGCTCTCAACGGCACTGCAATCCCCTGGGGCTGATTTACTGGGGGGCGGCCTGGACGCTGCTCGCCTGGTGCCGGCTGCGCGACGACCACCGGTTGTTCCGACTGGACCGTATCCTAGGCGCAGGGCTGACCGGCGAGCAGTTTCAGGTGGAGCCCCATCAATCGCTGGCCGCCTATTTCCGCCAGTACGATCCGGAATTCAATGATCGGGCCTTTTGAAAACCCTGTAGGGGCGAACTAAATGTGAAGTCCCGGTAGCAGGACCGCCACGAAGCCGGCTACAGGGTTCGAGCCTCAGGGGGCCAAAGACAAAGGCGAACACGAGCTTCGCTCCTACGATACCGGCTCGTTGGCCACGCCGTGGGGGACGTGGCCGGTAGCCACGTGTTCCGCCGCGGAGGCGCAGTGGGCAGGCTGGTCGTCAAAGAAGACATCGGCACCGAAGGCGCGGAGAAATTCGCCCTTGGGCAGGCCTCCCAGGAATACCGATTCGTCGATACGGATATTCCAGGCGCGCAGGGTGCGGATTACCCGCTCGTGGGCCGGTGCCGAACGGGCGGTGACCAGCGCGGTGCGGATCGGGCAGGATTCGGCAGCGAACTCCGCCTGCAACTGCTGCAACGCCTCGAGAAATCCCTTGAAGGGGCCGCCACCCAGGGGCTGCTGCGCCGAGGCGCGCTCGGCGGCGGCGAAGGCGGCGAGGCCGTCGCGCTTGAAGATCTGCTCCGCCTCGTCGGAGAAAATCACTGCGTCGCCGTCGAAGGCGAAGCGCAGGGTGTCGTCGTCCCGCTCGTGGGAACTGCCGGCAACCAGGGTGGCCGCCGCCACGCCCCGTTCCAGGGCCCCACGCACGTCGCTGCCGTCGCTGGACAGGAATAGATGGCAGCCGAAGGGCGCGATATAGCGCCAGGGGCTCTGGCCATTGCAGAAAGCCGCGCGGGTGATGTCCAGGCCGTAGTGTTCGATGGAGTTGAATACCCGCAGGCCGGTGTCGGCGCTATTGCGGGACAGCAGTATCACCTCCACCCGCGGCTCCTCAAGGCGCTGGTTGATCTGCAGAAATTTCTGCACCAACGGGAAGGCGTCACCTTTCTCCAGTACGTCGTTCTCGTGATCTATCTGGTAGGCCGCAAAAGCTTCCAGCCCCTGCTCCTCGAACACCCGGTGGCTGTCACCGAGATTGAACAGGGCCCGGGAGGAAATGGCGATCACAAGTTTGTCGCTCAGCTGAGTGCTCACGGCGCCTCCACGTCGTTGCGGCCGCCCGGGCGGCTCTCGTTCCGATGGGATTGCAACATGGTGAGCAGCATCAAGTGCAGATCGTCGCGAGTGCGCCGGGAGCGGATGCCCTTCTGGTTCACGATCACCAGGAAGAGCGCATGGCAGCACTCCAGGGTGGCGCGGGACAGGCGGTTCATTTCGTTGGGCGGACAAGTGAAACCCAGGCGGGCGAACATCGCCATCAGATGGCTGATCACCAGTTCGTCGTGGCGCTCGTCCAGTTCGTGCAGCTCCGGAATTCCCCACATGGCCTGCACCAGCGGCAACAGGCCGCGCTGCTCCCGGTAGACGGCGATCAGTTTTTCCAACAGCTGGTCGAGGAACGCCTCCAGGGACAATTGCTCCAGGTCCTCCCCGGCCAGTTCTTCCAGCGCAGTGGTCATACTGGCCAGCCACTGCTCGCCCATGGCGTAAAGGATGGCGTGCTTGTTGGGGAAGTAGTGGTACAGGGAGCCGACGGAAACGCCGAGTTCTTTCGCGATCAGAATGGTGGTGAGATCGTTCAAGCCCACCTCTTCCAGCAACCGCCCGGTGGTGTCCAGTATCTGCCGGGTGCGCTCGCGGGCGCGGGCCTGCACCGGTTCGCGCCGGGGGGCAAGCTGGCTTCTGCGCTTTCTCTGCTCTGCGTTGGACAAAACTCACCTTCCTCTGTCGGAGGACCGCAGTTTACCATGACAAAATCGCAGGACTGCCGTTTTGTACAGCCGAAGGCTGTCCGCGGGGTGAGGTTATGGATGGCCCGAATGAAAAACCGGCGCACCGCGCCGGTTCTCTGTTGGCTCATCCTGTGAGGGATGGAACGATCAATGTGTAAGGTCGGTCAAGCACCAGTCTAAATGCGAAGACCCTGATGCCGGGGGCTTTTTGCGGGACTGTGACTCGGGCCATCCATGGCCCTCGCCCTTCGGGCGCCTTCGGCGTCCAAAACGGCAGTCCTGCCGTTTTGTCTGCGAGAGGGACCTCGCGGACAAGCCTCCAGGGATGGATTAAGGGGGGGCGCCCAGCCCGTGTCCCGCAAAAAGCCCCCGGTAGCAGGGGCGCCATGAAACTGGCTTCAGGGCTCCGGCCTCAGTGCCAACGGCACAAGAGCGAACACAAGGTTCGCCCCTACGGCCCCTCTCAGAAGCGGTAGCCTAGGTCCACTCCGGCAACCCGCCCGCGGGACGGGTCTGTGCTGGTGGCCGGTAGATTGTACAGCGCCTCCGCGTAGCCCCAGTGGTAATACTCTTCGTCGAGCAGGTTTTCCACGTAGACACCGGCAGTCCAGCTGTCTTCCGGGGAGGTCAGCGACAGGCGCAGGTTGATCACATCGCGGCTGTCCAGTTTTACCGTCTCGGTATTTTCCAGGTCGGAAAACTGTTCGGCAGTGAAGGTGTACTCGGCGGAGACGGACATTTCCCCGACGCCGGTGTCGCGCCTGTAGGTGAGCACCGTGGCGGAGGAAAAGTCCGGTGAGAAAGCCATTTCGTTGCCGTCGCAGTTTCCACAGAGCTCTTCCGGCGCGCCGGAAAACTCTGTATCCAGCCACGCCAGGCCCAGGTAGAGGTCCAGGTTGTCGGTGATTAGCCAGCGGGCATCCACCTCCAGGCCCTGCCCTTCGGACTCGCCCACATTGCGGGTGACCGCGGCGGCGCCAATAAAGAAAGCCTTCTGCAGGTCATCGTAGGTGTACTGGAAGGCCGCGGCGTTGATCGCCAGGCGGTTGTCGAGCAGGCGTGCCTTGAGGCCCAGTTCGTAGGAAAGCACCTTCTCCTCGTCGAACTTGAAAGGTTCAGCGTTGCTGGCGTCCACTGTCCACTCGTTTTCCTCCATCCACGCCTCCGCGTCTTCATCGAAGGCCGGATCGGTGACGCGGTAGGAGAGATAATCAAAACCGCCGGACTTGTAGCCGGTAGCCACGCTGGCGTAGGCGGTAAGCGCATCGCTGAAGTCGTGGCTAAGGGTGGCGCGGCCAGAGATATTGCTCCAGGTGTCCTCCCCGGTGATGGAGCCGTCGGTGTACATCACCTGGTAGTTCCAACCGCCCGTCCAGGTGTCCGGCCAGGGGGAGTCCACGGCGTAGGTCTTTTCGTCCCGGGTGTAGCGCAGACCCAGGCCCAGACTGGTGGCATCGGTGAAATCGACGGTGGTGTTGGCGAAGATGCCCCAACCGGAGTAGTCGCCGGCGGTGTCCGCTGCCTCGACGGACAGGCGACCCGGTGCGTATTCCCAGGGATCGCCCTCGAAGCCGAAGAATTCGTCGATCGCCTCCTGGGGCAGGCTGTCGCAGGTGTCGAAGGTATCCAGCCCCGCTTCCCACTCGTCGGCGTAGATGCCATCGCAGATAAAGTCCTCGTGATCGACACCGGCGAAGAAGGCATCGATATCCTCCCGATAATAGGAGGCGCCGAGCACGTAATTGAAGATTCCGCTGTTGTTGGAGGCCAGGCGGAATTCCTGGCTGAAGAAATCTCCGGACTGGTCGCGCACAAAGGTATCGATGGGGTCGCCGGTGCCGTCGAAGTCCTCGACGTAGGTGTAGTTATGGGTTTTATAGCCGGTTATCGAGGTCAGGGTGGCGCCGCCGGCGAAATCGTGCTCGATAGTGAGTATCACATCGCCGATCTCCGATTCGTCTTTGCCGGTAGTGTCGTTGTAGACCTGGTCGTAGTCGCCTTCTGTATCCAGCGCGCGATAGATGGTGCCGTCTCCGTTGCGGTCCTCGTACTGAGCCATCAGGGTGACGGTGGTGTTCCGGAAGCCGTCGTAAATGGCGGTGAGGCGCATTGCGTCGGCCTCGCTGGCGCCCAGATCCCGGCCGCCGGCGAGGTTTTCGATATGGCCTTCCTCGTCCCGATGCATACCGGCGATACGCACCGCCAGACTCTCACCCAGTGGCATGTCGAGGCTGCCTTCGAATTCCCGGCGCCCGTACTGGCCGGCGCCGAATGATACTGCCCCGGCAAAAGTGTCGCCGGGTTTGCGCGAAACCATGGAGATGGCGCCGGAGGCGGTGTTGCGTCCAAACAGGGTGCCCTGTGGTCCCTTCACCACTTCCACCCGCTCCAGGTCGTACATACTGGGCGTGGCGCCGGTGCGGCTCTGGTAGACGCCGTCGAGGAATACGCCCAGGGCCGGATCGCTGCCGCTGCCAAAGCTGTTGTTGTTGACCCCGCGCACGGAGACCGAATCGAAGAAGGAGTCGCTGGTTTCCCCGGAGACACCGGGGGTCAGCGCGAACAGATCCTTGAAATCGCTCAGATTGCTTTTCCTGACCGTGTCGCCGGTAAAGGCGCTTACTGCCATGGGTACGTCTTTGAGCGATTCGGCGCGCATTTGCGCGGTTACCGTCACCTCTTCGATTTCCGCCGCCGCGGCCCCACCGCCGCCGGCGATGATCGCGGCTCCAATAGCGGTGGCAAGGGTATATTTGCTTGTCTGCAAAGGTCTATTTGAATCAGGCATTGGCCAATCCCCGTCATTGTTTTTATCAGGGGGCTGCGCATCCGATACCGCCGATAGCTGTACCCCAGCGAGTAAACCTGGAATGTCTGTTATCCCACAAACCGAATAATTGTTCAATTATCAACAACAAAAGGAAACGCCGAGGATCCCGCGTCGACTATTGCAATTGATCACCGCCCCAGCTTGTCTTTCAGGCTGTAATAGAGCATCCCTGCCACCAGCGCCGGCCAGCGCAGTAGTGTACCGCCCGGGAAGGTCGGTGTTTGAATTTGCGCCAATATATCAAAGCGCTCCTCCGTGCCCGCGATCACTTCGGCGATCAACTTTCCGGCAAGAGTGGCGGTGGGTACGCCGTGGCCGGAGTAGCCCTGGCTGTAAAACACATTGGGCTCCAGGCGCCCCAGGTGGGGCATGCGATTGAGGGTGATCGCCAGGGTACCGCCCCACCCGAAATCTATTTGCGTGTCCGCCAGCTGCGGGTAAACCCGCAGCATATATTCGCGCACGAAGCTGCGGATATCCTGCGGAAATCTGGAAGAGTAGTTTTCGCCGCCGCCGAAAATCAGCCGGTTGTCGCCGGAGAGCTTCCAGTAGTCGATTACGAACAAGGTGTCCTGCAGGGCGTAGTCGTTGGCAATCAACTCTTTTGCCAGGGACTCCGACAGCGGCTCGGTAGCCAGTACGAAATTGTTGATGGGCATGATCTTGCCCGCCATGCGCGTCTCCAGTTTGCCCAGATAGCCGTTGCAGGCCAGCACCACCTTCCCGGCCTTGACCCGCCCTTTAGAGGTTTCCACTGTGCAGGGAGAGACTCCGAGGTAACGGGTTACCCGGCTGTGCTCATAGAACTGCACTCCGGCCGCGGCGGCGGCGTCCGCCAGCCCCAGGGCGAAATTCAGTGGGTGCAGATGCAGGGAACCGCTGTCGATCTGGGCCCCGAAGTAGCGCTCCGAACCCACCAGCGAACGGACCTCCTCTTCGTCCGCATAGCGTATCTGCTCGTAGCCATAACGCTCCCGCAGTAGTTCCACTTCGTCTTTCAGGTGCTCATTGTGGCTGCGCTTCGCGGCCAGGTGCATAATACCGCGCTTCAGGTCGCATCGGATCTCGTGCCTGTGGATCAGCGCTTCCACCAACTGCACCGCCTCTACACTCATATCCCACAGGCATTTGGCGGTGTGCCGGCCGAGCATTTTCTCCAGGTCCTCCTGGCCGCGGCGTTGGCCCACGCCCACGTGACCGCCGTTGCGTCCGGAGGCACCCCAGGCCACCCGCTCGGCCTCCAGCACCACCACCTTGTAGCCGCGCTCAGCCAAGTGAAGAGCGGAAGACAGGCCCGTGTAGCCGGCGCCGATCACACACACATCCGCCTCCACAGTACCCTCGAGCGCCGGATATACCGGAGCCCGATTGGCGCTGGCGGCGTAATAGGAGTCAACGTGGCCGACCAGTTTGGTTACTGTGCCGGAGGCGGTCATAGGCAGCTTCTCTCTCAACGCTGGGCATCGGCGCAAAACCGAAACCACGACTCAATTTAAGTTGAATAATAATTCGGTTTCTTGACATAATCAAAGTCAGTGGCGGGGTGCGCTGCCGGCCATGCTTATACTACCCTCGGACGACCTTTTTCACGCTAGGTGCAACATGGACAAGATTACACAGTGGCTCGCGGAACACGATATTTCCGAAGTGGAGTGCCTGGTGCCCGATATGTCCGGCAATGCGCGGGGCAAATTTACCCCTACGGACAAATTCCTCACCGAAGACAGCCGCCTGCCGGAAAGTATCCTGGTACAGACGGTCACCGGTGACTATGTCGACGAGCACAACGAACTGGTGGACCCGGCGGATACCGATATGCTGCTGATGCCGGACCCGGACTCCATCCGCCTGAACCCCTGGGCCAACGAGCCCACCGCGCAGATCATTCACGACTGCTACACCCGCGACGGCGAGCCCCACCCCATCAGCACGCGCAACATTCTCAAGTTCGTGCTGGACAAATACGCGGCCAGGGGCTGGAAACCCATCGTCGCGCCGGAGGTGGAATTCTACCTGGTCAAGCGCAACCTGGACCCGGACGAAAAACTCTCCGCCCCGGTGGGCCGCTCCGGTCGCACGGAGAAAACCCGCCAGTCCTACAGTATCGACGCGGCCAACGAGTACGAGCCGATCATCGAGGACATGTACGATTTCTGTGAGGCGCAGGGCCTGGATGTGGATACGCTGATCCACGAGTCCGGCACCGCGCAGATGGAAATCAATTTCCTGCACGGCGACCCGCTGAAGCTTGCAGACCAGGTGTTTACCTTCAAACGCACCGTGCGCGAAACCGCCCTCCGCCACGGCATCTACGCCACCTTTATGGCCAAGCCGATGGAGGACGAGCCCGGCAGCGCGCTGCACCTGCACCAGAGCATCATCGATACGGAGACCGGCAAGAATATTTTTGTGGACGACCGCGGCGAGGAAAATGACATCTTCCTGCACTTCATCGGCGGCATGCAGCAGTATATCCCCGGCTTTATTTCTTTCTTTGCCCCCAACGTGAACTCCTACCGGCGCTTCACCCCGGAGATGGCTGCGCCCACGAGCCTGCACTGGGGTTACGACAACCGCACCACCGGCCTGCGGGTGCCGGACAGTTCGCCCCAGGGCAAGCGCCTGGAGAACCGCTTCCCCGGCGCCGACTGCAATCCCTATCTGGCCATTGCCGCCTCCCTGGCCTGTGGCTACCTGGGGATGATCAACAAAGTCGAACCCAGCGCACCCTACGAGGGCGACTGCTCTCAAGAGCCGATCACCCTGCCCCGCACCCAGGAACACGCCCTGAATCTCCTGCTGGAATGCAGGGAGGCCACGGAAATGTTCGGAGCGAAATTCGTGCGCGCATGGAGCGCGATAAAGCGGGACGAGTACGAGGAGTTCAACCGGGTGATCAGCTCCTGGGAACGGGAGTTTTTGTTGCTGAATGTGTAGAAACATCGGCGCAGCGGAAAAAATATTGAGTAGCCTCCGGCATCAGCGCTAATGGACAGAATTGCGCCTGCCGAGGGCCTTTTTATACTTGTACAGAATGGGACTAACGCACCAAAAAGCCCCTTTAACGAAGGATAACCCTCTCAATATGTGAAAAAATTCGCAAAAAGAACAAACTATTCCGCCATTTTTTAATTTTCCTATCATCAATCCCCATCAATCGCTGTACTCTTAACCGGTCCGGGAACACCGGACACGCAAACTCTATGGTTTGAGAAAGCGGAGCGCCATTGTCGCCAGTCGCGGCCCCTTCCGGCGTTCCGGCCTGTCTTCTGAATTCTGACCATTCCAGCGAGCCGGCCTGTACGGGTGTGGGGCTTTGCTTTTTCCGGCGCAGGGATACGGTCGCCGGAAAAGCATCGCACAGGGGTGATCCCCCTGCCCGTGGAGGTCCGGTGAACAACCAAAAGCAACAAGGAATATAAGACAATGAAGAAGCATCTATTAGGGATTACCTGCTCACTGGCCCTGATGGCCGGCGCCCAGGCTGCGGATCGTATTCCGGCGACCCCGGATATGCTTTCCGTCCAGGGCCTGGCCGCGACGGGAACGGATGTCACATTGGAGGAAGTGCGCTCCCGCACCCTGGCCAACGGCAAAACCATTACCCGCTATCGCCAGGTCCACGAGGGCATACCGGTGTGGGGGCAGACCGTCACCAGCGCATCGGGCCAGGGGCTGGCCGCGGAAGTCAGCGGCGATGTGCTCACCGGCCTGACTGTCGAGGTGCCCTCCGTGCAGCCCTCGATCAAGGCGGAGAATGCCCTGGAGCGGGCGATGTCACAGGCCATCAACAACCGCGTCCAGCAGGGCCTTGTTACCGGCGCGCTCTCGGTGCCGGCGCTGAAGCTGGCCGCCAAGAACCCGCGCCAGCAACTCTATATCCATGTGGATGACCAGGATCGCGCACGCCTCGCCTACCTGGTCAATTGGGTGGAGTACGGCGATGAGCCATCCCGGCCCTTTTACTTCATCGACGCCCTGACCGGCGAAGTGCTGGAGCACTGGGAGGGCATCACCCACGCCCAGGAGGCCACCGGTCCCGGCGGCAACCAGAAAACCGGCCAGTACCTGTACGGCACCGATTATCCGGCGATGATCGTGGATGACAGCTGCCGTATGGATACCACCAATGTCGAAACCGTGAACCTGAACCACGCCACCAGCGGTGGCAGTGTTTTCCAGTTCACCTGTCCGTATAACGACTTCAAGACCATCAATGGCGCCTACTCGCCGCTGAACGACGCCCATTTCTTCGGCGGCGTGGTCTTCGATATGTACAGCGACTGGTACGGTACCTCACCGCTGACTCAGAAACTGCGCATGCGTGTTCATTACAGTAACAGCTATGAAAACGCTTTCTGGGACGGCAGCCAGATGACCTTCGGCGACGGCGCCAGCACCTTCTATCCGCTGGTCAGCCTGGACGTGTCCGCCCATGAGGTCAGCCACGGCTTTACCGAACAGAATTCCAACCTGCAGTACTCCGGCCAGCCCGGCGGTATCAACGAGTCCTTCTCCGATATGGCCGGTGAGGCCGCCGAGTACTATATGCGCGGCAGCAACGACTGGCTGGTAGGAGCGGAAATCTTCAAGAGCAGCGGCGCACTGCGCTACTTTCAGGATCCGACCCAGGACGGCAGTTCCATCGGCCACGCCTCCGATTACTACAGCGGCATGGACGTGCACTACAGCTCCGGTGTCTTCAACCGGGCCTTCTACCTGATCGCCAACAGCAGCGGCTGGGACACCCGGCAGGCGTTCGATATCTTCGTGCTCGCGAACCAGATGTACTGGAACTCCGGCTCCAATTTTGTCGACGCAGCCTGCGGCGTGGTCTCGGCCACCGAGGACCTGTCCTACGACCTGAGCGCGGTGACCAGCGCTTTTGACACCGTGGGTGTGTCCACTGCCAACTGCGGCGGTGGCGGCGGCAATCCCGGCGGTGGCGAACTGGAGAACGGTGTGCCGGAGACCGACCTATTCGGCAGCACTGGCGATGAGATCCACTACACCCTGGAGGTGCCCGCCGGCGCCAGCAACCTGGCATTCCAGATCTCCGGCGGCAGCGGTGACGCAGACCTGTATGTGCGCTTCGGTTCTGCACCCACCACTTCCACTTACGACTGCCGCCCCTATCTCGGCGGCAACAATGAGACCTGCACCATCTCCAACGTACAGGCCGGCACTTACTATGTCATGGTACGCGCCTACAGCAGCTTCTCCGGCGTAAGCCTGGTGGGCAGCTTCGATGAGAGCGGTGGCGGCGGTGGTGGCACCGGCTGGGAGGAAACCAACCTGTCCGGCAGCCAGGGCTCCTGGCAGCACTTCACCCTGGAAGTGAACTCCGGCATGTCCTCGCTGAATGCGCAGATGTCCGGTGGCAGTGGCGACGCTGACCTGTATGTACGCTACGGCGCACAGCCCACCACCGGCAGCTATGACTGCCGGCCCTACAGCTCGGGCAATAACGAGAACTGCAGCTTCAGCAATCCAGCCGCGGGTACCTGGTACATCAGTATCCGCGCTTACTCCGCCTATTCCGGAGTGAGCCTGGAGGCCCAGGCGAGCCCCTGACTTTGGTTGAGGTAAAACGAGAAAGGGGCAGCCACTGGCTGCCCCTTTTTTGTCGATCTGTTGTCGGAAACAAATTTTGGCACCGAAGACACCCGCAGGGCGGGCACAGAAAAAGTGGCGCCAGCGGCGGACCTGCAGCCAGCATACCGAGCTGGAGCTCTGTGTTCCCGGGGTCCGCCCCTACAACCGTGTCCCTATTTGTGGCTCGGATCTTTCCAGTATTCCTTCACCGTATCCTTCATCTCCCTGGCCAGCACGGAAATACCGAACAGGTTTGGCAGCGTCATAATTACAATCGTCACCGCGGACAGATTCCAGATCACCGTGGTGTCCTCGATCGCGGCCCAGAAGAAGGCCACCACATACACCAGCCGGTAGGGCATTACCGCTCTGGGGCCGAACAGATAGATCATCGAGCGGTCGCCGTAGTAGGACCAGGCAATGGCGGTGGAAAAGGCAAACAGCAAAATACCGATGGTGACGATCAGGCTGCCGTACTCACCGAAGAAACCCTTCTGGAAGGCGCGGTTGGTCAGCGCCACCGAGTGCAGCAGTGAGTTGCCCCAAATATCCACATCCAGATTGGCGAACCTGCCTTCCGTTACCGTCAGCACACCGCTGTAATTATCTTCGCCCACCCGGTATTCGACATCCTCTGCCACAGAGCGGGCGTTGATCAGGGTGAATTCCCCTTCGTTCAGCGCCTTGCCGTCGGCGACCACCACAGAACCACTGTAATACTGCACTTCGCTCTCTTTGCCGCGCAGGAAATTGTACAACTGGTCCACATCTTCAGGATTTTTGTCGCTATAAGAGCCGGCCACCACGAACATGTCGGCGCGCTCAAACTGGTTCAGGTATTTTTCCGTCCAGGCTCCGGACGAGAGGATCACCAGCCCCGTTAGGGTACAGATGATGATGGTGTCGATAAACGGCTCCAGCAGGGAAACCATGCCTTCGGACACCGGCTCATCCGCCCGTGCGGAGGCGTGGGCGATAGGTGCCGAGCCCTGCCCCGCCTCGTTGGAAAAGAGACCGCGGTTCACCCCTCGATTGAAGGCGTAGGCAAAGCTGGCACCGAGGAAGCCACCCGCCGCGGCACTGCCGTTAAAGGCTCCGCTGAACACCTCAATAAAAGACGGAATGATATTCTGGTAGTTGTAAATGATCACCGCCAATGCGCCGATCACATAAAACACTGCCATCACCGGTACGATGGTGGAGGTGACTTTGGCAATCCTGGTGATACCACCGATGATCACCATGCCCAATAGTATCGCCAGGATACCGCCGGTCAGGGCCTTGTTCAGGCCAAAGGTATCGTACATGGCCTGGGCGATATTGTTTACCTGAGGCAGGCTGCCGGTGCCAAAGGAGCTGATCACCGTGGCAATGGCAAAGAGTACCGCCAGCCATTTCATGTTCAGCCGGCGCTCCATGTAAAACATGGGGCCGCCCGCGTAGTAACCGTCCGCCGCTTTGATACGGTATTTATGCGAAAGGGTCACCTCGACGAACTTGGTGGTCATGCCGAGGAACGCGGTGACCCACATCCAGAAGAGCGCCGCCGGACCGCCGAGGAAAATCGCCAGTCCCACACCGCCGATATTGCCTGTGCCAACAGTACCGGACAGTGCTGTGGCCAGGGCCTGGAAGTGAGAGGTGTCGCCGGGATCACTGGGTTTGTCATACTTACCCTGGGTGATTTTAACCGCGTGGCGGAAATAACGGATCTGGGGAAATCCGAGATACAGGGTAAAGAAAAGGCCGACGCCCAAAAGCACCCATGGGAACCAAGGCGCGGAGCCGAGGATTCCATCCAGTGATAAGAGCAGATGATTGAAAGATTCCAAACTAACCACCACTACTTTAATTCTGATTATTTTCTGTACAGAGGCAAATGCCAATTGTTGCGCAGGTTAGCAGTTTCCGGAAAAGTTTATAAGAGGAATGAAAACTTCTCCCGGTGGGGGAATAATCCGAACTGACCGCCGGTATGCACGAATACCAGATTCTCAGTATCGTGGTAGCAGCCCCGGTGGAGTTCCTGTAGCAGGCCACCGAACGCTTTGCCGGTGTAAACCGGGTCCAGCAACAGCCCCTCCTGCCCGGCCGCTTCGGCGATGGCGCGGTATACCGTCTCGTCGGCCTCGGCGTAACCGGGACCGATATATCCATCATTGACCTGAATGTTCAGCTTCCCGGCGTCCGGCAAGGTGTTTCCCGCTTCGCGCCACTGCTCAATATCGTCCCGTACCTTGCGCTGAAAATACTCGGCGTTATCGCACACCGCATAACCGGTAACCTGCGCCCGGCTGCCCAGCAGGTGGCAGCCCAAGGTCAGGCCGGCTTGTGTACCGCCGCTGCCGGTGGCACAGATGATATGTTCAGGCTCGAAACCCTGGTCCCGACAGTCCGCGAGCAGCTCTTCGGCGCCGGAGATATAACCCCAGACACCCAGGCCGTCGCTACCCCCCGTCGGAATACACAACGCTTTATGGCCGCGCTGCACGTAGAAGTCCCGCCAGTGTGCGAACAGCTTGTCGAGTTCGGCGAAGTACTGGCGTGCGGGATAAAAAGCCGCGGATGCGCCCGCCAGGTAATCCACCAACAAGTTGCCGTCCGGCACCTGCTCCTCTTCGCCGCGCAGGATCAGTTGCACCCGCAGTCCCAGGCGCGCCCCCACCAGCGCTGTGGTGCGACAGTGGTTTGACTGCACACCGCCGCAGGTGATCAGGGTATCGCACCCCTGCTCTTTAGCCACCCCGGCAATAAATTCCAGCTTGCGCAGCTTGTTGCCGGACATGGCAGTCTCAGTGAGGTCGTCGCGTTTGACCCAGATTCGCGGCCCGCCGTGTGGGGTGGAGAATTTTTCGGTAATCCGGTCCAGAGGCTGCAGTGGGGTGGGCAGCCGGGCCATGTGAATCCGAGGCGGATAGGTGAGAGACATAGACTCTTCCTCACGACGTAAGGCTCTGCGCCAACTCTGTAGGAGCGGCCCATGGCCACGATCGGGTAAATTCGGATACTGATCGCGGCCATGGGCCGCTCCTACAAATTTAAAGGGCCTGCGGCAGCATAGGGAACTGGAGTCCTCGCTCCGCGCAATAAAAAAACCCGGGCAACGCCGGGTTTATGTCAAATGCGTCGCAGTATCAGATCTTCTTGATCGTGCCTTTCGGCAGTACCGCGTGCACCGCTACTTTCTGGAACTTGAGCGACATGTTGTCGGCGACCTCCAGAACGATGTAGTCGTCGTCCACCTTGTCAATACGGCCCAGCATACCGCTGGTCATCACCACTTCATCGCCCTTCTTCAATGCGCTGACCAGTTCCTGGTGTTCCTTTTGACGTTTGCGTTGCGGGCGAATAATGAAAAACCACATAAACGCAAACAGGCCCGCGAACATCAGCAGGGTTATGATTGGGTTACCCTGTGGCGCCGGAGCCGCCTCCTGTGCCACAGCAGCGGGAATAAAAAAGCTCATGAAAACCTCTAAGAATCGGCCTTGAATAATTGTGGGCCAACTCTAGCGGGTTTGTCGTCTGCAGGCAATGCATAGGGCCGGCCATGGCCGGCCCGCTCGCCCCGACAGGATCAAAAGCGCTGGCGCACCTGCCGGCGGTAGCCGGTGGGCGACATGCCGGTCCAGCGCTTGAAGGCGCTGGTGAAGCTGGTCCTGTCGGAAAAGTCCAGGATACGGGAAATGCCGTCGACACTCAGTGCAGTATCCTTGAGGAAGTGCACCGCATGGCGGAAACGCACATGGTCGCGCAGCGAGGCAAAACTGAGATTGTGCTCCTGCAGGCGGCGCTGCAGAGTACGGGTGGACATGCTGAGATCGGAGGACACCGGGCGAATTGCCAGGGATGCCTTGCCGATACGCTGTTCCAACACATCGATCACCCGCGCGGCTATACCGAAGCTGGTTGCTTCCGGCGGCGCCAGCAACTGGTCGAGGATATTGGAGTCACCAGAGAGTCTGGCCTGCTGCAGGGGCTTATCTTCTGAAAGAGAAGCCTGGTCTGGCTGAATTTGGTTCATCGAGCTGCTCCTTATGGGGTCCGTGAGCCGCGGTTATTCTTCTACGCCCGCTTCCTGCGATTCCCTGTTACCACAACCTGCTCTCCCTGGCTTATTGCGAGAGCAGACTACTATCCGAGTGCTGGGAGGCACCTGAAACAGACATCGAATCCTTCACAGAGCTGTACAAATTTTATCCTTTAACGCTCCGACACCTCCCCCGAGGGGGTACAACTCCGGTGCCGGCGCACCTTTACACAACGGAGTATAGACCATGGAGGGAAAATGCAAGGGACGACAGGTGATTTTTTTGGGCCGTGTCACAAATGACAGGTTAGAGGTGATCTAGGGCCCTGACCCACTCCAGGGGGCCAGGGTTCGAACGCAAGGGCTATGCGAGATTCTCCCGAATCCAGCCCAGCACATCGTCGTGGTGACTCTTGGTTTTGACCTTGTCGATGATATGGCGCAGACGGCCACTCTTGTCGATGATAAAGGTGGTGCGCAGCAGGCCCATGTACTCCCGTCCCATAAACTTCTTCAGGCCCCAGCAACCGTACTTGTCGGCAACTTTGTGATCCTCGTCGGCGAGCAGGTCGAAATTCAGCTCGTGTTTGTCGATAAACTTCTGAAGCTTGCTCTCCGGGTCCGGGCTCACCCCGAGCACCACAGTATCCAGTTTGGCGAAGTCCCCGGCACTGTCGCGAATGCCGCAGGCCTGGGTGGTACAGCCCGGTGTCAGCGCCTTGGGATAGAAATAGAGCACCACGTTCTTTTTGTCGCGGAAATCCTTGAGCGACACCTTCTCGCCGCTCTGATTCGTCAGTGTAAAGGCCGGTGCCAGATTGCCGATCCTGGGAAATGCCATCGATGCCCCCTGTAGAGCTGCTTTGAACCAGCCGGGGATTATACGGGAGCGAAAAGCGGATTAAAGTCAGAACTCCTCTACCCGGTAACAGCGCTCTTTCTGCGCGCAGATACCGCACTCACCAAGCTTCTGCACCAGCGAAGCCCGCTCGGCATCGGTGAGGAACTCCCCCACTTCCAGACAGCCCTCGGGCCCGCTGAAGCTGATGGACGCCGGCTCTGTAGCGCTGCCACCCATACGCACCAGCACCGACAGGCTGTCGCGGGCAAACTCCTGGTGATAGATGCTCTGCTGCCGGTAGCCCCGGCAGCAGTCCAATACCACCCGCTCCGCGTTGATACGGATCACCTCCCGGCGCGACCCCTCCAGGTACACATAGCCGAACAGCACCGCCAGCAACAGCAGCTCCAGCCCCGCGAAGGGCAGGATCATCCAGGCCCCCGCGAAAGCGAAAGCGAGGCTGATGCCCAGGGAGACGGCCACCAGAGAGATGAACACCCAGAGATTGCCCGAAAGGGACAGGGACTGGTTGGGGGCCAGCAGGATGCAGGCGCTGCGGGGGGAAGTGCGGCCGACTTCGGTGACCATAACTGCGGTTCCGGATGCTGCCTGATTTCAGTGTAGCACCGTGGTAAAAGGAGCCCAACGAGGGGCTCCAGCTATAGAGCCCACGGCGGCTAGAGAGACACGGCGCCATTTGCTGCGGTGCTATCGATCCGGCCTTTCCGGGCTTCGCGCGAGACTCTACCGCCGGTTTCGATGCCGCTGGTGAGATGTTCGGTGCGCTCGCTGATGTGGCCGCTGGCGGTCCAGGCGGCGCTGCTTCTTCTGATCACCGGGTTGGTTTCTATCAGGTAGAAGCTGCCGGCCTCCGATTTCAAATACCTACGGACTGGACAGGATACGTCTACAGAGAAGCGAGGCGACCGTCTCGGGTAGTGTTCAGAATTCTGTGTCATTTCTTTACCATACGCAAAAAAGAGATGACTCATGACCAAACCTACATTCGACATGGATGCCGCTGTCAAGGCGCTGCGTGAGGGCAAAGACCTCAGCGGCAAAGACGGCATCCTGACCCCACTGATCAAACAACTCACCGAAGCTGCCATGAAGGCGGAGCTGGAGGAGCACCTCGCCAGCGAGGACAAGCCCAACCGCAAGAATGGCACCACGTCCAAAACTATGAAAAGTCCCGCTGGCAGCTTCGAGCTGCAGGCGCCGCGGGATCGGGCTGGCACCTTCGAGCCGCAGATCGTCAAGAAGCACCAGACCCAGCTTACCGACGAACTAGAGCGCAAGATTATCGCCCTATTTGCTCTGGGTAACAGCTACCAGGACATCCGTACACACATTGCCGAAATCTACGGAATGGAACTCTCCAACGGCACCATCAACGCAATCACAGACAAGCTGCTGCCCGAGCTTCAGGCATGGCGTGAGCGCGATCTGGAGGCCGTCTATCCCATCGTCTGGCTGGACGCCATCCATTACAAAATCAGGGAAAATGGCCGCTATGTCAGCAAGGCCATCTACACCATTCTTGGCCTGAACATCGAAGGCAAGAAAGAGCTGCTGGGGCTCTATCTGTCCGACCAGGAGGGCGCCCATCACTGGCTGAGCGTACTTACCGACCTCCACAACCGCGGGGTCAAGGACATCCTGATTGCCTGTGTAGACGGCCTGAAGGGCTTCCCTGAAGCCATCGAGAGCATCTATCCCAACACCGAGATCCAGCACTGCATCATCCATCAGATCCGCAACTCGATGAAATACGTCGCCTCAAAAAATCAGAAGGTCTTCATGGCCGACCTCAAGTGCATTTACAAAGCGGCAACGCTCACTGCCGCCGAGAGCGCCCTGGACGAGCTGGAGGCCAAGTGGGGCGATAAGTACCCAATGGTGATCAAGTCCTGGCGCAGCAAGTGGCCGACCCTGTCGGCCTACTTCAAATACCCGGATTACGTGCGTACGGCGATTTACACCACCAACGCCGTCGAGGCTGTCCACCGCCTGAAAGCCTCCGAGCGATGGACGCATCCGATTCAGAACTGGAACCTGACGCTATCACAGCTGACGATCCACTTCCCGGACCGCCTGGAGAAATACATCAGCCTGTGAGACTATTTGGCTGACACAGAGTTTTGAACACCCTCTTTGATTTCAGTTGTAGAATATCACGTCAAAAATAGAACTGTCCCCGTTTTCCCCGGTCCCCGTTTTCCCCGGTGAATGAAATGCGCCGTCTACCGAACTGCCCCGTCTACCGAACTGCCCCAACTTTCCTCTATTTTTCTTCAAATGATTTATATCATATCCAGCCCAGCCAAATTCTTGGGTATCATTTTCTGTAGCTATCTCAGCATTAAAATCTTCTAGTAGAGTTAAGGATGATTTCTTAATGTCAGGCACATCCTCTGGCTTATTCCAACCTTGCTCGCATTCCTCACAGTGTAGATAAAGCTTTTTTTCAGATAAGTTCTTCATCAAGATTAGCCTTCCTTACTTACACAAAGAACATACCCCAATATAAAAATATTTCACCATTAGCCTCTAGCAGGATAAGTCGATTTTATTTATCCCAGAAGCAACCCTTATCTCTATAAGCTTTTAGAAACATAGTCCTCATATTCCCAATGAGCATATCGAGCAATCTTTTCTGAAAATTTTAAATCATCATCCCCGGTAAAGATCTCAAGCAGTTCTTGCAATTTCTTGTTTACTTCCGACTCAATCAATTCCGTATCATATTTCCTAATAATTAGCATATGCCTACCCCAGACAGATTGAGCAGAATCCAACTTTCTACTAATCCATTCTGGAGTACAAACTAACAAATTAAAATAAGTGGAACCTTCCTCGCCTTTTACGCCAATAGACAAGGTAACCCATTCGGAGAAGCAATATTCATCTTCTGGCCAATAGTTGGCCAGAAGATCTCCTCCCACATCTATCTGTTTGATTTCATTTAATTTCATTCTTCAATTACCAAATGAGCATTGCTAATAATAGTTTTTCCATCTTCACTCAAAACTTCAAAGTTAGCCTGAGTCCCTGTCGGATTGTATTTTTCTGGCGTATTGGGCTTTCTCGTAGGAGGACGATATCTTCTTGTTCCATCTGCACTGACTAGTGTTTTCCCATCACTAGCAACCCTGTATCCATCACCAACCCAAACCTTACCTAACTCTTCAGCCTCTGAAGCACTTGCCTTGCCAACACCAAAGTTTGGATTCCCGGTTCCACTACCTTTTACAGCGTCAGCCAAACGCTCGTCATAACTGGCAATAGCATCTAAGTCCTGTTTTTTCAGCTCGTCTTTATAACGCTGATGATCCGAGAGAGTGTCAGATTTAGATTTTCCAGCATTATCAACCCCGCTGTAAAAATCATCAGCTTCACCTTGAGAAGCATTCGATTGATTCGAAGAGCTATTCTGGCTATTTGTCTTGCTATTCTTCTTAGCCGATTTCGCCAAACCCTCAGCCGCATCCACTACCTTGCCGGCTACTTTGCCAGCCGTGCCAAGCGCCACATCCACTCCGATACCGATAGCTACATCAGCAGCGGGGTTCGAGGGGTCCTGGTAGGTTTCCGGTAGCAGGTTGTTCAGGACTTCCTGCCCGAAGCTGCTCCGGTATTCGCCGGTCGCCTGCTGGTAGCCGTCTGCTGTTGCAGTGGCGGACAGGGCCGTAAGCGCGGCTGTGCCGGCGGTTGCCACACAGCCGACGCCGGTAGCGGCGCAGACGGGTGCAGAGGCCACTGTGGCGATGCCGCTGCTGACGGTGGCCGCGCCGCCGAGAACAGCTTGTGTGGCTCCCTGTCCACGGGCAATCGTTTCCCCGTTGGCCCTGAGCCAGTCTTGTGTGCCGTCTATCCAGTCATGTTCAAACAGGTCATCGCCGGCATTGCCGAGCAGGTTCTGCCCTTCTTCTATCAGTGTCTCGCCGGCGGCTTGCAGGTTTTTGAGAGTCTGATAATTGGGATCAGTTTCTGGCACACCTTCTGCGCAATGGGTCTTGGCGCAGGCCTCGGCGGTGGCATTGGCGATCAGTTGGTCTTTGGTTTCCTGATTGTAGGGGGCGCGCTGGACTTGGTCGATAATCGCACCCAAGGCCTCGGTTTCCTGTCGCCTGAGTGGCCGGTATTCAACATTGCCGGGGTTGCTCTCGACCTGGGAGACAAACTGCTCGGTATTTTGGGCAATCAGCTCCGAGCTGGTGTTGCCCACATGGTTGTTGGTCAATCCGGTATCGACGGTACCCAGGCCGTTGTTGGCGAAGCTGAAGTCGTAGTTGTCCGCGGCGTATTCGCCGCGCAGGTCGGCATAGTCTTCGTTGAGTTCACCCCGGTTGCGGGTTTTTCCTTGTTCGATCTGCGTGTGGGTGACTTCGTGGCCCATCGTCTCCATATAGTCGAGGGCGTTGTTCTGGGCGTTGTCGTTGATGTAGAGACTGCTGCTGGTGCCGTCTTCGGAGACGTGGGCGCCGCCGATAAAGGTGTTGGCGGCGACGACTTTGGCTTCGTCGATGTTGATGTCGTAGACGTCGGCATAGGCCTGGGCGTAGGCGTCGATGGCCTGTTGTTTTTGCTCGGGGGTGGCGTTTGCCAAGTCGTTGAGGATGCTGGCGTTTTCGCCGCCGTCCCGGGTGACGAGCAGTTTCTGGACGTCCAGGTCTTTTTGTACGTCGCCGATATGCTGGAAGGTGTCCTGCAGGTCGACGCTCTCTTCGGTGGCGATGTCGGCGATGGATTCGCCCAGCAGTTCGGTGCGCTTGACGTCCTCCTTGATTTCCTTGCGACCCTCTTCGCTCAGCAGCCGGTGATCGACAGTGACATCGACATTCCCTTCCTGCCGGTCAACTTCGAACAGTTCCTTTTCCGTGCTGGTTACGTCGCGGTTGAGGCCGGCCAGCTCGCCGTTCTTCCCGCTGTCCTCGTCGCGGACGGTGATATTGCCCTGCCCTACGGTGGCCAGGCTCTTGTCCTTGCTGTAGTGGCTGTTGTTGCTGTACTGGACGTTGGAGGTGTTCAGTTTGAGGTCGTCGTTGCCGGTTGCATCCTGTGCGTTTTTCTGCGCGGGATCGGCGGGGTTGGCGCCGTTGAGTCCGACGCTGGTGCTGATGCCGGCGCTCTGTTGGCTTTGGTAATTGGTGTTGCTGAGGTCGGCGTAGTCGAGGGTGCCGGTGCTCAGTTCGAGGTTGCCGAGGTCGTTGCCTTCTTCGTCTAGGGTGGCGATCAGGGCGCCGGTGACCTGGGTGTGGCCGCCGACGTCGACGGTGGCTTCGCCGCCGGCTGTGAGGCTGGTGAGGACGGTTTCCTTGCTCTGGTAGCGGCCGTTGGCGCTGTTGGCGCCGCCGTTGACACTGGCGAGGCTGCTGTCCTTTCCGCCGCTCGTGCCGAAGCCGCCGCTGATGCCGGCGCTGGTGTTGCTGCCGCTGGCGCGGTTCTGCTGGGATTCGGCGGTGAGGTCGCCGGCGATGTTGACATCCAGTTGGCGGTTGGCATGGACGTTGGCGCCGGTGAGGGCGGCGTCGCCGGTGGTGGTCAAGCTGATGTTGTCGGCGTTCAGGGTGCTGTTGTTGTAGGTGGTCTGCCGGTCGCGGCTCTGGCTGCGGTCCATGCTGGCGTTGACCGCGGGGCCGCCGGTGGCGCCGTAGACGGTCTGCTGGACGCTGATATGGCCGTGCTCTGTCTGGGTCCGGCTGCTGGCGGTGTCCTGGCTGGCGGTGATGTCGAGGTCGCTGGTGTCGATGGCGATGCGGTTGTCCGCTTGCAGGTGGCTGCCCTGGATCAGGGTGTTGCCTGTGGTTTCCCCTCCATTGCCGCTGTCGGTTTTGATGCGGATATTGCTGCCGCTGAGGCTGCTGGCCAGGGAGCTGGTCTGGTGGCTTTCTGTGTTGGTTTTGCTGGCGTCGATATCCAGTTGCACGCCGGCGTTGAAGCCGTAGGTGCCGGTGCTCTGGGCGGCGGTGGCGGTTTGCTGCACCAACAGGGTGGTTTTGGCGGTGACGTCCGCGGCCGCGGCGGCGACGCCGGCCAGGTACCATTCCTTGTCGCCTTCGGCGTCGTCGATGATCTGTTTGAGTTCGACGATATCCGCCTGGGTGACGCCCGGTGCGCCGTTGGCGTAGTCGGCTTCCAGCTGGTCCAGGGTGTCTTCGAGGTTATCCAGGTCCTTCTGGTATTTGCGGTAGTCTTCCTTGGCCTGCTTCAGGTTGTCGGCGGACTCCTGCAGGGCCACAGCGGCCTTGGCCACTTCCACGGCCTGGTGCTGTACCACCACGCTCATCTCGGCGCTGCCGGTGGTTTCGCTGGTTTTTGTTTGCAGGCTGTCTTTGGCTTCCTTGATGGTGACGTTTTCGCCGGAGAGGACGACGTCGCCTTCGCCTGAAGTATCCCCATCGGCGGCGAGGTTGGAGCCTTCGATGGTGAGGTCGCCGATGGCGTTCAGTTCGATGTCGTTGCCGGCGCTGAGATTGCTGCCTTTGTGGCTGACCTGGGTGCTTTCGCTGTCGAGCTGGTGGTACTCGGCGTCGGCCAGTTTGATCTTGAGCTGGCCGTCCTCGACTTTGACCAGGTCGTCCGGGTCGGCGAGGCTCTGCGCGGCGTCGCCGGCGCTGACCCGCACCTGTTTTTCATCCTGGGTGGTGTGGGTGGTTTCCCGGGCGGCGAGGATTTCGAGGTCGCCGATATCGGTTTCGGCGACGATGTCGTTGCCGGCGCTGAGGTCGGAGCCGATGATCTTGGCGCGGCCGGCGTGGATGTTGATATCGTTGCCGGCGCTGATCTGGCTGCCCTGGGCCAGGGTTTGCTGGGTGGCGCCGCTCTGTTGCTCCGAAGAGTAGAAGTCCCCGCCGCTGAAGTAGCCGGAGTCTTCGGACCAGGAACTGGTGGATTCGATGACTTCGCCGGCGGCGATCAGCAGGTCGTCCACGGCGGTGAGGTTGATGTCGCCGCTGCCCGCCACCAGGTTGCCGGCGGCGAGGGTGATGTTTTTGGCGGCGTCAAGGCTGATATTGCCAGAGGCACTGTTGAGTTCGGAGGCGGCCAGTTGCAGCTGGTAGCTGGCTTCGCCCAGGCTTTCGTTTTCAAAACCGCCAGATTCGGTTTTGGCGCTGAGGTGGGATTCCTCGTAGGCGCTGGCGGCGACGGTGATGTCCTGGCCGCTGAGGGCGATATCCTTCTCCGCATGGATGCCGCTGCCCAGCACCGCCACATCGCCGTCCGCGGCGACGGTGACCTGGCCGCCCTTGGCGGTGATATTGGAACCGACCACCTGTTCGCTGTGGTGCTGTTCGGTGACGGTCTTGTCCTTGTCGAAGGTGCCGGAGCCTTTTTCCTCTCGGTGGTAGTCGGTGGTCTGGCTGTCGGTGACGGACGCGATGGTGATGTCGCCACCGGCCTGCAGGCCGACATTGCCACCGGCGGTCAGTTCGGCGCCGGACAGGCGGGTGTCGCCGCCGCTGGCCAGTTGGAGGTTGCCGCCAGCCTCGATGCCGCTGGTGAGGTGTTGGGTGTGCTCGCGCAGGATACGTCTACAGAGAAGCGAGCCAGACAGATGATGTATCTGGCTCGCTTCTCCGTCAGACGTTAAAAACTCGCTTTGTTAATGAGCTGGCTCTCAGGCTGGCTGAGAGATTTGGTATTTGATTTCAGTTGTAGAATATCACGTCAAAAATAGAACTGTCCCGGTTCCTGCTTAGACAAAAGGCACAAGAGATTCATCTTTATACGACTTGTGCCAGATGTAGGTTCCTCTCATGGCGGTAAAGTAGAACAGGAAGAAAATAGCGCTCATAAAAAGGCCTTGCGGTTTTCCCATGTCGTACCACATGATCCCTTTGGATGTGACAAAGTAAAGGAGCATAAGAATCGAAGCCACGCGGCTCTTGCGGAGTATGAAGATACCGAGAATTACTATCAGGGCAACATCCACAGTCAACCATGGATCTAACAGGTAAGCCAGATTCTTGCTGGAAGAACTTGTGATAAAACCAAGACCAGCAAAGATGGCCGTGATACCCGCCGAGACCATTGCGGCGATTCCGCCATTTCGAATCGCCTTTTCGCACGATCTCCTATCAGTGATAGAGAAAGCATCGAGAAGCGACTTCTTTTTAGCTCCCATTGACATAGCTACTCCTTTGTTCTGTTGCCTAGTATTTAACCTCAATCACGGAGACTAATATCTCCCAACTCAGATATCAATTGGCATTTTGGGGGTCGATTTTGGTTTGATCTGGACCACTTGGTTTGACTGAGTCCAGTAATCACCTTGTTGCTTGGCACCACCACCATAAACACGATAGGTGGCTAACTCTTCAATCGTATCGCGCAGAAATATAGAACTGTCCCGGTTTCCGTCGCCCCGGTTTCCGTCCAGTTTCCGCTGTACTGTTTGAGGAATTCGTTCAAGCTGATGCCTTTTTGAAACTGTACTTTGTTGCGGGCCATGGCGGACTCCCTTGCAGACCAATGAGATTGGTGTATATACAGTTAAATGTTGCTTAGCAAGAGTGGTAATTAGGTTTATTTATGGACCTGCCCATTTTCTTTTCGCCTCTCCTCTAAAACTCTTTTCACTTTCAGCAGCCAATCAAGATTAGACAAACCGTCATCACTTGGATTGTAATTACAGCCGATATCTCGACCTAAGATTTTTCCAAAATCAGCATCAGAACCTGCGGATGAAATGATTTTTTCAACTTCCTTCAATGCCAAAAAGATTTCTTCATCTGTGGATTGACTGATCGAGTCATACAATATTTCATCTGAAGACCTATGATCATATTCATACCAGCACTGATAGAACGATCCTGCCAATAAATTAAATAATGCCGGATACTTTTTATTCACCAATTGGATGCCCCGTAATGATGCGATAGCCAGATGGACTTGTTGAATCTGCTTGCAAAACCACTCTAACACCATTCACATTAGACGCTGTAGAGCTATTTGCAGGTACATGTCGACCTGTTGGCTGGTTAAAAAGGGAATCGAACGCTTTCGGTTTAGTTCCTGGGTTGGCTTCCAACCAAGCTTTAATTTCCGTTTCGTTCTTCCTCATAGTTTGATTTACATAATGTTCAGCAGCTTGCCTGCTGGAAAAAGATGAAGAGCCACCTAATGGTATACGTTGACCGCCTGCACCGTTTGATCTGGCAATCAAGTCGGCATCTGATAGACCAACGTGCCTTTCCAATAAATGTCCACTATTTCTACTGCCAGGAGGAACATGGTTCTCATGATAATCCAAGTCAAAACTGTCACCATCGTTTCTAATTGATAGGTCACCGGCTTCCGCATCCGCTGCTCCAGGCTGTACTCCCGGATTTGGTCCTATATTCCCGTCGTGGTTACTACTCCCTTCGAAATCACCATCAGGATTACCGCTAGAATTGCTGCTATGGGATTCTCTGTCATTGATTTTTCTTCCAGGCAACCCAATCCCCGTAGCAATGGATATGCCCAGATTGCTACCGTCAACAGCACGATCATAAGCTGCCTCATCTGCCTGTGTGCCGTCTTCTTGACGCTCTCCAATGGCCCACTCGGTTACGCCCTCGGCAACGGCTTCGGTAGCCTGTTCGATCTGCTCCCCGGCCGCGGCGTTCACCATTTCATTGATTACGACACCAGCCACCTGCTTGACCGGGCCACCCAGTGCGAAGCTGGTGGCCAGCATGGCCATATCCCTAGTATTCGGGTCGAGGGTGTTAAGGTAGTCGTTGGCAGTCGCCAGACCCTCGTTCACTTTGCCCGCCAGTGGCTGGCCTGTGACAGAGTCTGTCTGGACATGCTCGATAAATTCCCCGTTGGCATCCACTGCGTAGGCGTCTGTAGAGGCAAGGTTTAACCCATTTTCTTCGACCAGAGCCTTTAGCGTTTCCGGATCGGCTGACTCGATATCCTCTCTCAGTTGATTGGCCGTTTCCACTACATACTGCTGGAAGTCCGGGTCGGCCAGGAGGGCTTGTGCTTCTTCCGGGTCGTATCCCTGGCGGATCAAGGTGTCGTGCATGCCTTCGCCAAGAGGGCCTGTCTGCTCGGCCAGTTCTTCCGGCAAGGAGACAACCACCGATTCCAAGTAGTCCGCTCCAACTGCGGCAGCCTCTTTAAGAGCCGCTGTGTCTTGCGAGATCTCTTCCCAACCCTGTTTCGAAAGCACACGGTGATCGACGGTCACGTCGATATTCCCTTCCTGCCGGTCGACTTCGAACAGTTCCTTTTCCGTGTTGGTTACGTCCCGGTTGAGGCCGGCCAGGTCGCCGTTCTTGTCGCTGTCCTCGTCGCGGACGGTGATATTGCCCTGCCCTACGGTGGCCAGGCTCTTGTCCTTGCTGTAGTGGCTGTTGTTGCTGTACTGGACGTTGGAGGTGTTCAGTTTGAGGTCGTCGTTGCCGGTTGCATCCTGTGCGTTTTGCTGCGCGGGATCGGCGGGGTTGGCGCCGTTGAGTCCGACGCTGATGCTGATGCCGGCGCTCTGTTGGCTTTGGTAATTGGTGTTGCTGAGGTCGGCGTAGTCGAGGGTGCCGGTGCTCAGTTCGAGGTTGCCGAGGTCGTTGCCTTCTTCGTCTAGGGTGGCGATCAGGGCGCCGGTGACCTGGGTGTGGCCGCCGACGTCGACGGTGGCTTCGCCGCCGGCTGTGAGGCTGGTGAGGACGGTTTCCTTGCTCTGGTAGCGGCCGTTGGCGCTGTTGGCGCCGCCGTTGACACTGGCGAGGCTGCTGTCCTTTCCGCCGCTCGTGCCGAAGCCGCCGCTGATGCCGGCGCTGGTGTTGCTGCCGCTGGCGCGGTTCTGCTGGGATTCGGCGATGAGGTCGCCGGCGATGTTGACATCCAGTTGGCTGTTGGCGTGCACGTTGGCGCCGGTGAGTGCGGCGTCGCCGGTGGTGTTGAGGCTGATGCTGTCGGCGTTCAGGGTGCTGTTGTTGTAGCTGGTCTGGCGGTCGCGGCTCTGGCTGCGGTCCATGCTGGCGTTGACCGCGGGGCCGCCGGTGGCGCCGTAGACGGTCTGCTGGACGCTGATATGGCCGTGCTCTGTCTGGGTCCGGCTGCTGGCGGTGTCCTGGCTGGCGGTGATGTCGAGGTCGCCGGTGTCGATGGCGATCTGGTTGTCGGCCTGCAGGTGGCTACCCTGGATCAGGGTGTTGCCTGTGGTTTCCCCTCCATTGCCGCTGCCGGTTTGGATGCGGATATTGCTGCCGCTGAGGCTGCTGGCCAGGGAGCTGGTCTGGTGGCTTTCGGTATCGGTTTTTGAGGCGTCGATATCCAGTTGCACGCCGGCGTTGAAGCCGTAGGTGGCGGTGCTCTGGGCGGCGGTGGCGGTTTGCTGCACCAACAGGGTGGTTTTGGCGGTGACGTCCGCGGCCGCGGCGGCGACGCCGGCCAGGTACCATTCCTTGTCGCCTTCGGCGTCGTCGATGATCTGTTTGAGTTCGACGATATCCGCCTGGGTGACGCCCGGTGCGCCGTTGGCGTAGTCGGCTTCCAGCTGGTCCAGGGTGTCTTCGAGGTTATCCAGGTCCTTCTGGTATTTGCGGTAGTCTTCCTTGGCCTGCTTCAGGTTGTCGGCGGACTCCTGCAGGGCCACAGCGGCCTTGGCCACTTCCACGGCCTGGTGCTGTACCACCACGCTCATCTCGGCGCTGCCGGTGGTTTCGCTGGTTTTTGTTTGCAGGCTGTCTTTGGCTTCCTTGATGGTGACGTTTTCGCCGGAGAGGACGACGTCGCCTTCGCCTGAAGTATCCCCATCGGCGGCGAGGTTGGAGCCTTCGATGGTGAGGTCGCCGATGGCGTTCAGTTCGATGTCGTTGCCGGCGCTGAGATTGCTGCCTTTGTGGCTGACCTGGGTGCTTTCGCTGTCGAGCTGGTGGTACTCGGCGTCGGCCAGTTTGATCTTGAGCTGGCCGTCCTCGACTTTGACCAGGTCGTCCGGGTCGGCGAGGCTCTGCGCGGCGTCGCCGGCGCTGACCCGCACCTGTTTTTCATCCTGGGTGGTGTGGGTGGTTTCCCGGGCGGCGAGGATTTCGAGGTCGCCGATATCGGTTTCGGCGACGATGTCGTTGCCGGCGCTGAGGTCGGAGCCGATGATCTTGGCGCGGCCGGCGTGGATGTTGATATCGTTGCCGGCGCTGATCTGGCTGCCCTGGGCCAGGGTTTGCTGGGTGGCGCCGCTCTGTTGCTCCGAAGAGTAGAAGTCCCCGCCGCTGAAGTAGCCGGAGTCTTCGGACCAGGAACTGGTGGATTCGATGACTTCGCCGGCGGCGATCAGCAGGTCGTCCACGGCGGTGAGGTTGATGTCGCCGCTGCCCGCCACCAGGTTGCCGGCGGCGAGGGTGATGTTTTTGGCGGCGTCAAGGCTGATATTGCCAGAGGCACTGTTGAGTTCGGAGGCGGCCAGTTGCAGCTGGTAGCTGGCTTCGCCCAGGCTTTCGTTTTCAAAACCGCCGGATTCGGTTTTGGCGCTGAGGTGGGATTCCTCGTAGGCGCTGGCGGCGACGGTGATGTCCTGGCCGCTGAGGGCGATGTCCTTGTCCGCGTTGACCTGGCTGCCGAGGATGACGACGTCGCCGTCCGCGGCGACGGTGACCTGGCCGCCCTTGGCGGTGATATTGGAACCGACCACCTGTTCGCTGTGGTCCTGTTCGGTGACGGTCTTGTCCTTGTCGAAGGTGCCGGAGCCTTTTTCCTCGCGGCGGTAGTCGGTGGTCTGGCTGTTGGTGACGGACGCGATGGTGATGTCGCCACCGGCCTGCAGGCCGACATCGCCACCGGCGGTCAGTTCGGCGCCGGACAGGCGTGTGTCGCCGCCGCTGGCCAGTTGCAGGTTGCCGCCGGCCTCGATGCCGCTGGTGAGGTGTTGGGTGCGCTCGCGGATGTTGTGGCCGCTGGCGGTCCAGGCGGCGCTGCGTTCTTCCAGCGCTTTGGTGTCCAGGACCAGGTCGCCGCCGGCGACCAGTTGCGCGTCCGTGGCGGCGTCGAGGCGGCTGGCGATCAGGCGCATGTCCTCCCCGGCCTGCATCACCAGCTTGCCGCCGGTGGCGCTGATGCTGGCGAGACCGGCCACGGCGGTGTTGGTGGATTCCAGGCCGGCGCTGCCCTCGATGCTGCTCTTTTCCAGGGTGCGGGTGAGGGTCTCACTGACGATGCTGCCGCCGGCGTTGAGCAATACGCTGTTGCCCTGGATGCGCCCGCTCAGGTTGTGGATGTCCCGGTCGGCGCGGGCAAGCAGATCGCCGCCGGCCACCAGATCGCCTTCCTTGTTGACGATGGAGCCCTCGGAGAAAAGCGCCAGTCGGCCGCCGCTTTTGAGGCCGCCGCTGTTGTGGATTTCGCTGCCGGAAAGCTGGATATCACCGCCGGCGCTGATTAGGGCGCCGTTGGCCAACAGCTGGCGGTTGTCGATATCCGCGAGGTAGATCACCGGCACCAGAACCGTCTGGCCCTGTATCTCGCTCTCCACCAGCCAGACGATATCGGTTTCCAGCAGGGCGATCTGTTCGCTGGTGAGCGCCACGCCCACGGACAGGTCCAGGTCTTCCGCTGTGGCAACGGCGTTGTCCATCAGCCACTGGTACTGGTCGTAGTCGCTGGCCAGACTGGGATGCAAAAAGCGCTGGCCGGTGGCTTGGAAGATGCTGTCGCGCAGTATCTGGTTTTCATAGAAGCCGTCGCCCAGACGTTTGGGCAGGGCTTCGGCGTCCAGGTCCAGTTGGCCGAGGAAGTAGTCGGAACTGATAAAGTTGGCGTAGTCGGTGATCGCCGGGTTGGTTTCTATCAGGTAGGGGCTGCCGGCTTCCAGGTTTTGCACGAAGAGGCCGCCATCCGGCAGTTGGAAACCGTGGGTGGCGAGCGGGTCCAGGGCCGCCTTGCCGGCTTCGGCGATGCGCTCGAGGTTTTGCTCAGCGGTGTTCTGCGGTCCACTTTGATCGACGGTTTCCGCTGCGCGAACAGCCTCGCCGACGACTCCGTTTATCTCGCCGTCTTCACCCTGGCGGGCATCGATACTGACGGTTTCACCGCTGCCGTCGGGCGCGCTGGTGTCGAGCGCACCGGTTTCCACGCTCTCCCTGCCGCTTTGCTTCGAATGTGCCCTGGGCGCCTTGCCACTGGTGGAAGTTTCTGGGGAGCGCTGATTGTCGCTGTTATAAGCAACACCCCCGCTGATGGTTTCGTTGTTGATTTTTCCGGTAAAGGTGCCGGTGATATTGCCGCCGGCGTGGATCAGTGCGGGAACGGAATCAACGACCGTTGTATGAATCTTTGTGCTTTCGCCTTCTATCTGTTTATAGTCACCTTTATGGTAACCGTAGACGGTTCTTGTTATTTCTTCCTTTCGCTGCAGCTCCCGGCCGATATTGTCCAGGCTGCTGCCCGTCATCTGGATATTGCCGCCGGCACTGATGGTGCTGTATCGATTGGTGATACCGCCGCCGTTAAGGATAAGATCGCCTCCGGCCATCAGTTGCGCGGCTGCGCCAGCACTATCCACTTTTTCCCTGTAGGTGCTTTCGCCGGTATAGGTGTGCTCGATTCTGGCCAGGTAGTCCCGCTCACCCTCGCTGTCGTACCGTCCCAGCTCGAAATCGACAACCTGGAAACCCGGCTTGACATTGGAGAGTTGTGCACTGAGCGCATTGCGGCTTTCCGCTATCTTTTGTGGTACGGCCTCTTCCAGGTATTCAATTTCTCTTTTCAGAATATTCCAGACAAAATCCTTATCGGCTATTCCGGTAAAATTTGCCCATGGATAGAGGCTGTCTTTTACATCATCCACTACACCTTGGGGAATATCGCCTCCGGGCAGGCTGTTGAGCCTTTCTATATGGCGGTCCACCCAAAATGAAACCCACTCTTCATTGGTCTCAAAGCTCTGCCCCGGCACACTCCACCCGAGTAGTGCCTGATCGAACAGGAAAACTTCATTGGGATTGTCGATCAGATCGAGAGCGGACAGGCTCTCATCCCTGGTTATATCCAGATGAGTGCGGCGGTTAACGATGTTGGCACTATCGATACGAATAGTGCCGTTCCGGCTCTCGATCAGCCCGGAGATATTCTCCACCCGGCTGTTCTTGGCGCTACTCTGGTCCCTGGCAATATGGATACTGCCCAGGGCATAAATATCGGCGCGATCATTGATCAGCCTATCGGAATAGAGATTGAGATTGGCGCCGGCAAAGATCAGTGCATCGTTACCGATCAAACCCGTGATAAAGGCGGTTAGGTCTCCGCCGGAGGCAATCACCGCGCCGCTGTGGTTGGCCAGGGATGTGCCCTCCAGACGCAGTGAGTCGGCGCCGCTGAGACGCCCGCGGTTGACCAGGGCTCCGCCCCCGATCTTCGCGCTGCTCCCGGAAATAACCCCGCCGGCGCGGTTGTCGATACCCTGGACCTGAATATCGAGGGCACCGGCACTGGATATTTCCCCGGCGTTTTCCAACTGGCCCTTCGCGGTAAGCGTCAGGTCGGCATCGGTGCGGAATGCGAAACCGGCGGTCTGGGTGATCTTGCCCTGGCTGTCGATGGCGATCTGTTGTTCCGCCCGCACATCGCCCAGTTTTTCCAGGGCGACGCTGTCGGCGTTCAGGGTGACCTTGTTCCTGCCCTGGATAACCCCGCTGCCGCCGTCGATGGCAGCCGCCTGGGCGCTCAGGTGGTTGTCGGAGTAGATTTCACCATCTGTGTTCAGCAGGCTGCCGCTGCCCAGCAGCAGGTTCAGCAGCCCGGAGCCCTGTTCGATATAGCCGTTGCGGTTGTCCAGCCCCCTGGCGTTCATCCACAGGTCCGTCACCGCCAGCAGTGTACCCCCGTTGTTGTTGAACGGGTTGCCGGCGGTATTCAGGCGCAGGCCGCCGTTGGAGCCGATGGTGCCGCCGCCGGAATTGTTAACCCGAGCGGCAATGACATTCAGTTGGCCGTCGCCGGCGTGGCTGACCCGGCCGCCGCGGTTGTCGATAGCGGTGGCGGCTTCGATGCCCGCACTTTGTGCCGCTGTCTCGATACTCCCGCCGTTGCGGTTGTCGATGGCGCCGCGGCTGGCGAGATTGAAGGCTTGGCCGGCGCCGGCCAGGGTTCCGCCGACATTGCGCACTTCCTGCGCTTGAATGGAAAAATTCCCCGCGGAAGCGACGGTGCCGCCGCTGTTGTCCAACTGGCCAGCGGCATCCAGGGTCAAGTTGCCGCTGGCAGATATCCACCCCTTTCCACCGTTGAGAATTTCGTCGTTGCCGTCCATCAGCAGCGAGCCGTTGCCGGTGATTTCTCCTGCGCGGTTGTCGATTGCACCGCCGGCATCTACCGTCAACTGGCCGCTGCCGGAGTGCAGCAGGCTACCCGCGGCGTTATTGAGTCCGCCGCTCACCTGTACCCGCATATCGGTGGCGGCACTGGCCAGGGTGCCGCCCTGGCTGTTGTCCAGCCCTCCATCGACGATTAGCGAAAACTCCGCACCGCCCAGGGACTGGATTTGCCCCGAGCGGTTGTCGAGTGCCTGCAGGTTTATCGCCAGCGCGCCGCCCGCTTCCACAGTGCCGCCACTGTTGACCGCTTCCCCGGCGTCGATCCACAGATTGCCGGCGGCGATCAGGGTGCCGGCCACGGACAGGTCGCTGTTGAGGAAATTCTGCGTATCGATCCGGATGGCACCGTTGGAGAGAATCTTTCCGCGGTTGGTCAGTTGGTCCAGCAGCGTCAGGCTCAGTTCGCCGCTGCCGCCATGGCGCAGCTCGCCGCCGGTATTGTCGAATCGCTCCAGGGAAAGGGACAGATTGAGGGCCGCGGTTTCGATCACGCCGCCGCGGTTGTCGATTGTCGAGACGTTCAGCAGCAGGCTGCCGTCTTCCGCCGCCACCGCGCGCAGGCTGCCGCCGCGGTTGTTCAGCGCACCTGATTCGACGATCAGCCGGTTGGTGTCGATCAGGCCGTCGCTGTTGTCCAGGTCGCCGGACAGCGCCAGTTGAAGCCGGTCCGCTGAAACTTGGGCCCCAGCGAGAGAGAGGTGGTGCGCAGTGATTGCCGCCTGGTGCGAGACGGACAGGCGGCCGCCGGCGCTGTCGATATCGCCATCGGTGCTCAGTTGCAGGCCGCCGGCACCCAGCTGTTTCAGGGTTCCGCCGATATTCTGGATGGATTCTTTAGCGCTGATGGAGAGTTCGTCACTCTGGGACTGGATCACCCCGCCGTTGTTGCGCAGAGCGCTCAGTTGAAATCGGGCGGAGTCTCCGCCCAGGGTGGTAATGGTGCCACCGCTGTTGTCCAGGCTCTGTGCGGACAGCAGCAGGGCTTTTTCCGACTGGATCTGCCCACCATCGCTGTTCAGAACGATGCCCGCTTCCAGGGAAAACAGGCCCTCACCGAAATGCAGCAGGCTGCCGCCACTGTTGTCCGCGGAGGACTGTACCGAGAGTGCGAAGGTATCGCTCCGGCTCTGGATTGCGCCGCCCCGGTTGACCAGGCTGTCCAGTTGCAGCTGAGACGTTTCGCCGCCGAGCGCATTGATCACCCCGTCACTGTTGTCCAGGGAGCTGCCGGAAATCGCAAAAATCCCGGAGGACTGGATCAGGCCGAACTCGTTATCCAGCGTTTCGCCCGCCAGCGACAGGGACCCCTGGCCGAAATGCAGCAGGCGGCCGCCGTTGTTTGCGAAGTCCTGTGCGGAAACGGAAAACGCATCGCTCTGCGACTGAATCAGGCCGTTGTGGTTGCCCAGTTGGGCAAAGGACAGCTGCGAGGATTCCCCGCCCAGGGCGTAAATTTCGCCGCCGCTGTTGTCCAGGGAATCGCCACCCAACCACAGGCCGGCGGCGGACTGAATTTTACCTCCGCTATTGAGCAGCGCTGTGCCCACATCCAGCGAGAGCCGGTCCGCGCCGAAATACAGGATTCCGCCTTCGCTGTTGTCCACGGCGGACTGCGTGGCGATCGTGAAGGTATCGCTCTTCGACTGGATCAGGCCGCCGCTGTTGTCCAGCAGCCCAAGGTTCAGCAGCGTGGATGCGCCGCTCAGCGCGGTGACAGAACCCCTGCTGTTCTCCAGGCTCAGCGCGCTCAGTGCGAGATCATGTTCCGCCTGTATCTGTCCGTCGCGGTTGTCCAGGACCGCGCCCACATCCAGCGACACGGCGCCTTCGCCGAAGTGCAGCAGCCGGCCACCGCTGTTGTCCGCGGAGCTGGATACCGCGATGGAGAGGTTGTCTCCCTGGGTCTGGATCAGGCCGCTGCGGTTGCTCAGTTCATCAAATGTCAGTTGGGCGCCGTCGCCACCCAGGGCGTAGATTTCTCCACCGCTGTTGTCCAGCGACTCGCCAGCGAGTGAAAGTGCCCCGGCGGACAGGATTTGCCCGCCGCTGTTGCGGAGCAGCGAACCGGCATCCACGGAGAATCCACCGCTGCCGAAATGCAGCAGGCTGCCGTTGCTGTTGTCCGCTCTTTCCTGTGCGAAAAGGGAGAGCTGCCGACTCGCGGATTGAATCAGGCCGCCGCTGTTGGTGAAGCTGGTCAGGTTAAGTTGCGTGGACTCGCCGCCGAGTGCGGTGACAAGGCCGCCGCTGTTGTCCAGGCTCAGAGCATCAAGGCGGAGGGATTGCGCGGACTGTATCTGCCCGCCGGTATTGTCCAGCGCAGCGCCGACATTCAGCGCGAGCAGGCCCTCGCCGAAATGGAGCAGTTTACCGCCGCTGTTGTCGAGGGAATCCTTTACAAAAAGAGAAAGACGCTCGCTGTTTGACTGGATAACACCCTTGCGGTTGGCGACCTGATCGAATGTCAACTGGGTATGCCCGCCGCCCAGCGCGTAGATCTCGCCACCGCTGTTGTCCAGAGTCTGCCCGCTCAACGAGAGCAGCTCGTCTGCCTGGATTTCTCCGGAGCGATTTTCGATAATGGCGCTGTGCAGCTGCACATTCTCCGCGGCAACCAGGCCGCTGTTGCCCAGGCTATCGGAGACACGGACCTCCAGTACGCCACCGGCCACCGCCTCTCCCTGCCGGTCGATACCCGCGAGCAGGCTGCCGTTGTTTTGCAGTTCCGCACCCTCGATGGACAGGCTGGATTCGGCGGCGATCATACCGCTGTTGGCGGTCTTCTGCGCGCTGATGGAAACTTGCGCCCCGTACAGCCGCTCGTCAACGGAAAGCTGTCCGGAGCTCTGTATCCGCGCATCCTCTCCCGCAACTGCGGAACTCAATTGAATACGCCCGTCGGCAGTCAGGGTGAAATCGCCGGCGCTGCTCATGTCGGCGCGCGATCGCACGCCCACCCCCTGCTCCGTGGCCAGCATAAAAATGCGGTTCGCCTGGATGGCACCCAGGGCACTGGCGTCTATCGCCAGTTGGGGCTTTTCTCCGGATGAGGACAGCAGCGAGACCTGGCGATCGCCGTAGGCCACCCGGTTGACCCCGGCGATCAGACTGAGGTCCGAAGCCAGCAGCGGTGCGCTGAGTTTGATACTGCGCGCCCAGATATCCAGGTTGTTCAGGCCACTGGCGTCCAGGCCGGAACCTTCCATAGCCACTTCGCCAGAGCGGATGTCGAAGCCGGTCAACTGGCCGTCCTGCAGTCGCGGCACGCCGCTGGTCAGGGTGGCCCGCGGGGTATTGATAAAACCGCAACCGGCACAGGTGATGCCGTAGGGGTTGGCAATCACCAGTTCCGCCGCCCGGCCGGAAATTTCGATATGGCCCTTGAGGCTGGAGCGGTTGGCCTGGGTGACTTCGTTGAGAATCAGCGACGCACTGCCGCTTTGCGCGAGGTTGTTGTTGCCGGCGACCTGGCCGCCCAGTTGGGATTGATGGATTCCGGCATCGTTGTTGAGAATCAGGCCGCTGGCATCGACATTGAATTTTTCGTATTTGTTGTGGGAGACACCGCGCTGGTTGGCCGCGGTGATATTGACCATCTCAACGCCGTTGGCCGCCCGCTCCACTTCCGCCTGTTTTTCCTTTTCCGCACTCTTGTCCACCACAACTTCCGCGAGCAGGTTGGCGGGCAGGATCAGTTGCAGACACAGCAGCAGTGTTAGTGCGCGCATGCCGCGGGAGGCGGGCTTGGAAAAATCCTTGGTGGAGATAGTTATGCGATGCATTTCCAGGCTCTTGCTATGTGTTTCAGTTTTTTCCAAATTTTTGATGGGCACGCTGCGCTTTGACTCACGCCATCCATGGCGCTCGCCCTTCGGGCGCCTGCGGCGTCCAAATCGGCGGTCCTGCCGATTTGTGCCCATCCTACGGTATTCCTTTGTAGGAGCCTGCTTGCAGGCGAAGGCTATCCAGCCCTGCGCCAGGCCCCCTTTTCGCCTGCAAGCAGGCTCCTGATATGGATTGACCTGTCAACTATTGGCACTGCATTTTCCGTTGTTCCTCTCTGTCAGTGGCTTCGGGTCAGGACATGAAAGGCTGTTTGCGACGGTGGATCATTCTGATATGCGTGGGTTGGTTACCGACCTGACTTCACTTCGTCGCGGAGCTGCCTTTCTCTACTGTCGTGGGTCACCCTCCGGGCTCGAAGGGCGCCACATAGGAGCCTCTAGGGTTCTCCTCACCGGCCTCCCATGCCCTGACCCGAAGCCACTGACAACAGTTCATGCCACAACCTTGCTGCCGTGCGGCTTGCCGGCTACTTCACAGGCGATCGCCCAGATAAAACCCGCCAGCTCGCGGGCTATCGCTGTGACGACCACGTTCTTCAATTTGCCGGCCTGCAGCAGCTTCTGGTAACGCCCACACAAGCGCTTCTGGCTCTCCCAAGCTATGGCTTGCACCCGGTCTGAGGTCTTCTCGGCCCGCCGCTGGATACAGCGTGTCTTGCGCGCCGGGTAGCGGTAGCTGTGCGCTGATTCCACCAGTACCCGCCGCACGTGGCCGTTGCCCGTGCGGGTGATGCCGCCCTGGCGACGACTCTCCCCGCTGGAGTGTTCGCTGGGTACCACGCCAAGATAGGCCATCAGTTCCCGTGGGGAGTCGAAGCGGGTGATGTCTCCCAGCTCCGCCAGGATCGTCATCGCGGTAACCACGTCGACACCACGCAGGGCCATCAGGCCTTCCGCCACCGGCTGCAATGTCCAACCTTGCAGCGCCTCGCGCATGACCTTCTCCAGGTCTTCTACCCGCTGCTGAGCCGCACTGACCGCATCGACGTACTCCTGCAAGACGATCTGCTGGACGGGACTGTCAAACTTCACTTCCTCCAGCCAGCGCCAATGGGCCTGGGTCCAGCGGCTCTTCCCCTGGTAAACCTTACCGTGCCGGAGCAGGAAGGCGCCCAGTCGCTGGCGGGATTTCAGCTCTATCGCCTTCATGTCCTCCCGCGCACGGGTCAGATCGCGTATGGCTTCCTGTTCCTGGTCCGGTACCCACACCGGGGTCAGCTCTCCAGCTCTGTGCAGGCGCGCCAGCATCTGGGCATCCCGGCGATCCGTCTTTAGCCGCTCCCCCGGCTTGCGGGGGATCAGCGATGGCGCTACCACGTCGCACTCATGGCCCCGGTTGGTCAGCTCGCGATACAGCCCGTAGCCGGTGGGGCCCGCTTCATAACAGACGTTCAGTACCTCACCATTGGGGCTCAAGCGCTTGAGCAGCTTGCGGATAGAGGTGCTGTCGTGCGCAATTTCTCCCAAGTACTCCGGGTTGTCCCGCCCTTCCCGGGCCACCGCAACCGCAATACTGTTCTTGTGAACATCCAAACCGACGTAGATATTGTTAAACTCTTGCATGACCTGCCCCCTCGATGTGGCTCTGTGTTTAGGGTTCTTTCCAGCCTCCAAACATAACCCACGATGTCGAGGCTGGGCAGGTCAATCCATGATGTCTACAAGCTCGATCAAAATTCCCAGTTGAAAGAGCCGTAAACTGCCTGCCCCGGCACTTCGTACTCCCGCGGCGCCGCTATGGGTTCTGCGTAGGTGAGACTCAGACGCAGGCCGAGGCCGCTCCAGTTGACAGTGCTGTACCAGCTCTTCAGCGACTGCTTGTGCCCCGCCAGGCTGACGTCGCCCGCTTCCAGGCCCAGTGCCAGCTGCACTCCGGTTTCCTCCAGCCAGCCGGACAGTGGGAAGTAACCACTGATTTCCTGTGTGGTTACGGCGCCACTGGCGCCACTCAACCCCAGGCTTTTATAACCGCGCACACTGCCACCGGTACCGATGGTGAACTGTTCGCTGCCGTATAGCCGGTCGTCGCTGTACTGGCCGCGCAGGCCGCTGCGCCAGTACCAGTTCCGCCCCAGTGCGGCGAAGGCGGTGCGATAATTCAAATTCAAAGTGTATTTTTCAAACTGCGCCTCGGGCCCGCCGTTCAGATCCGAATCTTCCAGTGCTCCGAACTGCTTCATGCCGTGATGGTAGGTGAGCTCTGTAAAAAGCGAACCACCGCCCTCGCCGTACCACTGCCAGGAGGCGCCCAGGGAACCGGTGGACAGGGTGCGGCTGGCCGTTTCCAGCAGTACATCCTCGATAAAGTTGCGGCTTTTCTTCCGCGCGAGCCCGAAGATCAAATTGAATTTGTTCTGCTGGTCCCGGTAGACCAATCGGTTGGCGGATGCGCGCACTGATTCGGAAATTCCCGCGGACTCGAAATTTGTGAGGAAGCCCTCCACCGTGGAGAGGTATTCGAAACGGTTGATATCCAGCGACCAGGTCCAGTAGTGGTATGGAATGCTGTAGTGCAGGCTGGCACTCTCGCTGCCGAGACCGTCTGCGGTATCTTTCACGTCGCCCTGGTAGTACAGGTAGAGGTAGTCATTCAGGGTGAGAGGACTGTCCCACTCCAACAGTAGATTGCGCTGTGTTTCGCCGGTGGATTCGTCCCCGCTGTTGTCGTAGCCGAAGGTGGCGCGGTAGCGACGGGAAGGCCGGTTATCGATAAGCACGCGGCTGCTGCCGGGCTTTTCTCCGGGCGCCAGTTCGACCGTCGCATTGTTGGAGGAAAGGCGGTTGAGCTGGTCCAGCCCCTGTTCCAGGGCGCGCAGATTGAACAGGTCGCCTTCTTCCAGAGGTACCGCGGAGGTCAGGGAAAGGTGGAGGTTTGCTTCCGGCGCGGAAAAGGCCAGGGCTTCCACAGTACCCGGCAATACTTCCAGGCGCAGGGTGCCACTACTCAGATCCTGTTGTGGAAGATAAACCCGGGTGGTGACGTAGCCGAGGTCGAAGTAGTAACGGGTCAGCCGCTCGACCAATACGTTGATCTGCCCTACGCCCACGCAGTAGCCGAAAAAACCCCGGCTCAGCTCATCCAGCTTTTGTTTCGGCAGCAGGCCACCGTCGCCGCGCAGATCCAGTTCAGAGAGGGGGAAACAGTACTTCTGTACTCCATCGGAGCGATAGCGCTCTTCCCGCGGCAGGCTCAGCCGGTCCTCTTCAATCCTCTGGCGCTCCTTCTCCCGCTGCTCGCGGCGGAACTGTTCCAGGCGCTCTTCCTGCAAGCGAAGCTGGCGCTCGGCATCCGGCGGTGTTTGGGCGGCTGTGGGATACGTGGCTGAAGACAATAGAAGCGCAAACAGAATGGCGGGCAGTAACTGCCTTCCCCCTCGACAAGCAGACAAATTGTTCATTCCTTGTTATTCAGCTGTTACCAGTGCACGGCGCAATTCGACCGAGGTTGATTCAGCGGTCGCGAATTCTAACTGACCAAGGCAAATAATCCACACAGATCAACAATTTAATGTGATACAGATCACAAAAAAGCCCGCAAGGTGCGGGCTTTTCAGTTACTGAGTGCCGTTCCCGGCGATCTGCAGTTACGGCAGCAGGTGGGCAACCGCGTCGCGCTCTTCCGCCAGCTCCTGTTCGGTAGCACTCATTTTCCCGCGGGAGAAATCGTTGATCTCCAGGCCCTGAACGATTTCCCAGTCGCCGTTCTTGCAGGTGCAGGGGTAGGAGTAGATCAGTCCTTCCTGGATGCCGTAGGAGCCGTCGCTGTAGATCGCCATGCTCACCCAGTCGCCCTCGGCGGTACCCAGAGCCCAGTCGCGCATGTGGTCGATAGCGGCGTTGGCGGCGGAGGCGGCGGAGGAGGCTCCGCGGGCCTTGATAATGGCCGCGCCACGCTGTTGTACGGTGGGGATAAAGTCGTTTTCGTACCAGTCCTGCTCCACCTTCTCCATGGCCGCTGCGCCGGATACTTTGGCTTGATACAGATCCGGGTATTGGGTGGAGGAGTGGTTACCCCAGATGGTCATATGGGTGACGTCATTGACCGTGGAATCGGTTTTATTGGCCAGCTGCGACAGCGCGCGGTTGTGGTCCAGGCGGGTCATGGCGGTGAAGTTGCGCGGGTCCAGGTCCGGGGCGTTGCGCTGGGCGATCAGTGCATTGGTGTTGGCGGGGTTGCCCACCACCAGCACTTTCACGTTGCGCGAAGCCACGTCGTTCAGGGCTTTACCCTGGGCAGAGAAGATCGCCGCGTTGGCTTCCAGCAGGTCCTTGCGTTCCATACCCGGGCCGCGGGGGCGCGCACCGACCAGCAGCGCGTAATCGGCATCCTTGAAGGCCACGGTGGCATCATCGGATTGCACAATGCCCGCCAGCAGCGGAAAGGCGCAGTCTTCCAGTTCCATGGCCACACCCTTGAGGGCTTCCAGCGCCGGGGTGATTTCCAGCAGCTGCAGGATAACCGGTTGATCTTTGCCCAACATTTCGCCAGATGCGATGCGGAACAGCAGCGAATAGCTGATCTGGCCGGCAGCGCCGGTCACAGCAACACGAACAGGTGCTTTCACGATAAGTCTCCGTAGTTTTCAGGCGCCCGCATTATAGGGCTTTGGGGGTAAATTGCACCTGGGGCGGAATTCCAGCCCTGTTGGCGGGCCGGAGACCCGCAAGCCGCGGGTGGAAGAGCGTAAGGAATGACACAAATACCGGGGATGGTGTACCCGGGCACGCACCCTACGCGACAGCCAGCTCGCGGTAGCGGCTCTGCAGTGCGGTGTAGAGCTGACGGCTGTAATCCGGCGCGCCCGTGTCCAACTGTCCGGCCAGCTCTGCCAGGTGCTCGTTGTCTTCGCGACCGGCCCAGTTCTTCACGTAGCTCCCGTCCTTGTAGCCGTGATCCTGGCGGAAGCGGTTGAGAATATTCTTGCCTACATAGCGGCGGTAGAGTTCTTCGAACGACAGCTCCACGTCGGCCATCAATTGGGTGAAGCCCACCAGGTCGAACTGGCGACTGGCCAGGGTTTCCAGGGTAAAGGCTTCCAGGTTTTCGCGGAAATCGCCGGGCTCTCTCTGCCCACCTTCGAATTCCGCCTGCATACGCCCGGCCACCTGCTCGGGACTGCCCTGCTGCAGCTCCAGGCTGAGGCCAAAGTGCCAGATATCCACCAGTTCCAGTTTCACCTGATCCAGGTCCGGCTGCTGTTTTTTCCACCACTTCCAGCCGTAGTGGTCGAGCAGCTCCGCACTCTCGACCCAGATGGCCCGGTACCAGGCGTGGTTCTGTTCGCGCCAGTTATCGCTGACCAGTGTATTGATCTCATCTTGCAGAGCCAGCATGGCCTGCAACTGTTGTCGCATCATGGAATGGATTTCCTCAGGCGGCCCGTTTGAACAGGCGGTGAAAATTCTCTGTGGTAATTTCGGCCAGTTGTTCGTAGGGAATGCCCCGCAACTCGGCGATAAATTCCGCCACTTCGCGCACGTAGGCCGGAATATTGGGTTTGCCCCGGTAGGGAATCGGTGCCAGGTAGGGAGAGTCCGTTTCCACCAGCAGCCGGTCCAACGGCAGTTTTTGCGCTACGTCGCGCAGCTCCCCGGCGTTCTTGAAAGTCACTATGCCGGACAGGGAAATATAGTAATTCAGGTCGAGTGCGGCTTTTGCCATCTCCCAGCTCTCGGTAAAGCAGTGCAGTACGCCGGCGTGTTCCGGACTGCCGTGTTCGCGAATCAGTTCGATGGTATCTTCGCGGGCATCGCGGGTGTGCACTATCACCGGCAGTTGCGCGCGGCCGGCGGCCTGGAGGTGGGTGGTAAAACTCTGCTGCTGTATTTCTTTGGTATCAGTGCTGTAGTAATAGTCCAGCCCGGTTTCCCCGAGGGCCACCACCTTGGGCTTCTGCGCCAGCTCCAGCAACTTGTCCACATCGGCGAGGCCGGAGTCCACATCCAGTGGGTGTACGCCCACGGAGCAGACCACATCCTCGTGACGCCCGGCGATATCCACTACCCGGTCGACGTTCTCCAGGCTGATACCCACGCACAGGAACTTGCCGACACCGCGACTGCGGGCCAGCTGGAGCACCGCGTCCAGGTCGCCGTCGAATTTGTCCAGTTTGAGTCGGTCGAGATGACAGTGTGAATCTACTAGCATTACAGGGTGTGGGTCGGTCGGCTGGATTCCAGGGACCCGGCCAGGTAGGTTTCGATCTTGTTCTGGGCGACATTGTCCTTGTCGGAAAACTGTACACCAATACCGGGGGTACGATTACCCTGCGCACCCGCCGGGGTGACCCACACCACTTTACCGGCCACCGGGACCTTTTCCGGTTCGTCCATCAGGTTCAGCAGCAGGAACACCTCATCGCCGAGGTCGTAGGATTTGTCAGTGCTGATAAACAGGCCGCCGTTTTTCACGAAGGGCATGTAGGCCGCGTAGAGTACGGACTTGTCCTGGATTTTCAGCGAAAGGATGCCGTTGCGGGCACCGCCACCCATGGCTTTCATGGCCGGACCTCATTGTTTTTGGTTGTCGGTACGGTAGCGGAGCATACAACTGGTGTCCAGAATTTTGGGGCTATGAATTCGTCTCAAGCAGCCATCCCTGGAGTGACGCCCGGCCCGGCCATCCATGGCCGGTCGCGAAGTTGTACAGCGAGCAGTGCTCGCTAAGCGTACAACTTCGCCCAACGGATCAACAGGTCCTCCAACAGCAGTCGCTTGTTGGGGTTGGCTCCGCCGCTGAGCAGTTGACGCGCCTCAGCCAGTTGGTCGGAAAAGCCGAACAGGGGCCGCAGACTTTCCGTCCCCCTGCCGGGCAGCCGCTGCAGCAGCCCGATAACCTGCCGGTCCGCGGTCAGGTCACAACTGCGCGCGCGCAGCATCTGCGCCAGCCACTGCTGCCAGAATTTCAGCAGTTGGCTCAGCTCGATACCCTCACCGGGATTCTCCCAGCGCCCTGCTACGGCCACCGGTGCCTCGGCGGATTGCGCCAGCGCGATCAGGTCGGCGAGAAACTGTTCTCGGGCCTCCCGCGCTTCCGGTTCCACCAGCTCCAGTGCCAGCAACGGCGCGCCGCCGGAGAGGACAAGTGCGCTGCGCGCAGACTGTCCGTCGAGCCCACCCTCGTGCAGCCAGCGCAGCGCGGCCTCTTCCGAAGGTGCGGGGAAAGCCACTGACTGGCAGCGACTGCGAATGGTGGGTAACAAGCCGGAGGGCGAGTCGCTGACCAACAGGAAGATCACCGATGCGGCGGGCTCCTCAAGGTTTTTCAGCAGCGCGTTGGCGGCGTTGACGTTCATCGCCTCCGCCGGGGCCAGCCACACCACCCGTGCACCTTCGCGGCCACTGGTGCGGGCGACAAAACCGCCCAGCTGGCGGATCTGCTCCACTTTCAGCGGCCCGCCAGGCTTCTCCGGCTCCACGCGCAGGAAATCCGGGTGCGAGCCCGCGCGCCACAGCCGGCAGCCGCGACAGCCGCCACAGGCCAGGCCGTCACGGGGGTGTTCGCACAGCGCCAGCGCGGCAAAGGCCTCGGCGAAACGCCGCTTGCCGAGGCCCGGCTGGCCGCTGAACAGCAGCGCGTGCGGGCAGCGCCCGGCGCGCCACTGGGCGCCTAGGCGCTGCCACTGCTCGGCCTGCCAGGGCAGCGGCGACGGGAGCGTTGGGTTTTCGCTGGTTTCGGGCACTTGGCGTCAGCCTTCCAATATCTGTAGGAGCGGCCCATGGCCGCGATCGCAATAGCTACGAAGCGGCTTCAATCGCGGCCATGGGCCGCTCCTACAGGTGTTATTCAGATGTCGGTGAAACGAGCCGTTCGAGTTCCGTTTGCAACTGTCGCTGCACCTGCTCCAGCGGCTGGCTAGCGTCAATCACTGCGTAGCGCTCCGGCGCCGCTTCAGCGCGCTCCCGATAGGCGGCGCGCACCCGCAGGAAGAAGGCGAGCTGTTCGTTCTCGAAGCGGTCGGCAGCGCCGATATCGGCGGCGCGGGCCAGGCCGGTCTGCGGGTCCAGATCGAGCAACAGGACCCTGTCCGGGCGCAGGTCTCCCTGCACTGTCTGCTCCAGTTGGGCGATCAGTGTACGGTCGAGCTGGCGACCGCCGCCCTGGTAGGCGTAGGTGGCATCAGTGAAACGGTCGCAGATCACCCAGTCGCCGCGGGCCAGCGCCGGCTCGATGACGCGGGCGATATGCTGGGCGCGGGCGGCAAAGACCATCAGCAGTTCGGCTGTGGGGTCCACCGCTTCGTCGCGGTTGCACAATAGCAGCTCGCGCAGTTCTTCCGCCAGCGGCGTGCCGCCGGGTTCCCGTGTCTGTATAAAGGCGATACCGCGATCCCGCAGCCAGCCGGTAATGAACTGAAGGTTGGTGGACTTGCCCACCCCCTCGCCACCCTCGAGGGTGATAAATTTTCCGCGCCGCAAAATCAGTTTTCCCTGTTTTCTTTCGGGGCCGGGCTGGAGCGATAGTTCGCGCGGCGCTTCAGCTGGTATTCCTGTACCGCGCGGTTGTGCTCCGCCAGGGTGGCCGAAAAGTGATGCGAACCGTCGCCCTTGCCGACAAAATACAGGCTGTCGCCCGCCTTCGGGTTCAATGCCGCACGAATGGCTTCGCGCCCCGGCAGGGCGATGGGTGTGGGCGGCAGCCCGTCGATGACATAGGTATTGTAAGGGCTGGACTCCCGTAGGTGGGCTCGGGTCAGGTTGCCATCAAATTCCTCGCCCAGGCCGTAAATCACCGCCGGGTCCGTCTGCAGGCGCATGCCCTTGTTCAGGCGACGCACAAAAACACCGGCAATCTCACTGCGCTCCGAGGGCTGGCCGGTCTCCTTTTCGATCAGCGAAGCCATGATCAGCGCTTCATAGGAAGAGCTGTAGGGGAGATTGTCGTCGCGAACCTGCCACTCCTCTTCCAGGATTCGCTGCATACGTCGGTAGGCCTGCCGCAGCAGCTCGATATCCGTAGTGCCGGAGTGATAGACATAGGTGTCCGGAAAAATCCAGCCTTCGGGGCTTTCGCCGTCGAACCCCAGCGCGCGAGCGGCACGGGCGGCGTCCGCGCCCTCCTCAGACTTGACGATATTGCGGCCGGCGCGTACCTGCTCCAGGGCCTGGCGAAAAGTCCAGCCTTCCACCAGGGTGAGCCGGTAGCGGGTGACGTCGCCGCGGTTCAAGCGCTCCACCAGGTCCTTGGCGTTACTACCCACCGGCACCAGGTATTCGCCCGCGTGGATTCCGGTCTTGCCCTTCCAGTAGGCATAGGCGAGCACCAGCCGCGGCCACTGGAGTACGCCGCGCCGCTCCAGGTCCCGGAGAGCTCGCGACAGGTTGCCGCCGCTGCTCACCTCGAAACGCAGCCCATCGTCCCCAACCGCCAGCGGCCGCACCAGGACGGCCTGCATCGCCCACAGGGAAGCCGCCGCGATCAGCAGCAACAGGACGGAGGCACCCAGCAGGTGGCGCCAGGGGCGCTTTTTCGCTTTAGCTTGTTTCTTCTTCACCACAACTCTTCCGCAATCCACCGCTGCAGCTGACGGGTCTCCGGGCCCGGCAGCCAACGGCAATGGTCAATCAGTTCCCGTACCGGCATAACGCCCCGGAGGCTGTTGCACAGCGCCACTTCCTCCGCGGCGCACAAGGTCTCGAGATCGATATCTGCTTCCTCCAGGGGAATCCGCGCACCCAGCCAGTCACGCATTACTCCCCGAACCCCACAGCGCCTCAGGTCCGGTGTGATCCAGGCGCCGTCCAGCCTTAGCAGCAGGTTGCAGCGCAGGCTTTCGATCACCCAACCCCCAGTGTCCAACAGCAGACCGTCGCAGGTCTCCCCGGGGGGCAACTCGGCTTTGGCGCGATTATATCCCGCGCGGTCAAGGGATTTGCAGCCCGGGTTGGCAGTTTTACCGCCCGGCAGCCGCCCGGTGCAGAGGAAAAGGCGGGCGCCCTCTTCCAGTTCCGGCGTGGGCTCCAGCGGCAGCAGGCTGATATCCCAGCACCGGCGGCCGCCCCGATACCCCAGGCGCAAACGCAGTTTGGCGGCCGGGACCGGGCAGTCGGCGGCGATTCGCTTCAGAGCCTGTTCTATTTCGGCCAACTCCCCTTCCCCCATTCGACTGCAGCGAAGCAGGCGGGCGCGGTGCAGCGGCCACAGGGGTACCCGGCCACTCTGGCAGCGCATGGTCTCGAGCAGTCCGTCGGTGTAGGCGTCGTCCGGTGGCTGGGAGACCACGGCGGCAGCCTTTTCAAAGAAGAGCGGGAGTGTGGTCATGATCCCCCCGGATAGAGATGCGCCCGCCGGAACCGGCGGGCGCTAATGTCTTGGTATTGGTCAGATCCGCTTGAAGATCAGCGATCCGTTGGTGCCGCCAAAACCAAAGGAGTTGGACAGCACCGCATCGATAGCCTTCTCCTGGGTCTCCATAGGCACTAGGTTGATGCCGCTGCAGGCTTCGTCCGGGTTCTCGAGATTGATGGTGGGTGGAGCCACCTGATCGCGCAGGGCCAGCACCGAGAAAATTGCCTCCACCGCTCCCGCGGCACCCAGCAAGTGACCGGTCATGGACTTGGTGGAACTCACTGCCAGCTTGTCGGCGGCGGCACCGAACACCGAGTGCACGGCCTGAATCTCCGCCTTATCTCCCAAGGGTGTGGAAGTGCCGTGGGCGTTGATGTACTGGATGCCGTCCGCCGACAGCCCAGCATCCCTGAGCGCGTTCTGCATGGACAGGGCTGCGCCGGCGCCGTCTTCCGGCGGCGAGGTCATGTGGTATGCATCACCGCTCATGCCGAAGCCGATCAGCTCCGCGTAGATCTTCGCCCCGCGCGCCACGGCCCGCTCGTACTCTTCCAGCACCAGTACCCCGGCGCCCTCGCCCAGCACGAAGCCGTCCCGATCCACATCCCAGGGGCGGCTGGCCCGCTGGGGATCGTCGTTGCGGGTGGACAGCGCACGCGCTGCGCAGAAACCGCCCAGGCCCACCGGGGTGGTAACCATTTCCGCCCCGCCGCACACCATCACATCGGCGTCGCCGTACTGAATCGTGCGCAAGCCCAGACCCACCGCGTGGGTGCCTGTGGTGCAAGCGGTGGTAGTGGAAAGATTGGGGCCCTTCATTCCGTATTTGATCGACAGGTTGCCGGAAACCATATTGATAATGGCGCCCGGCACAAAGAAGGGGGAAACGCGGCGCGGGCCCCGCTCTGCGATCAACATGGCGTTGCGTTCGATCTCGGCGATGCCACCCATGCCGGAGCCAATACAAGCGCCTATCCGCGGCGCATTGCTCTCGGTAATTTCCAGGCCGCTGTCTTCCATTGCCTGGATACCCGCGGCCATCCCAAAGCGCAGGAATACATCCATTTTGCGCGCTTCCTTTTCCGGCATGTAGAGCGCGGGATCGAAATCCTTTACCGTGGCGGCGAAGCGGGTAGAAAAATCCGAGACATCAAAAGACTCGATAGGTACTACCCCACTGGTGCCGGCGAGAATTGCGGTCCAGCTATCTTCCAGGGTATTGGCCAGGGGGCTGATCATGCCCATTCCGGTAACGACTACTCTTCTACGCGACACTCGTGTTTCCCCCGAGATCATTTCAGGACGACCGGGATTTAAGCCGGCAGTCACTTTCGCTTAGTGCTAACAAGCCTAATAAAAGGAAAGCCGCACTATGCGACATAGAACGGCTTTCACAATACTTTCAGCATCGGGCAACAGGCGGCTACCCGATGCCTAAACCACCCAGCGGGAATTAACCAAGGTTTTCCTTGATGTAATCGATGGCCAGCTGAACAGTTGTAATTTTTTCGGCTTCTTCGTCGGGGATCTCAGTTTCGAATTCCTCTTCCAGAGCCATTACCAACTCAACTGTGTCGAGGGAGTCAGCGCCCAGATCTTCAACAAATGAGGCTTCAGGCTTTACGTCTTCTTCCTTCACACCCAGTTGTTCAGCAACGATCTTTTTAACGCGCTCTTCAATGCTGCTCATGATTCAATTTAACTCCTAGTGGATAAAAATCTGTTGTAGTCGTTTTCAATTTCTGCCCCGCGATATTCAAAGCGGGATAACGACCGGCTCACACAGCTTCGGTTAATGCGAGGCGGCATTGTACCCCAACTTTTTCGGGATGTAATGCGCCGCCTTTCGCTCCCCAAAGCACCATTGCAAACTCTTTGTTAATCAAACAGTTACAGCAATTTTTTGAGGAAAAATATCAGGCCATATACATGCCGCCATTCACATGAATGGTCTCTCCGGTCACGTATCCACCGGCATCACTGGCTAAAAATGCGACAACTGAAGCGATCTCTTCGGGGTCCCCCAGACGCCCCAGCGGGATCCGGCCCATCAGCGCTTCGCGCTGGGTTTCCGGAAGCACCTTGGTCATATCGGTATCGATAAATCCGGGAGCCACGGTATTCACCGTAATACCCCGAGAGCCCACTTCCGCCGCCAGCGAACGCGCGAAACCGGCGACTCCGGCCTTGGTGGCTGCGTAGTTGCTCTGGCCGGCGTTACCCATGCTGCCCACAACTGAGCTGATATTGATAATCCGCCCCCAGCGCGCCTTGGTCATATCCCGCAGGCAGGCCTTGGTTACACGATAGACCGCGGAAAGATTGGTGTCGATCACCTCCGCCCACTCCTCGTCCTTCATGCGCATCAGCAGGTTGTCCTTGGTAATGCCCGCATTGTTTACCAGGATCACTGGTGCGCCGAAATCCTTTTTCACCGATTCCAGCAGTGTAGCCAGGCTTTCTGCGCTGGTGACATCCAGCTCCTTACCTACACCTGAGATACCCTTTTCAGCAAAGCGCGCGGTGATTTTTTCCGCGCCAGAGGCGCTGGTGGCAGTGCCGATCACCGTGGCGCCCATCGCGCCCAAGGTATCGGCAATGGCCGCACCGATGCCGCGGCTGGCACCGGTGACCAGGGCCACTCTATCGTTGAGGGAAGTTGTCAGTGTCATTGTCGCTCCACTCGAATTCGAGATATTACTCCGCAGTGGCCAGCAGTGCGGTATTCAATTGGTCCGGGGTGTCGATGTTGTGGCAGGTCAGGCTGCGGTCGATGCGCTTGGCCAATCCCGCCAGCACCTTGCCCGGCCCGCACTCCACCAGTTGCCCGGTGCCTTCGGTTACCATGGCCTGCACACATTCGGTCCAGCGCACCGGGCTGTAGATTTGCTCCACCATCAACGCCTTGATGGCCGCGGGGTCCGACTCAGGGCGGGCGTGCACATTGTGGATTACCGGAATTTCCGGTGCGTGAAACTCCGTCGACTCGATTTGCGCCGCCAGCTTTTCCGCCGCCGGGCGCATCAATTCGGTATGAAAAGGTGCGCTCACAGGAAGCGGCATGGCGCGTTTGGCTCCCGCCGCCTTACAGGCCTCGATGGCGCGGCTCACCGCAGCACTGCTGCCGGCGATAACCACCTGCCCGGGGGAATTGTAGTTGACCGCCGCCACCACCTCGCCCTCTGCCGCTTCGGCACAGGCAGACTCAACCGCAGCATCATTCAGGCCGATCACTGCAGCCATGGCGCCCTCCCCTGCCGGCACGGCCTTTTGCATCAGGCGGCCGCGCTCCTGTACCAGGTGTACGGCATCGGTAAAGGCCAGAGTGCCGGCGCACACCAGTGCCGACCACTCGCCCAGGCTGTGGCCGGCCATTCTCGCGGGATGGACTCCGCCGCGGGCGCACCAGGCGCGGTACAACGCCACACTGGCGGTGAGCAACAGCGGCTGGGTGCGCTCAGTGAGGTTGATGTCCGCCTGTTCACCGTTCTGGCAGAGGTCCCAGAGGTCGTAACCGAGCACATCGGACGCCTCGGAAAAAGTGGTGTGGATCTCGGGAAATTCAGCCGCGGCATCCGCCAGCATACCTATCTGCTGGGAGCCCTGGCCGGGAAAGACAAATGCGAGCCTTGCATTGGTCATGGAACATCCTTAAACCTGGTTGGCAATGATTGGGGTGTTACGCCTTTACCTGCGCCATGGCGCGGCCCAGCCTGGCGGCCAGGTCGGCTTCGGCGCACTCTTTGGCAGTGATCATCGCCCGGTAGAACGCCTCGCTGCTGGCGCCGCCGTGACTCTTGATCACGTTACCTTTCACCCCTAAAAAACTGGCGCCATTATAGCGGGCGGGTTCCACCTGTGTACGCCATTTTCGCAACAGCTTTATGGCTAATTGGCCAAAAAAGCGCTTAATCGGACTCTTTCTCTCGATGGTGAAGGCTTTCTGACCCATGAGTCGGATTACACCTTCGGCGGATTTCATCGCCACATTCCCCATCAGGCCGTCGCAGACCACCACATCCACCACGCCGGTGAAAATATCATGCCCCTCGACAAATCCAGCGTAATGAATAGCCGGGTCCTTCTCCAACAATTCCGCCGCGCGGCGGATCTCCTCCGTTCCCTTGTGCGCCTCCGCGCCGATATTCAGTAGCGCCACCCGGAGATCCCGCTTGCCGGTGTGTACCCGTTGCGCCTCGATGCCCATGCGGGCGAATTGCAGCAGGTCCTCTGCGGTGCAGTCGATATTGGCACCCAGGTCCAGCAGGAAGCAGGACCCCGCTTCCGCAGGCAGGGATTTGCCCAGCGCCGGTCGCCGCACGCCCTCGATGGTACCCAGAATGCTGCGGCTGAGCGCAAGCAGTGCACCGGTGTTACCGGAGGTCACCATCGCCTGCACCTCCCCGCGGGCCACCGCCTGCAGCGCTCGGGCCATGGAGGATTCGCGCTTGTGGCGCACCGCCTGTATGGGATTGCAGCTCTGTGTAACCACCTGCTCGCAAGAGGTGATATGCAGCCGCCCGTGCAATTGGGGCTGCCGCTGTTCATCGAGGAGAGCCTGAAGCTGGGTCTGCGGACCGAAAAGTTCCAGTTCCGCATGGGGGAATCGATTGAGGAATCTGACACAGGCCGGAACGACAGAGCGGGGACCTAAGTCCCCGCCCATCACATCCACGGCCAATCGCAGTTGGCTGGACAAAGTTTACTCTTCTACTTCAGCGCCGCCGACGTCGATCACTTTGCGGCCGCGGTAGAAGCCGTCTTTGGTCACGTGGTGACGGCGATGCTTCTCACCGGTAGTCGGGTCGACAGACAGGGTGGGTCCACCCAGCGCATCGTGGGAACGACGCATGCCGCGACGGGAACGGGTCTTTTTGTTTTGCTGAACAGCCATGGCTTGCTCCTAAAATAACAAATTACACTGGAACCGGGGCGCCTCATCGGCGAGCCCAACTCACCGCTTGCGCGATGAACCCTTCAACTGTTCCAGCACTTTAAAGGGGTTTTCCCGCTGCTCATCCGCCTCCCCGGCGTCCTCACCATAGTGGAAGCGGTCGCGGGTGACACACTCCTCCTGGTGGTAGGCCACCATGGGCAGATTGAGCAAAATCTCTTCTTCCAGCACTTCGTACAAGTCCAGCTCATCACCTTCCTGTACCACTGGGTCCAGGCCCTTGGGCAGCGCCTTGCCCTGATCTTCGGACCAGACCACCCCCCAGCGAAAAGTTGCCTCTATCTCTTCGGGCATTGGCTCCAGGCAGCGCTGACAGAGCAGCTGTACCCGGCAGCGCAGCACACCGTCCACCGCCAAATGACCCTGGATATCCCGTGCAAAGGTCAGCTCGGCCCGGACATCCTCGTCGACAGACTCGGCCGCCGAGAGCAGCCGCTGCAGCGCTGACCGCGGAAGCGTTCCGGCCAGCCGCTGCTCGCGCTGTACCAGCTTGCGAGCATCGACAATGCGCGGCAGCGCAGCATTAGAGGGGGGCATCGACATAAGCGCGCAATTCTATGGACTACCCCCACCCTTGTCAAAACAATTCCGCCCCCGCAAGATCGGGCCATTTACGCAGGAAAACACCATGCTTCGCCCCCTGATTCTAGCTTCCGGCTCTCCCTACCGCCGCGCCCTGCTCAAGCAGCTGCAACTGCCTTTTGAAGCCGACTCGCCACATATAGATGAAGAAGCACTGCCGGGAGAGACCGCCCAGGACCTGGCCCAACGGCTGGCGGCGGAGAAGGCCCGGGCATTGCGCGCCGCTCACCCGCAGGCACTGATTATCGGCTCCGACCAGGTGGCCGAATGTGACGGCCACATCCTGGGTAAGCCCGGGGGGCGCGACAGGGCCGTGGAGCAACTACGTCTTTGCCGCGGACGAGCGGTGCATTTCCACACCGGGCTCAGCCTATTGGATGCCGGCAGCGGCGAGCAGCGTACGGAACTGGAAACCTTCACTGTGCACTTTCGCCGATTGACCGGAGAGCAAATAAATCGCTATGTGGAGAGAGAAAAACCCTTCGATTGTGCAGGTTCGTTTAAAGTGGAGGGTTTGGGAATAGTTCTATTCGAAAAAATGGAAGGATCGGACATGAATTCCCTGATCGGCCTTCCATTAATTCGACTAGTTACCATGCTTGGAGCGTTTGGCGTGGACCCGCTGGCCTGAGTTTCAGCGGGGTCGCCCAGGCCCCACCGCGGAATGGCCGCCCAGTCAGCCCCCCAGTGGCGGCCACTCCAACAGCTCCGGGAAGCGGTCGATAATCGCTTGAGGGCCGCAAGCCTGCAGCCGCTCCCGGTCGTGGACGCCGTAGCTGACCCCGATAGCAGCCATATCCATCGCCGCAGCCATGTTCAGGTCGTAGACCGTGTCCCCCACCATTACCGCCTCCTCCACCGGGCAGCCGGTTTCCAGTAGCAGCTCGCGCAACATGCGGGGGTCCGGCTTGGAGGCGGTTTCATCGGCACAGCGGCTGGCCACAAACATGGAGCCAAGCCCCAGCTCCCGGAACTCGCGCTCCAGCCCCCGGCGGCTCTTGCCGGTGGCCACCGCCAACCTATGTCCCGCGCCCAGCAGGCTATCGAAGGTGGACAGCACCCCGTCAAACAGCGGCAGCGGCTCGCTGCGCGCCGCCAGCCATTCCTCCGAGTAGCGCTCGCGCAAGCGCTGGCGCTGGTCGTCGACGACCTCGGGAAACAGGATTCCTACCGCCTCCGGCAGCCCCAGGCCGATAATGTTACCGACCGCTCCCGCAGCCGGCACCGGCAGACCCACCCCTTCCGCGGCGCGCTGCATACAGGAGACGATGCGCGCCTCGGAGTTACAGACGGTGCCATCCCAGTCCAGGATTACCAACATAACGATTTCCTACTGCTTAGGACCTGTTTAACACTAAATTTGACAACCGCCCTGCCGCCCCGCCCTCGAAGCGAACCAGGCGCGAGCGTGGTTTAGCACATTAAATGAACAACAAACAACATCGCAGGGCCGCTTTGTTGGGGCGCAGAAGGGACGAGGTCATTGTATTCAGTGCTCCGGGCCTATGGGTCTATCTATAGCTGTTACTCTCACGCAGAGTTGCCAGAACGGACTCCAGCTCCCCCGGCAGAGGTGCCTCGATACAGATCTTTTCACCCCCGGGGAGGGAACAACTCACCTTCGCCGAATGCAGGAACAGCCTTTTTAGCCCCTGTTCTCGAAAGACACAATTCACCTCATCCGGCGCGTACTTTGCGTCACCGGCCAGCGGACAGCCAACAAACTGGGCGTGCACCCGTATCTGGTGGGTGCGCCCGGTGACTGGCTCAGCGGACACCAGAGTCGCATCGCGGAAACGTTCCAGCACCTGAAACCGGGTTTCCGAATCCTTGCCCGAGGGGTCGACCGACACCATCCGCTCACCGCTCTTCAGGGTATTCTTGCGCAGGGGCGCCTCCACCAGGCGCCTCCCCCTCGGCCACTTTCCCGCCGCCAGGGCCAGATAGGACTTACCCACCCTGCCCGCGCGCAACTCCGCCTGCACATGCAACAGAACAGAGCGTTTGCGCGCGACCATGATCGCGCCACTGGTATCCCGGTCCAGCCGGTGCACCAGCTCCATAAACGGGCTCTGGGGAAACATCTGTCGCAATATCTCGATCAGCCCCAGTCGCACACCGCTGCCGCCGTGTACCGCCAGCCCCGCCGGCTTGTCGATCACCAACAGCCCGCCGGCATCGTACAGTATGGATTGCTCCACAAGCCGGCGCAGTTGGTCACCGGCAACCGGCGCGGGGGCCTGGTCGGCAGTACGCACCGGAGGGACCCTCACCACATCCCCCGCCCGCAGCCTGTATTCCGCTTTCACCCTTCCTTTATTCACCCGCACCTCGCCCTTGCGCAGAATGCGATAGATGCGCGAGCGCGGCACGCCCTTTAGGCGCGCCTGCAGGAAATTGTCGATCCGCTGGCCTGCCAGCTCCTCCGGCACGGTCAGGAACTGCACGCTGCCTGGAGCCTGGGCGGAGCCGCCTGGGGCCCGGCCGGAATTGGACGGAGAGGCCGGAGAGGCCGGGACGGGGGGGTGGTCACTTCGCATGGGGCGCATAATAGCCGCCGCGCCTGAATATTGCACCGCCCCGTTCCTCTCGATCCGGCGCGATCTCCCGGCGGTGGCCACAATTGAAGCATCCTTTGGCCTGTGTTATATTCGGCCGGCCTGAATTGGGCTGGTTTTCGGCGGTGTGCGGCGTCCCATAAGAGGGGCCACAGGCATCGTAACTGGAGAAAATACCGCCAATCGGCCGGTGCGCGCCTCTTTCATATATATTGGCCGCGTCATTGAAAAAACTTTGCCGGTGAGGCCACCCCTGTAATTATGACCAGGGGCGCCTCGCCGGCCACAACGCCCCGCATTAGTGCGGGTAACTATCGCGAAGGTAAGACGGGCTGAAGCCCGCAGCGCTTGGAAGGACGACTCAAACACTTACGTCCGCTCTGTCGAAGTAGCCAGCGACCGAACTGGCAGCCCGGGCAGCGATGCCGGCCCGGCGGCAAAACATACAGAAGCGAAAGGCCTGGTCAAAAGCCGGTCACAACAGAGCCGAACGAAAAGACGTAAACCTCGCCGCCCGCGATCCCTGATCGGGGGGCGGCGCCCGGGTACACGGATGCGACAAACCGCATTATGGGTACTGGGTAGTACTACTGACGGGTACTAAAGGTACCAACGAATGCTGCGCCAACTGCAATGCATTCGGAGTTACAGCAGTGTGACAACCGGAGCCCGCGCCGCCAGTCTTGGCGACGCCGCCCCGGTCGCTCCTGCCCGCCCCGTGGCTTCGACGCCGCGCGGCGACCGTACAAAGCCTGCGAACTTCAGTGTCCCCTTTGCGCAACGCAAGGATACAAGACACGCATGAAGAGAATGCTAATCAACGCGACTCAGCCGGAAGAGATTCGCGTCGCCCTGGTCGATGGCCAGTGGCTCTACGACCTGGACATCGAAAACCGCACCCGCGAACAGAAAAAGGCCAACATCTACAAGGGTAAAATTACCCGTGTGGAACCCTCCCTCGAAGCCGCGTTTGTCGACTACGGCGAAGAGCGCCACGGCTTCCTGCCGCTGAAAGAAATCTCCCGCGAGTACTTCACCAAACAGCCCAAAGACATAGACGGTCGCATCAAGATCAAGGATGTGGTCAAGGAGGGCATGGAAGTTATCGTGCAGATAGACAAGGAAGAGCGCGGCAACAAAGGCGCGGCGCTGACCACCTTTATCAGCCTCGCCGGCCGCTACCTGGTACTGATGCCAAACAACCCCCGTGCCGGTGGTATCTCCCGCCGCATCGAGGGCGACGAACGCTCCGAACTGCGCGATGCCCTCTCCAGCGTGGACGTCCCCTCCGGCATGGGCATCATCGTGCGCACCGCCGGCGTTGGCCGCAGCGGTGAGGAGCTGCAGTGGGACCTCAACTACCTGCTGCAACTCTGGGACGCCATCGAGAAGGAAGCGAACAGCTCAAAGGCGCCCCACTTCCTGTTCCGCGAGAGCAACGTGATCATCCGCGCGATTCGCGACTATATGCGCGACGATATCGGCGAAGTGATTGTGGATGAAAAAGGTGCCTACCAACTGGCAGCGGAATTCGCCCGCCAGGTGATGCCCGCCTACGTCAGCAAGGTGAAGTATTACGAGGACGCCATTCCTTTGTTCAACCGCTACCAGATCGAAGGCCAGATCGAGACCGCCTTCGAGCGCGAAGTAAAACTGCCTTCCGGCGGCTCCATCGTGATCGATGTCACCGAGGCCCTGGTCTCCATCGACATCAACTCCTCCCGCGCCACCAAGGGCGGCGACATCGAGGAAACGGCGCGCAACATCAACCTGGAAGCCGCGGACGAGATCGCCCGCCAGCTGCGCCTGCGGGATATGGGCGGCCTGGTGGTGATCGACTTTATCGACATGCAGAGCAAATCCAACCAGCGCGAAGTGGAAAAGCGCATGGAGAAAGCACTCAGCATGGACCGCGCGCGGGTGCAGATCGGCCGCATCTCCCGCTTCGGCCTGCTGGAGATGTCCCGCCAGCGCCTGCGCCCGTCCCTGGGTGAGACCACTTTCCGGGTCTGCCCCCGCTGCAGCGGCCAGGGCACCATCCGCGGCACCAAATCCCTCGCGCTGTCCATCCTGCGCCTGGTGGAAGAGGAAGCCAAGAAAGAGCGCAGTGCGGAAATCCGCGCCATCACTCCGGTGAACGTGGCCACCTACCTGCTCAATGAGAAGCGCAAGGCCATCTCCCAGATCGAGTCTCGCAACAAAACCCGCGTGGTGATCGTGCCCAATGCGGATATGGAAACCCCGCACTTCGAAGTACAGCGCCTCCGCGACGACGAAACCGGCACCGTGGAGACCTCCTACAAGATCTCCGGCACCATCGAAGACACCAGCGGCAAGGAAGAAGAACCGGTCCGCGTCCCGGCCCAACCCGCGGTGCAGCAGATCGCGCACACCGCCCCCGCCCCCACGCCGGTGGCCAAACCGGCTCCCGGGCTGTTCAGCCGGTTGATCAGTGCTGTTTCCGAGCTGTTCAGCGGCGATGAGGACAAGACCAAAAAACACAAGAAAGCCAAAGGTCGCGGTAAGAGCTACGAGAAGCAGCAGCCGCGCGGTCGCAGCCAGCGCGGCAACCGCGGTCGGGGTGGCCGCCGCCGGGAAGAGCCCCGCGAGGAAAAACGCGAGGATCGCCGCGAAGCCAAACGCGACGATAGCCGCAAGGGCAAACGTGAGGACAAGCGCGAGGAAGGCCGCGTGGAAAGCCGCGTGGAAAGCCGCGAGACCACGGCCGAGCGCCCCCGCGGTGAGGGCCAGCGCCGCCGCCGTCGCCGTGGGGGCGGCGGTGAAGACAAGCGCCGCCGCGAAGCCCAGCCCGCAGTAGAGGCAGAAGCAACTACCCAGGCTCCAGCGGAGGAAACCAAGGAAACCGAGGAGCGCCCGGCGCGCCGCCCCAGCAATGTTCGCGGACGGCCCCAGGCCCGCCGTCGCGGCCGACGCGGCGACAACGCTGCGGCCGCGGCCGTCGCCCAGGACCAGGAAGAACTGGAGCAGGAGGTGAGCGAGGCTATCGACGAAGCAGAGAGTGAAGGGAAAAAATCCGCGAGCAAAGCCGCTGAAAGCAGAGAGGCTCCCGCCCAGGCCGCCGGTCCGGCTGCGGAGAAACGCGAAAAGGTAGAGAAACGCGAAGATGTAAAAGCCGAGACTCCGGCCGAAAGGGAACCTGCCCGGGAAACCGCCGCAGAAAGCACCGCACCGGCAGTCGAAGAGCAGCCAGCCCCGGTTGAAGCGCCACAAGCGGAAACTGCGGCGACCGCTGCTCCGGAGAAACAGCCCGAGCCGCGCCCGCAGATGGTCGCTGCTGCGGAAACTGCAGAAGAGGCCCCGGCCGTCGAGCCACAGGTAGCAGACACAGAGACCCCCGCGGCTACCGCCGCGGAGACAATCACTGCGCCTACCGGGAGGGAAACCCCGACCGAAGAGGAACTGCCGGCCGCGGCGGGGGTAACCCCGGCTGCCCCGCAAGCAGAAGCTGTGGAGGAAACGCCGCGCGGTCGCGCCAGCAACGATCCGCGGGAAAATCCCCAGCCGCTGCAGCAACTGGCGATCATCACCGAGCACCGCGACCTGGGACTCTTACAACCGCTGGATACTTCCCGACCCGCGGCCATCGAACACAACCCGCGCCCCCTGCCCCGCCCGGCCAACGACCCCCGGGTGGCCCGCCAGGAGACCCAGGCAAACGACAGCGGTAGTGACGAGTCGGCGGAGGCCAGCTGAGGCGAATGAGGGTTGGCTGATCACAAAACGGCAGGGATTGCCGATTTGGACTGTGCCGTAGACACAGCCCAAAGGGGCAGCACCAGGGATGGCGCTGATCACAAATCGGTAGGGATTGCCGATCTGGACTGTGCCGCAGGCACAGCCCGAAGGGTCAGCGCCAGGGATGGCGCTGATCAATAAACAGCTAACCCATTGAACTTACTAAAAAAATCGTCCGCACCCTTGTACCGGCCAAACGGGCCGGTATAATGCGCCGGACAATTCGGTGGGGTGGCTGAGTGGTCGAAAGCGGCGGTCTTGAAAACCGTTGACTGTAACAGGTCCCAGGGTTCGAATCCCTGCCCCACCGCCATATAAAAAAGCCCGGCTTTATGCCGGGTTTTTTTATATGGCGGTGGGGCAGGGTGAGAAGCCTGGCGGGTTCGACAAATCGGCAGGAAAGCCGATTTGGACGCCGAAGGCGCCCGAAGGGCGAGGGCCATGGATGGCCCGAGTCAATCCCTGCCCGAATGGACAAATTTGCCAGGAGCAAATTTGGGCAGCTTCCGCAGGCCGCAGGCCGAACCACACGGACGTGGGGAGCCATTGCCCGAGTCAATCCCTGCCCTGTCAATATCCATCAAAAATTCCGCGTCAACCCAACCACCACTTTCCCATCCGCGAGCTCCGGGTCCGCCAAAAACGGATCGATTCCGTTGGTATCGTGCCAACTCAATTCAAAGGAAAAATCGCCACACGTCCTGGACAGGGCCAGGCTGTAATAGGTGTAATCGAGTTCGTCGGCGCTGGAGCCGAAAGTCTGCCGCCCCACCACCCCGGAAAGCGTGATATTCAGAGGGAATTCGTAGCTCAAGGTCAGGTCGTAGGCAAAGGAGGAAACGCCGTTGAGAAAATCCTTGCCAAAATAGTTATCGGAGTACCAGAAGCTCGGTTTGGCGGAGAATTTGTCCACCTTGTAGGTGAGCACCAGGTAAGACTCCTGGTAGTCGAGGTCGGATTCAGAGCCCGGGTAGTTGTAGGACCAGAAGCCGATATCGTAGCTGAAAGGCGTCTCCCCCACATCGCCGGCAAAACCGATATAAGGGTCCAGTTCCATACTGTTGCCAGGGCCGCCGAAATTCGTATTGGAGGCCCAAATGCCCGCGTATAAGCCGACGTCATGGGACCAGTTCAGGTCACCGCGGACCTGAGGGCGGTTGTTGGAGTTGGATATCCCCCGGAACATGTAGTTGCTGGACAGCAACAGGCTGCCACTGACGCTGCCGTATCTGCCGGAGGTATCAGAGGCGTCCTCTTCTTCCGCGCTCTGCACCGCTCCGCTGAACAATATCGCCACAGCTGCCGGAGCAAGAACGCGGGGATCAAAATGTATCACCATTCACTCCCTTGGTACTTGGCTGACCGGCAACACCTCCGATTCCACACCAGTGCTGATCGCAACCTTTTTCCATGCCACACTTCCCTATAGCCGCTCAGCGCCATTTTGCAAGACGGTTATACCTCTTCGGTAAACTTGGAGGCCCCGCCCAGAACCCGCTTCATTTGACTAGTCTATAAGTTGGCAAGCGCTAAAAGTTGCGGTCTTCGAGCTATTTTCGGGCGGGAACATGACGGCAAAGCATTCCCTCGTGTGGATCATCCTGATCAGTATCCTGGTCGTAGCCGTCGTGTTGGCCCTGCTTTTCTACTTCGATCTGGACGAGCGAATTGTAGCCGTACTACAGTGGCTGGAGAGCCGCGGCTGGCAGGCGAGCCTGTTGTTTATCCTGATCATGGCCGCAGCGATTGTGGTGCTTCTGCCCGGGGTCATTTTCACCATGGGCGCCGGCTTTGTATTCGGCGTGGTGAAGGGTACCCTGCTGGTTGTCGCAGGTACGGCATTGGGTTCGACCCTGGCTTTCCTGATCGCCCGCTACCTGTTCGGCCCGCGGCCGTCGCGCTGGCTGATGTCACATATCAAACCTCCCGACCTCGGCGAGATAATCAGGGACGAGGGCTGGCGCATGGTGATGCTGACCCGGCTGGTGCCTCTCTTTCCGTTCAAGCTCTCCAATTATTTTTTTGGCCTGACGCCGTTGCGCCTGCGGGATTTCGCACTCGGCAACTTGATCGGCATCATTCCTTACAGCCTGAACAATGTCTACCTGGGTTCCATCGCCTCGGACCTCGCCACCATAGGAAGCGCACCCACTGAACGCACACCACTGCAGTGGTTTTTCTACCTCATGGGGTTCGTGCTGGCGGTGATCGCGGTGATCGGGTTGACCCGCATGGCCCGCCGAGCGCTGGCGAGGAAAATTGACCGAGAGGATCTCTGATGCCCTGGATGAAATGGTTGCCCTGGCGCTTCTTCGTGCGCAGATTTGCAACAGCCCACGGCTTCCTCGATCCCATGTCAGTGATGGCGAGGATGCAGCGCTTTGCCGAGCCTTCGGAGGTAAGCGAGCCCATCGAACTGTTGCGTGCGGGAATGGTTTTTCACGCCCGCGCATTGATCAACAGCAAAGTGATCCAACATAACCTGGACTGGGTCTGGCCCTACTGGATCGAACGCCAGTTCAATCCCCGCGACGAGTCCTTTATCCCGCGGGCCTTCTCAATCACCCATTGCAACCTGAGTCACCGCAACTGGACTGCGGTGGGAATTCCCGACTGCGAGGAAATGCCGATCGTGGACCCCCGCGGCCTGCTCACTCCGCATTACGATGGCTGGTCCATCGACACCTGGGTGATCGGCGATGAGGGTGAACAATTAATTCCATCGCAACTGAAGAGTTGCGGTCAACGTCTGGAAATGGACGAAAATACCTCCGTGGTTACCGAAAGTAGCCTAGGTGAACTCTATCTGCACAACCGCGCCAAAGTGGAACTGGACAGCGATGACAGCCACTGCCTGTTGGAACTGCAGGCACGGAGTACCGGCGGCGGCTGGCTGGTGGTTACCCTGCGCCCCTGCAACCCGGAGGGAGTGAGTTTCGTGCACAAAGTGCGCCTCGACGACGACCGGCGCCATTGGTTGATCGAGGAAAAAACCGCAGTGGAATTCGACCGACCGGTGGACCGCCACCTCGCCTCCGATTACCGCCACGGCGATATTTTCCTGCGCCTGGCGGAACAAGCCGGCCAGGTCCACGGCGAATGCGAGGTCGGCATGGCCACCGCCGCAGCGCTGTTTCGTATCGAGGCCGGCAAGCCTTTGCACACCGGGGTAAAGATCCCGCTGCACAGCGGCCGACGCAAAAGCAAATTGCCGGCAAGCTGGCAGGATAACCTGCAAAACCACTGCGCCATATCGGTGCCGGATGAACAACTGCAGTTTCTCTACGATGCCGCTATCCGTACCCTGGTGCTGCACTCCCCGCAAGACGTATATCCGGGGCCCTACACCTACAAGAGATTCTGGTTTCGCGACGCCGCATTCATGATCCAAACCCTGCTACACGCCGGCCTGGTCGAACGGGCCGAACGGGCACTGGACCAGTTCCCACACCGGCAGAAACGCGACGGATTCTTCCACTCCCAGGACGGTGAATGGGATTCCAATGGCGAGGCATTGTGGATCTTCGACCTCTTCTGCCAGTTCACCAACCGCCCCCTGAAGTCCGATTGGCGCGAGGCGGTATTGCGCGGCGCGCGCTGGATAGATGCCAAGCGGCTGCCCAGCGACGGCAGCCGTTGCGGCGGCCTGCTGCCGGCGGGCTTCAGCGCGGAACATCTGGGGCCCAATGACTGTTACTACTGGGACGACTTCTGGGGAGTCGCTGGCCTGAACGCCGCAGCGGCGATCTGCCGGCGGGAAGGACTGGAGAATGACGGCAAAACCTTTGCTGCCCAGGCGGAAGACCTCCAGCGGACCATCGATGAAAGCCTCGCCGATGCCGCCGAACGCCTGGGCAGGCCCGCCATGCCCGCCTCCCCAAACCGGCGCCTGGACGCGGGGGCCATCGGTTCCATCGCCGCCGGCTACCCGTTGCAGCTGTATCCACCCGATGATCCCCGGTTGACGGATCTTACGGAATTTTTGATGGACAAATGCTTTGTCAGTGGCGGCTTCTTCCAGGATATGATCCATTCCGGCATCAACGCCTACCTCACCCTACATATAGCCCAGGTGCTGCTGCGCGCCGGCGATGCCCGCTGCGTGGAATTAATGCGCAATGTGGCCAGGCTGGCATCGCCCACCGGGCAATGGCCGGAGGCCATTCACCCGCACTCCCTGGGTGGTTGTATGGGCGATGGTCAGCACGCCTGGGCAGCGGCGGAATGGGTAGCCATGCAACGCAATTGTTTTGTACGCGAAGAAGGGGAAACCCTGATCCTCGCCTCCGGCCTGCCCGAGGAGTGGCTGGCGGAGCCGTCTGCCAGCTCCATTCGCTTTGGCCCCGCCCCGACCCGATTCGGCACCCTGTCACTGGAAATAACCCCCGGGAGCATTCCAAGGGTAACCTGGAGCGCAAAATGGCACCGGGCCGCTCCCCCGATTGAAGTCCGCGCGCTCGGTCACGTCCCGGTGACTGCCGCGCCCGGCGCCAGTACTGTGGAGCTGTCACGACAATGAATATCGTGATGCTCACCAACACCTACCTTCCCCATGTAGGCGGCGTGGCCCGATCGGTGGCGGCGTTCAGCGAGGAATATCGCAAGCGCGGCCACGAGGTCCTGATCGTCGCACCGGAGTTTCCTCAGACCGACAGCGAGACAGACGGGGACGAGAAGGATGTGGTGCGGATTTCTGCGATCCAGAACTTCAATGGCAGTGACTTCTCCGTAGCCCTGCCCTTTTCCGGACACCTGAGCGAAAAGCTCAACGAATTCCGCCCGGATATCGTCCACTCCCACCACCCGTTTCTGTTGGGCATGACCGCATTGCGCATCGCCCGCTCGCGGCAACTGCCGCTGGTTTTCACCCACCACACGCTTTACGAGCGCTATACCCACTACGTTCCGGCGGACTCCCAGGCACTGAAGCGCTTCGTCATCGAGCTGGCCACCCGCTACGCCAATCTCGCCAGCCTGGTATTCGCACCCAGCCTGAGCATTGCCAAACTGCTGCACGAGCGCGGAGTGAAAACCTCCATTGCAGAAGTGCCCACCGGCGTGCAGTTGGAGAACTTTCGCGGCGGTGACGGTGCCCGGGCTCGGGCCCGGTTCGGCATACCGGAATCGGCCCTGCTGCTCGGCCACCTGGGGCGCCTGGCACCGGAAAAAAACCTGGAATTCCTCGCCGGTGCAGTGGCGGAATTTATGCAGGAGAATACCATCGCGCACTTTTTAATCGTCGGCTCCGGCCCCACCACCGAGCAGCTCACCGGGCAGTTCGCCGCCCGCGGACTGGCCGACCGCCTGCACATGCCCGGGACTCTGCAGGGAGAGGCGCAGCGGGATGCCTATGCCGCCATGGACGCCTTTGTATTCGCTTCCACCAGTGAGACCCAGGGCATGGTGCTCACCGAGGCCATGGCCGCCGGTGTGCCGGTGATCGCGCTGGATGCCAATGGCACCCGTGAAGTGGTGCGCGACGGGGAAAACGGCCGCCTGCTGCCGCGGCAGCACAGCGGCGACTTTGTCGACGCCCTGCAGTGGCTGCGGGACTTGCCCCTATCGGAGCGCCGCAAGCTGCACGAGCAGGCACTGCGCACCGCGGAGGACTTTTCCATGGAAAGCTGCGCGGAGCGCGCCCTGCAGCTGTACCGGCCGCTGCTCGAACACCCCTGGTCACTGGACGACTCCCTGTACGCCCAGTGGATGCGCCTGCGCAACCTGATCGGCGCCCAATGGGAAATCATCGAAGGCGTCACCGGCGCCGCCGGCGCCGCCTTCACCCACACCCAAACACCATCCGAGCGGCAATGATCGGGCGCATAGAGACCACACTGCGTCGCTGGCGCCGCCGTTTCAGCCGCAGCGAATGGATGGCCCGGCTGCTGGGCCTGCCCACCAGCAAATCCCCATCCAGCGCCCCTGGGCTGATCCTGATCCAGATCGACGGCCTGGCCCATCCGCAACTGGAAAAAGCACTGGCCAAAGGCCGGATGCCGTTTCTGAAACGGCTGATAGCCAGGGAACACTACCACCTGGAACACCTCTATCCCGGCATACCCACCACCACCCCGGCGGTACAGGCGGAGCTGTTTTACGGCGTGCGCCAGGCAGTTCCCGCCTTCAGTTTCATGATGCGCGACTCCCAGCAACTGGTGCGCATGTACGATCCGGAAGTGGCCGCGCGGGTGGAGGAGAAAATTACCGCCCGGTACCGCAACCCACTGCTGAGAGGCGGCAGCTGTTACCTCAGCCTGTTTCGCGCAGGCGCTGAACACGGCGAGGCCCATTTCTGCCCGGCGGACCGCGGCTGGGGCCCGGCGCTGCGCGAAGCGGGCCCGCTGAAAATGCTGCTGATGCTGATCACCAATGCCTGGAGCCTGGTGCGCACCGGCGCGCTGGTGGTCGTGGAGGGGGCACTGGCGCTGGTGGATTGTGTGCGCGGCGTTATCCAGGGCCAGGACCTGATGCGGGAACTGATGTTCGTGCCCACGCGCGTCGCGGTCACCATCCTGATGCGGGAACTGTGTACCATCGGGGTCAAGATCGATATCGCCCGCGGCCTGCCGGTGATCTACGTGAATCTGCTGGGATACGACGAGCAGTCCCACCGCCGCGGCCCCCACTCGGGCTTCGCCCACTGGACCCTCAAGGGCATCGACGACGCCATCGCGCGTATCTGGCGCGCAGCGCACCGCTCCGACCGGCGCCACTACGACGTGTGGATCTTCTCCGACCACGGCCAGGAGCAGGCGCAGCCCTATGAGGAGCGGCACGGCCGCTCCCTGGGAGATGCCCTCACCGAAGCGCTGGCGGATCTGCCCACGGAGCCCCGCGGCTACCACAGCAATGGCCGGCGCGGCATGCAGCTGGAGCGTGCACGGCTGTTCGGCAGCGAGTGGATACAGAAAATGATCCCGGAGGACAGCCCGCAATATCGGGGCGACGAACCGCGCCTCGCCCTGGCCGCCCTCGGCCCGGTGGCCATGCTCTACAACCTGGAACTCGACAGTACCCCGCGGGAACAGGTGGCGCGGCTGATCGTGGAGAAGGCGGGAGTACCGCTGGTGCTCTACCGCACGGATCCCTTAGATCCCGCCTCACCGGTCCACGGTTGGTGGTATAAGGGTCCGGTACGCCTGCCGGAGGACGGCCCGCAGCTACTGGGCAGCGGCCACCCCTTCCCGAAGGAGACCATCGAGGATGTGGCCCAACTGTGCCGCCACGCGGACGCCGGGGAATTTATGATGTTCGGCTGGTGTGCGGGTCGCGAACCCATGACCTTCGCCATGGAGAACGGCAGCCACGGCGGCATAGGCCCCAACGAGACCCACGCCTTCGCGCTGATGCCCGCGGATATCCCACCACCGGACCCGGAGCGCGGCTACTGGCGGCCGGAGGAACTGCGCTCCGCCGCCAGACTCTTTCTGCGCGGTGCCAGGCCGGCGCCGGCGGCACCGCGCGCCGCCCCGGTCAAAACCCTGAGGGTAATGACCTACAATGTGCACAGCTGCCGTGGCGTGGACGGCAAGCTGTCCCCCCAACGTATCGCGCGGATCATCGCCCGTTATCACCCGGACGTGGTAGCGCTGCAGGAACTGGACGTGAAACGGCAGAGAAGCGGCGGCCTGGACCAGGCGGAGCGAATCGCCCGGCTGCTGGCCATGGATTATCATTTCCATCCGGCGATTCATATGGAGGAGGAGCGCTACGGCGACGCCATTCTCTCCCGCCTGCCGATGCGCCTGGTCAAGAAAGACATACTGCCCGGCCCCCCTGGCGACAAAGGCTCCCGCTTCAGCCCCGCCCGCTTCAACCCTGCCGCACAGGAGCCGCGGGGCGCAGTGTGGGTGGAAGTGGAATACAACGGCAAGCATGTGCAGATACTCAACACCCACCTGGGCCTGTCCAAGGCCGAGCGCCTGCGCCAGGTGGAGGCCCTGCTCGGTCCCGAATGGCTGGCGCATCCGAACTGCCGGGGGCCCAGGCTCCTGCTCGGGGATTTCAACGCCCTGCCCAATTCCATCGAGTGCAAGCGGTTGGGGAGTCGGTTACACGACGCCCAGATCAAGGCGCCCGAGCACATCCCCCTGGGCACCTTCTTCAGCCGCATGCCCAAGGTGCGCATTGACCATATCTTTGTGGAGCCGGGCCTTGAAGTAAGCCGGATACTGGTGCCGCGGACCGAACTCACCCGGCAGGCCTCCGACCATCTGCCGCTGATTGCGGATCTGGTGCTGGGTGGGGAGGATTGAGTGGTTCGCCCCTACGGCGCATTATCGTCGTTGCGGCGCAGGAACGTCATGCCGGACCGATCCGGCACCGGAACCCAGGTCGGAGTGGATACCAGGGGCCGCCGGTATGGCCAGAACTTGATTGGAAACAGAGTATCTAAGGCTCCGCGGCCCCCAGTTCCAAGAAACGAATTCCGGTTCCCCTTGAAGGTCCAACTGGCCGCCTATATGATTCCCTAACATCATTGGATCAATAGCAGGAGTTGCTAATGCAGCCGCAAGTTTACACACAATCCCAGGCATTGGACCGCGCGGAGACGTCCAAGGTACTGCGCAATACCTATGCCCTTCTGGCCATGACCGTATTGTTCAGCGCCTTCACCGCCGGCATCGCCATGGCTATCGGTATGGGGCGTGGCATGGGGCTGATCTGTTCCATCGCCGCCATCGTGCTGGTGTGGTTTGTCCTGCCGCGCACCGCCAACTCCGCCGCCGGTGTCGGCGTGGTGTTCGCATTTACCGGCCTGCTCGGCGCCTCCCTGGGGCCAATACTGCAGTACTATCTGGGTCTCGCCGGTGGCGGGCAAATCGTAATGCAGGCCCTGGGCACCACCGCACTGATTTTCTTCGCGCTGTCCGCCTACGTGCTGACCACCCGCAAGGATTTCAGTTTTATGGGCGGTTTCCTGTTCGTGGGCCTGATCGCGGTGCTGGTTTGCGCCCTGGGCATGATGATCGCCAGCATGTTCGGCGTGTATATGCCGCTGGCCAGCGTGGTGCTGAGCGGTGTGATCGCGCTGCTGTTCTCCGGCTTTATCCTCTACGATACCAGTCGGATCATCAACGGCGGCGAGACCAACTATCTGATGGCCACCACCGCCCTGTACCTGGATATCCTGAACCTGTTCACCGCCCTGCTGCATCTCTTCGGCTTCGCCTCCGACGATTGATGCCGAAGGAATCATTCTGTAGGAGCGGGCCATGCCCGCGATTGATATCCGATCGCGAACATGGCCCCTGTAGAGAAACCAATGCCCCGCTTTGCGGGGCATTTTAATATCCGGCCACGATGAAATTTTCCCTGGTAATCTACGGCGCCCCACACGCGTCGCAATCCGCCGCCAGCGCCTTGCGCTTCGCCCGCGCGCTACTGCAACAGGGTCACGAAATCCACCGCGTATTCTTCTACTGCGACGGTGTGCACAACGGCAGCTCGCTGAGTGCACCACCGCAGGATGAGATCGACCTGGTCGCCGGCTGGCAGTCGTTGCAGGAACAGCACCGACTGGATCTGGTGGTCTGCATCGCCGCCGCCCAGCGGCGTGGCGTACTCAATGAAAGCGAGGCATTGCGGCTGGAAAAGCCCGCGGCCAATCTCGCCGAAGGTTTCGAACTGTCCGGTCTCGGCCAACTGGCGGACGCCGCGGCCAAATCCGATCGCCTGATAACTTTTGGAGCCTGAAATGGCAAAACGCCTGCTCGCCCTTTGCCGCCAGGCGCCCTACGGCAACGCTCTCGCCCGCGAGGGCCTGGAGGCGGTACTCGCCGCGGCAGCCATGGATCAGGTAGCGGACCTGCTCTTCCTCGGCGACGGCGTCTTCCAATTGCTGGACGACCAGCGAGCAGAGGCCATCGAACAGAAGAACCTGCGGCGCAACCTGCAGGCGTTGCCGATATTTGGAGTGGAAACTGTTCATATCTGCGAGCGCAGCCTGCAGGAGCGGGGTATCGATGCCGGGCAACTGCAAATTCCCGGCGCCGGGTTAAAATTGATTGCCGATACCGGCAGTTTTATCGCCGACTACGACAGCGTACTGAGTTTTTGACATGACCCTGCATATCGTCAGCAAATCTCCCTACAGCTCGTCCGCACTAATTGAGTGTATCGGCAGTTTCGCCGAGGGCGATGCCCTGCTGCTGATCGAGGACGGAGTCTACGCCCTGAGTGGACCCGCGGCGGAAAAAATTGCCGTATCGCCGGTCTACTGCCTGGAGGCTGACACTCGTGCACGCGGCCTGTCGGTTCCGGAAAATATCCAGGCGATCGACGATGCCCGCTGGGTGTCGCTGTGCACCGAACACAACCCTATCGTCAGCTGGTTCAAGTGATGAAAAGCATTCAGGTGGAAGGCCGGGAAATTCCGCTGGACAAGGAGGGCTTCCTGCGTAATCTGAACGACTGGAGCCCGGCAGTGGCGGAGCAGTTGGCGCGGGCCGAAGGCATTGAACTCACCGAGGCGCACTGGCAGGTAATCCGCCTGCTGCAGGAATTCTACCGGGAATTCGAACTGTCACCGGCCATGCGCCCGCTGGTCAAATACGCCGGTCAACACCTGGGAGCAGACAAGGGACGCAGTATCTACCTGATGCAGCTGTTTCCGCCGAGCCCCGCCAAAGTGGCCAGCAAGATCGCCGGCCTGCCCAAGCCCACCAACTGTCTGTAGTCCCCTCTTCCTGGCCGGCACTCTCCCCCGGCCCCTCTCCCGCAAGCGGGAGAGGGGGGCACAGTTCCCTCTCCCCCTTTGGGGAGAGGGTTAGGGAGAGGGGGCACTAGAAGTGCAAAATCACTCGCCGCCTGCCCCGGTGATGCCGGTGCTCCCACAGATAAATCCCCTGCCAAGTCCCCAACATCAACCGCCCCGCCTGTACCGGGATGGAAAGGTTGGTAGCCGTCAACGCCGCCTTGATATGCGCCGGCATATCGTCCGGCCCCTCCAGGGTGTGGGTGTAGAGCGGATCATTTTCCGGCACCAGCCGGTTCAGCCAGTTCTCCAGATCCTCCCGCGCGCTGGGATCGGCGTTCTCCTGGACCAGCAGGCTGGCGGAGGTATGCTGGATAAACAGGGTACAGAGGCCGTCGCCGCCCCCCTGCTCCCTCACCCAGTCGTTCACCTGGTCGGTAAATTCGTGCAGCCCCTGGCCGCGCACCGGTATTTGTATTTCACCAATTGCCATATAATCCGCGCCCTGAATTTCCGAAGCAATGCCACCCAGCCTCCGAAGCCGGGCCCCTCCCCTATAGTTAGTTCAATTATGGCCATACACAGTGTAAACACAGACGACTACACCCGACAGCTCCAACAGAAGGTGGAGCGTCTGCGCGAGGCCTATGGGGACTACACCGACCGGGAACCGGAAGTTTTCCCCTCGCCCCCCAGTCACTACCGGCTGCGCGCGGAGTTCAAGGTCTGGCAGGAACAGGGCCGCGCCCATTACGCCATGTTTCGCCAGGGCGAATACAAGAAGCCGTTTATTATCGAGGAGTTTACCGTCGGCTCCGAGCTGATCAATCGCCTGATGCCCCTGGTGCTGGAGGCGGTCAACGCCAGCGAGGTTCTCAGAAAACGCCTGTTCAGCGCCGAGTTTCTCACCACCCTGGGTGGCGATGCGCTGGTTACCCTGATCTACCACAAGAAACTGGACGAAGACTGGGAGTCCGCCGCCCGCGCCCTGCAGGAAAAACTGGGCTTCCCGGTCCTCGGCCGCTCGCGCAAACAGAAGGTGGTTCTGGAGCGGGATTACGTCATCGAACGGCTGCAAATCGGCGACAAAACCTACCAGTACAAGCAGGTAGAGGGCAGTTTTACCCAGCCCAATGGCGAAATCTGCCGCGCGATGATCGGCTGGGCCAAGGATGTCTGCAAAGAAAGCCGCGGCGACCTGCTGGAACTCTACTGCGGTAACGGCAACTTCACCATTCCGCTCAGCGAGCATTTCGATAAAGTGCTGGCGACAGAAATTTCCAAGGTCTCGGTCAATTCCGCGCAGGAAAATATCCGCGCGAACGGGGTGGACAATCTGGCTATCGTGCGCCTGTCCAGCGAGGAATTCACCCAGGCCATCGACAAGGTGCGCCCCTTCCGCCGGCTCAGGGATATCGACCTGGGCAGCTACGACTTCTCCACCGTGCTGGTGGACCCGCCCCGCGCCGGGCTGGATACGGACACCTGTGCAATGGTCGCTCGCTTCCCGCGGATTCTGTATATCTCCTGCAACCCTGAGACACAGCTGGAAAACCTGGCGGAACTGAGCAAGACGCATCGGGTGGAACGTTTCGCGATATTCGATCAGTTTCCGTATACCGACCATACCGAGTCAGGGCTGCTGTTGACCCGCAAGTAGGATGGGCAAAGGAGCGCAGCGACGTGCCCGTCTTTAACTCGGCTGATGGGCACGCTCCGCTTTGCCCATCCTACAAGGCTGGACACCGGCGTGCGCCGGTGTGACGACCTAAAATGACCTGCCGAGAATCCGTTGCGCCGCATCCAACGCAAAATCCCGATACTCCACCTCGAGCTTCGCCATTTCCTGCTCAAACTGGAACTGCTTCTTGCGCGGTAACTTCTTCCACTCCTGCAGAATTGGAATATGGCTGGTCTTGTCCGCCACCGTATAGAAAGCCACAAACTCGTCGCGCACACTCTGCTCCACCTGCAGCGCATCCAGCAAAACGCGAATGCGGATCGAGGCCTCGGTCAGCCCCACCCCGTCGTCCAGCAGTGTGCGGGCGAGTATCTGGATACTGTCGTTGACCCGCCGCCGCTGGTCATGTGCCGCCTGTTCCAGTTCCGCCAGTTGTTGTGCCTGCGCCTTTTGCGCAATATGCAGTTTGCGCAGGTAATAACCGGCGATCACCGCCAGCACAAAGTCGATCAGCGCTGCCGCAACCAGCAGCCAGGTGGGAAAAGGGCTCATAGATAGACCTCCAACAGCGCCAGCCCCAGACTGGCGGTAACGATAGACAGCAGTGTGCTCAGGGCGACGATATTGGCTGCCAACTGGCTGTTGCCCCCCATCGCCCGCGCCATGATAAAAGATACGGTGGCGCTGGGCGAAGCGGCGAGCAGCAGCAGTACGCCCATGGACTGCGACGGCAGTTGAAACAGCCAGCCGAAGGCGATCAGGACCGCCGGCACAACCAACAGTTTGAATCCAACCGCACCAAAGGCAGCCAGCGAGCTGCGGCGCAGCAAGCTGAAATCCAGGCTGGCGCCGATACACAGCAGCGCCAGCGGCAGGGTGATGGAGGCCAGGTAATCACCGGTTTGCAACAGAATCTCCGGCAGTTTCACGCCCAGTTGCTTGCAGATCAGCGCCAGTACGATGGCCACGATCAGCGGGTTCTGCACAATGTCTTTCGCCAGCTTTTTCCAGCTGAAACTTGCCTGCTGGCTGTACATCGCAAACAGCACAACCGCCGCAAGGTTGTACAGAATGGTGACCACTGCCATCAGCAGCGCCGCCTGGGCCAGGCCGCTGCTGCCGTAGGCGTTGGCCGCCCAGGCCAAGCCGATAATTCCCAGGTTGCCGCGGAAAGCGCCCTGAATAAAAGCGCTGCGGTCCCCCCGCGCCAACGGCCGGGCCACTACCCAGGCTAATGGAATCGTGATGACGGTTCCCAGGAATCCTGCCGCCAACAGCGGCAACTCCTGCCCCAGCTCGGCGTCCGCCGTAAAAATATTGATAAACAGCAACACCGGCAGGGTGATCATAAACACCAGCCGCGAGGCGTCGTCGACAAACGCGTCGCGCAGCAGGCCCAGGCGCACCAGCCAGTAACCGATAATCAATGTGAGAAAGATCGGTCCGGTGACCGACAGGGCAAAGGCGAATATCTCCATCGGGTTTTATTCGCCTTCGGTTTCGGTCTGGGGTTCGGGTAGCGCCCTGCTGTCGGAAGTCTCCGCCTGCTCGCGCAGGTTTGCATCTATCCGCTTGCGGGTTCGGGCGCCCAGTTTGCGCAGGCTGTCGATACGCTTAACCGCATTGCCGCGGCCGGTGGCCAGGCGCTTGTAGGTCTGCTGGTAGGCGTCCTCCGCCTGGCGGATGCGGCTGCCCAGTTCATCGAGGGACTCCAGCACCATGGCAAACTGATCGTGCAGCCTGCCCGCCTCCTCGGCGATTTTCTCCGCGTTCTTGTTCTGCTTTTCGTAGCGCCAGATATTCTCCACCGTGCGCAGGGTAGCCATCAGGCTGGTAGGGCTCACCAGCACGATATGCTTGTCGTAGGCATCGCGGAACAGCCCCGGGTCCGCTTGCATGGCCAGCATGTAGGCGGCCTCGATGGGCACGAAAATAAAGACGAAATCCAGGGTGCGCACACCCTCGAGTTGCTCGTAGGCCTTCTTGTTCAGGCCGGCGATATGCGCGCGCAGGGACTGCACATGCTGCTTCAGCGCCTGGGCCCGTTCCTCGTCGGTTTCCGCGGAACAGTAGCGCTCGTAGTCCAGCAGCGAGACCTTGGCGTCGATAATCAGGTCCTTGTTTTCCGGCAGGTGCACGATCACGTCCGGCTGGCGACGGCGGCCATCCCCGATGAAGCTGACCTGGGTATCGTACTCGCGCCCTTTCTGCAGGCCGGACTCCTCCAGCAGCCGCTCCAGCACCACCTCGCCCCAGTTGCCCTGCACCTTGCGGTCGCCCTTGAGCGCCGAGGTCAGGTTGAGAGCCTCTTCGCTGATGCGCTGGGTCTGCTCGCGCAGCGCCTTGATCTGCCCCAGCAGGCTGTTGCGCTCGGCGTTCTCGCGGTCGTAGACGTGCTCCACCCGCTTGCGGAAATCCCCCAACTGGCGCTCCAGTGGGTCCAGGCTCTTGCGCAGGCTGTCCTCGCTGCGGCGTACGAACTGTTGCTGCTTCTCCTCGAAGATGCGATTGGCCAGGTTCTCGAACTGCTCGGCCATGGCCTTGCGGGTCTGCTCCAGCAGCTGACGCTGCTCCGCCAGCGCCGCCTCGCTCTTCTCCACCAGCACCTGGCTGCGGGTCAGGCGCTGCAGTTTATCCTCCAGCTCGGTGCGCAGTGCCTGCACTTCGGCGGAGAGCTGGGCCTCGCGCTCGCGGCTGTTGTCGAGCCGCGCCTGCAACACCGCCTGCGACCCGAGACTCTGCTCCAGTCGGCGCGCCAAGCCCGCGCGGCCCAGCCATACCGCTGCGGCCAGCAGGCCGAGCAGCGCAAGGGCGGCACCGACTGCCAGGTCCAGTTCGATCCGCAGGGGGAAGACTTCCATGGGGTGCTCTTGGTCGGGTGGATGTTTGTTATGCTATGCCCAAATCAGCTTTGGGTAACAGCATTGGCGAGCGCGCATTCTAGCAAGGGGGCGGACCGGCCCCCAAGTGTACTGGTCTTCGATTCCGGCGTGGGTGCAATTAGTATCGCGCGGGAGATCCGTGCCCTGCTGCCCGGCCTCACCCTACACTTCGGCATCGACAACGGCTTCTTCCCCTACGGCGACAAGACAGAGCAGCAGCTGCGCCCGCGTATCGTCGAGACAGCGGGCCGCATGATGGCCCGGAGCCGGGCGGATATCCTGGTGGTGGGCTGCAACACCGCCAGCACCCTGGCCCTGCCACAACTGCGCGAAGTCCTCGCGCAACCAGTGGTGGGCGTGGTGCCGGCGGTCAAGCCCGCGGCGGCGGCAAGCAGCAGTGGCACCATCGCCCTGATCGCCACCGAGGGTACGGTCAACCGCAAATACACCCACGACCTGATCGAGGAATTCGCCAACGGCGCCCAAGTGATCAACGTGCCCGCACCGGAGCTGGTGCGCCTGGCGGAAGCCAAGCTGCGCGGCGAGCCGGTTACCGCCGAAGACCTGGCCCCGGTGCTGAGCCGTATCTTCGATGCCCCCGGCGGGGACAAGGTGGATATCGCCGTGCTGGCCTGTACCCACTTTCCCCTATTGCGGGAGGAACTGGACCGCTATGCGCCCCGCCATATCCTGTGGCTGGACTCCGGTGCGGCTATTGCCCGGCGTGTGCACTGGTGGCTGGAAGAGCTGGAATTGGCGCTGCCGGGTTCGCCCGAGGCCGGGTTGCTGCTGACCAGCGCGCTGGACCCACAGGGAATGATCGGAGCGGCTTTTGCGGAACACGCTCCGATGCCGATGGAGATAGTTAGCTAAACCAACAGACGCACGCGGCCACTTAAAATCAAACCGGACAACAAACGAAAAAAATGCTGCAACCCGCCTTCCCCCTACTGGAAATACTCGCGCAACTCCCCCCGGGCGGCCTGCTGCTGACCCCGACCAACCGCCTGCGCAATCGCTGCCAGCAGGTCTACGGCGCACAACAGGCCGCGGGTAGTTGCTGGGCCCCGCCGCCGGTGGAATCCCTGCAGGGCTGGTTGGACAAATGCTGGTTTCAACTTCAGCAACGCAACTGGCAACCAGCGCTCAGGCAGGTGCTGAATCGGGAACAGCGCCAGCTGCTGTGGCAGCGGGCGCTGGACCAGTCACTGGATAGGCAACTGCTCAACAGCCAGCAGCTGTGCCGCGATGCGGACAGCGCGCTGAGCCAGCTGATGCAATGGCGCCTGCTGTCCGATCCCGGCACCCTGGATGAAACCCTGCCGCCACTGCTGGAACAGTTCGCCCTCGCGCGCGCGGACTTCCCGCTGTTCGATATGCTCGACGCCTTCCAAACCCAGCTGCAAACCCACAACGCCATTACCCAGGACCAGCGGGACCAACTGATCGCCCGCGCCTTTCGCGAAGGTGTGCTACTCCGCATACCGCGGCTGGCACTGGCCGGATTCGCGCAGATTTCCCCGCTCGCCGAGGACATAGTGAACCTCGCCGCGGAACAGGTGACGCGCTGCGAGAGCCCGGAAGCCGACGCTCAAATCACCTGCGCCCCCTGCGCGGACCTGGAAGACGAACTGCTGCAGGCCGCGCGCTGGGCGGCGGACAAACTGCGGCAGAACCCGGGCGCCGGCCTCGGTATAGTGGTCAACAACCTGGGCCAGTGCCGCGCCCAGGTGGAGAATATTTTCGCCCGCGTGCTGGAACCCCAGTGGCTGAACCCGGACCAGCCCCGCTATACCCTGCCGTTCAACTTCTCCGCCGGCACCCCGCTGGCGCAAACCCCGGTGGGCGCCGCGGCCATACAGCTGCTGGAACTGCTGCGCGACCAGTGGGACTACGCCCAGCTGAAAAATATTCTGTTCTCGCCGTTCTGGGGCACAACCGACGAACTGCATCTGCGCAGCGCCCTCTTCCGGCAGTTGCAAAAGCTGGAGCTGTGGCAGATCGACGGCGCCACCCTGCGCTATCGCGCGGAAAAAATCGCAGCGGAACTCTCACCCGAGGGTCCCCTGCCCAAACAACTGGAAAAAGTCGCCGACTTCGCGCGCCGCTGGCAGCGGGCGCCCGCGGAGATCTGGGCGCAGCGCTTCTCACAAACCCTGGAAACCCTCGGTTGGCCCGGCGCGCGCAACCCGGACAGCCAGGAATACCAGCAACTCACCCAGTGGGAAGGCGCACTGGAAGAATTGGCCGCGCTCAGCACCTTTGCCGGCTCCCTCACTCTGAACCAGGCGCTGCAACAGCTGAACCAGATCGCCAACCGCAGCCCCTTCCAGGCGGAGACCCGGGACAGCCCGGTGCAGATACTCGGCGTACTGGAAGCCGGCGGCCTCGCCTTCGACCACCTGCGCCTGGTGGGCTTCGGCCAGCAGCAGTGGCCGCCGCCCCCCTCGCCCAATCCGCTGCTGCCTATGCCTTGGCAAAAGCATTGGCAGATGCCCCGAGCCAGCGCCGAACGCGAACTGGAACTGGCCCGCCAGATCACCCGGGACCTGCTCGGTGCCGCCACCGATATCACCGTCAGTTTCGCCCGTGAGGAAGACGGCATACAGCAACAGCTGAGTTCCCTGTTCGGACAGTTGCCGCAAGCGGCAACTGTAAATGGGGACCCATTGGAACCTTTTTACCGCCAGCTGGAAACCGGCGCCTCGCTGGAAAAAATCAAAGACGAACAACTGCCGCCCCTGCCCGCCGAAGAGCGCGCACGGGTGCGCGGCGGCGCCTCGGTACTGAAGGCCCAGGCGCTCTGCCCGCTGAACGCGCAACTGCAATACCGCCTGGGCGCCGCCAGCTATCAGGCGCCCGCGCTCGGTCTCTCCGCCGCCGAGCGCGGCAACCTGGTACACCAGGTGCTCGCCCACTTCTGGCTCTCTTTCCCCCAGGCCGACGCCTTTTCCCTGCACAAGCTGCAAGGCGAAGAACGCCAGCAGCGCATCCGCGAAGCAGTGGAAAACGCCATCCGCGAAAAACAGGCCCAACATCGCCAACTTCCCGTCGGCTTCTGGCAACTGGAACAACAGCGGCTCACCCGACTGCTGGAGCAGTGGCTGGAAGTGGAAATGTCCCGCCCGGATTTCGCCGTGACCCGGATCGAATGGGAACAACCCATCGAACTCGCCGGCCTCGGCTTCCATCTTCGCCTCGACCGCCTGGACACCCTGCCCAACGGCGAACAACTGGTAATCGACTACAAAACCGGCGTGCCCAGCATCAACGACTGGCTGAGCGAACGCGTGCGTGAACCCCAGCTGCCTCTCTACGCACTGATGCAAACCGAGGCTCGCGCCATCGCCTTTGCTCAGGTGCGCGACGGTGATAGCAAATTTAAAGGCTGTGGGGATATTGCGGAGCCCATCGAGGGTATCAAGGCGGTGGCGGACACGCAGAAGGAATCGTCCTTTGGCAACTGGGAACAACTGATCGACCACTGGCGCCTGGGCCTGTCGCAACTGGCGGAGGAGTACCGCGAAGGATATGCAGCGCTGGTGTTTGAGCGGCAGGCGGATAACTTTGCGCAGCGCGATCTCTGGCCGCTTAATCGGTGGCCGGAATGGATGAAAACGGCAGAATGATTCTTTACTTGGCAGGGGCAAGCTAGCAGAAAGCCGTCAGAAAATAACTGAACCAATAGCGAAATATCCAATAAATAAAGGGCAGCCCAAAGTGCATTTCCTGCTCTCAGCCTAGAAAATTCTATGATCGAAGTAACCGATACCGTCAGCCAACCCGTCGACACCAAAGCTCGAACCCGCGCACTGGATATCCGCGCCAGCTTCGCCGTCTCCGCCCCCGCCGGCTCCGGCAAGACCGGCCTGCTCACCCAGCGGCTGTTGAAACTGCTCGGCAGTTGCGAGCAGCCGGAGGAAGTATTGGCGATCACCTTTACCCGCAAGGCGGCGGGCGAGATGCGCGAGCGGCTGATCGAGGCGCTGCGCAATGCGCGGGAAACTGCCGAGCCGGAAAATCCCCATGAGCGCACTACCTGGATTCTGGCGCGGCAACTGTTGCAACGGGACGAAGAGAAGAACTGGCAGCTGCTGCAATCCCCCCAGCGCCTGCGTATCCAGACCATCGACGGCCTCTGCCGCAGCCTGGCCAGCCAGCTCCCCATCGAGAGCGGCATGGGCGCGCCCGGCGAACCGCTGGAGCAGCCGCAGATTGCGTTTGAAATGGCGATCGTCAACCTGCTGAAGCAGTTGGATACCGAGGAGCCGGACGGCGCGCTGCAATCCCTGCTGTTGCACCTGGACAACGATCTCGGCCAGCTCAATAAGTTGTTACAGATATTGCTGGCCAAACGGGAGCAGTGGCTGGGGCCACTGCTGAACGTCAACCTGGAGGGCGCCGAAGATTACTTTCATTTTGTCATCGACGAACTGATTACAGAAAACCTCGGCGCGCTGCAACAGGCGCTGCGCGGCTATGCCGGCGAGTTGGTGGAACTCGCGAATTTTGCCGGCACCAATCTGCGCAAGGACAAACCGGATCACCCGCTGTGCCAGTGCGCGGATCTCGGTACACTGCCGCCGGTCACCAATCAGGCCCTGCCCCAGTGGCTGGCGCTGGTGGGCCTGCTGGTGACCAATACCGGCGAGCTGCGCAAACCGGGGGGGATCAACAAAAATCTGGGCTTCCCCGCGCTGGGAAAGAAGGACCCGGAAAAACCCCGTGCGGACGAATATAAAACCCGCCTCAAGGAGCTGCTTGCGGAGCTGGCCGGCAACCGGCAGCTGCTCGATACCATCGCCGAGGTGCGGGTCCTACCCGCGGGTATGGTGCGGGATCAGTGGCAATTGCTGCAGGCGCTGGCGCAGGTGTTGCCGCTGTTGGTGGCGGAGCTGAAACTCGTTTTCCAGCAGTTGGGCGCCACCGACTACACGGAAGTGGCCCAGGCCGCGCTTACCGCGCTGGGCGAAGCTGAGTCACCCACGGACCTGGCGCTGAAACTGGATGTGCAGATCCGCCATATCCTGGTGGACGAGTTCCAGGACACCTCGCAACTGCAATTGCAACTGCTGGAAAAGCTCACCGCCGGCTGGCAGGCGGACGACGGCCGCACCCTGTTTATCGTCGGCGACGGTATGCAATCCTGCTACGGCTTCCGCAACGCCAACGTGGGGATTTTTCTCGACGCGCGCAGCCGCGGTATTGGCGAAGTGCCGCTGGAACCGCTGGACCTACAGGTGAATTTCCGCTCCGGCTCGCCGGTGGTGGACTGGGTCAACCGCACTTTTCAAACCGCTTTCCCAACCCGGGACAATATCGGCCGCGGAGCCGTGCGCTATCTTCCCTCGCAGGCATTCAAGACCAAAAACTGGAACGGCGTAGCGGTCAATTTCTACGGCTGCGTCAACGACGAAGAGCGGCAGCAGGAAGCGCAGCAGGCGGCGCGGCTGGTGGAGGAACTGCAGCAGCGGGACCCGCAGGGCCGCATCGCGATACTGGTGCGCAAGAAAAAACACCTGGAGCGCATACTGCCCGAGCTGTCAGCCGCCGGCATCGCCTATCAGGCCTCCGAACTGGCGCCGCTGGCAAGCCAAATGGTGGTGCTGGACCTGCTCAGCCTCACCCGCGCCCTGCACGACCCCGGCGACCGTATCAGTTGGCTGTCCGTCCTGCGCGCGCCCTGGTGCGGCCTGGATCTCACCGACCTGTACCAGGTGGCTAACTGGGACAACGGTGAAATCCCGCCGCTGGACGTGCGCGCGCGGCCGCTGCTGCAGACGCTGGAAGAAATCGACCGGATCGAATCCCTCAGCGAAGCGGGCCGCGCACGCCTGAGGCGCACCGGCACCCTTTTGCGCAACGCCTGGCAGGAGCGCCGGCGCAAACCGCTGCGCGTCTCGATCGAAGGGCTGTGGCTGGCCCTCGGCGGCCCGGCGGCAACCGCCGACAAGAGCCAACTGACCAGCGCCCACGACTTTTTCCTGCTGCTGGAGAAATTCGATTGCGGCGGCAGTATCCAGGACTGGAAAGCCTTCGAACAGGCGCTGCAGAAACTCTTCGCGCGCCCGGCCCAGGAAGCACGGGTGCAGGTGATGACCATCCACAAATCCAAGGGCCTGGAGTTCGAGCATGTGCTGATTCCCGGCCTGGACCAGGGTGGCAAGCCCGGCGGGGATCAGCTGCTGCGCTGGGCGGAATGGCTGAACCGCGCCGGCGAAAACCGCTTCCTCCTGGCCCCCAAAAGCCCCCGCGGCGATCGGGACCCATTGTTCGACTACCTGCGCCACGACAACAGCGAACGGGAACGTTTAGAGGGAACGCGCCTGCTGTACGTCGGCTGTACCCGCGCCATCCGCTCCCTGCACCTGCTGGCCTGTGTGCAGCGGGATGAAAAAAGCCCGTCCCTGAAGGCCCCCGGCGGCGCCTCCCTGCTGGCCGGCATCTGGCCGGCCATCAACGAAGAGACAGACTGGTGCCACTGGCTGGAAGCGGATGGGGCGAGGCAGGAGAACGATGCCGCAAGCGATCAAAGCTACCTGCTGCGCCTGCCTATGGACTGGCAAGCCCCCACCCCGCCCCGACAGGAACTACTGGCGGAGTACCGCACCGCCGACTACCGGCGCGCGGACACCGGGGAGCCCAACCTGCCCGAGATGGGACAGATACGGCTGCGCTGGCTGCGCCACGCCGGCACCGTGGCCCACGAAACTTTAGCCACCATCGCCCAGGGCAGGGCCACCATCGCCCAAGGCAGCCTCGACCAATGGGACAATGAACGCCTGGCGCAACAGCACCCCCTGTGGCAGCTGCGCCTGCAACAACTGGGACTCAGCGGTTCCGGCCTGGAACGGGCGCGGGAAAAGGTGGAACAGGCAGTGCGCAACACCCTCGCCTGCCCCAGCGGCCGCTGGCTGCTGGATTCCGGCCACCGCGACTCCGCCTGTGAACTGGAACTGCACAGCGGCGGCCAGCAGCTGCGTCGCGCCATCGTCGACCGCACCTTTATTGACGAACAGGGCCGGCGCTGGATCGTAGACTACAAGACCGCGGAGCCCGCCGCGGACCAGCCCGAGGGAGACTTTGTTGAGGAACAGTTGGAACACTACCGCGGGCAATTGGAAGCTTATAGGAAATTGTTCTACGCCCGCGGCGAACGCAACATCCGATGCGCGCTCTATTTCCCCCTGCTGCAAAAACTCGCCGAGCTGTGATGGGCAGGTTCCCGGGACCGCGGAGCTCCAGCTCGGCAAGGCGGGCCACCGCGCGGAAAGCCCAATTTGGTTACAAATGAAACACTCGCCGTATTTGCATGCTCTGGTAGGATACCCGCTCACTCTAAATTGGACGTAGGGTGCGCCGTGCGCACCAGTAAAGATTTCATCATGACCACACAGCAGTTCGACGACCTGAATGTCGTCTCCCAGGAAATTCTGATCAGCCCCGAGCAACTCAAGGCCGAGTTGCCGGTCAGCGATGCCGCGGAAGCCACCGTCGCCGCCGGCCGCGCCGCAGTGCGGGACATTCTCGACCGCAAGGACCACCGCCTGATGGTGGTGATCGGCCCCTGCTCCGTACACGATGTGGACGCCGCCCTGGACTACGCGCGACGCCTGAAAACAGTGGCGGACCAGGTGTCCGACACCCTGTTGATCGTCATGCGCGTCTACTTTGAGAAGCCCCGCACCACCGTGGGCTGGAAAGGGCTGATCAACGACCCCTACCTGAACGATTCCTTCAAGATCCAGGATGGCCTGCATATCGGCCGCAAGCTGCTGCTGGATATCGCCGAAATCGGGCTGCCCACCTCCACCGAGGCACTGGACCCCATTTCGCCCCAGTACCTGCAGGACCTGATCTCCTGGTCCGCCATCGGCGCGCGCACCACCGAATCCCAGACCCACCGGGAAATGGCCAGCGGCCTCTCCTCCGCCGTGGGCTTCAAGAACGGCACCGACGGCAGCCTGGACGTGGCCATCAACGCGCTGCAATCCGTGGCCAACCCGCACCGCTTCCTCGGCATCAACAAGGAAGGCCAGGTCGCCGTCATCCACACCGCGGGCAACCGCTACGGCCATGTGGTACTGCGCGGCGGCAACGATAAGCCCAACTACGACTCCGTGAGCGTGGCCATGTGCGAGCAGGAGCTGCAAAAGGCCAAGGTGCCGGAAAACATCATGGTCGACTGCAGCCACGCCAACTCCAACAAAAACCACGAGTTGCAGCCGTTGGTAGTCGATAACGTCACCCACCAGATACTGGACGGCAACAAGTCCATTATCGGCATTATGGTGGAGAGCAACCTCAAGGCCGGCAACCAGAAGATTCTGGAAGATCACAGCCAGATGGAATACGGTGTGTCGGTGACCGACAAGTGTATCGACTGGGAGACCACCGAATCGCTGCTGTTGAAGATGGCGGAGCAGTTGAGAGAACCGCTAAAAGCACGCAACGCCTGAAATCACTCGCGGGCATGGCCCGCTCCTACAGTCTCTGTGTAGGAGCGGGCCATGCCCGCGAAACCGCTGATATCAATATCTTTACCCCGCCCAACAGCTCGCATCACCACGCCCCAACGATATGAGTTAGCAGACAAAGTCTGCTAAGCTCCTAAGCCGCTTCTCCTTGTAGGATGGGCAAAGGAGCGCAGCGACGTGCCCATCTTCCCGGGCCTTGATGGGCACGCTACGCTTTGCCCATCCTACGAAAATTGCCCTGCCGCCCCTTAATTTAGTGCCATTGAGGTATTACCCAATAACTATAAAGTGAGCTGATGATGACCCACTCTTTAAAAGTAGTCGGCATTGCTATATTGAGCTTCTCACTCCTGGCATGTGACCACGGGAAAGATACTGCGAAGATTTCGGCAGATACTGGCGCTTTTGCCTTGAATGACCGGGACTATTTTCAAAACCGTGGCGTGGGGGTTATGGCCTTTCACGATACCGCGCCGGAAAGCCATCAGAGTGGCGTTATCATTGTGATGCACGGCACTCGCATTGCCAGCAACGGCGATATTCGCCTGGAACCGACCCCCGGCCAGTGGTCGCCGACCCCTAAAGTATTGTCCCGGGATGTCGACCGGGAGGCAGGCGAGATCCGCACCCGTCTAGCCTATCCCGATGAGAACCAACACCACACCGGCTTTAATCCCCTTCACTATCCGGACCTTGAACTCACCTACGATGTGCGGATGCGGGCCGAAGGCAATGCCATCAAGGTGAGCGTGGACCTGGACAAGCCCCTGCCCCCGGAGTGGCTGGGCCAAGTGGGCTTTACCATGGAGCTCTACCCCGCCGATCTGTTCGGCAAATCCTGGATTATGGACGAGCACACCGGCATTTTCCCGCGTCAGCCCTATGGCGTTGAACTGCCCGAAGGCGCACAAGTCGAACCCCAGCTGGTAGCCAGCGGTGATTTAAAAGGATTGAAACCACTGCCCAACCACAGGGCACATCCCGTACCTCTCGCCATCGGCAAGCACCTGTCAGTTGCGCCCGAATCCGAGCAACTCCGCCTACAGATTGATGCCGCCCGGGGCGAACTGGAACTGTATGACGGCCGCAACCAGCACCAGAACGGCTGGTTTATTGTGCGCAGCACCATTCCCGCTGGCGCCACGAAAAATGCCGTTGAGTGGACTATTCGCCCCAATGTGATTCCGGACTGGATTTATCAACCCGTTATCCAGCACTCCATGGTGGGCTACCACCCCGGGCAGAAAAAAGTGGCGGTGATCGAAACCGATACCAATGACGCTGCGGAAGGCAGGATGCAGCTGCTGCGGCTGGCTGCCGATGGCAACCACGAGACAGTGCTGGACAAGCCCCTCAAACTCTGGGGCAAGTTTTTGCGCTACCGCTACTTCCACTTCGATTTTTCCGAAGTCACCCGGGAAGGCATGTACCAGCTGGTTCTGGGCGAGCAGAAGAGCAAGCCCTTTCGCATTGCCGCCAATGTTTACGACCAGAATGTCTGGCAACCCACGCTGGATTATTTCCTGCCCGTGCAGATGGGGCATATGCGGGTAAAGGAGAAATACAAGCTCTGGCACGACACCAGCCACCTTGACGATGCGCTGATGGCACCCGTGAATATCAACCATTTCGACGGCTATGTGCAGGGTCCCTCAACCCTGACCAACTTTGAACCTGGCGAACACGTACCCGGGCTTGCTCAGGGCGGCTGGTACGACGCCGGCGATGGTGACTACCGCATTGAATCCCAGTCCGGTGAAGTTTTCATTCTCAGCGCCGCCTACGACGAGTTCGACGTTCAACACGACAACACCCTGATTGACCAGACGATAAAACTGACCGAGATTCGCGAGCCGGACGGCAAGCCGGATATTCTGCAACAGATCGAACACGGCCTGCTGACGGTGGTGGGCGGCTACCAGGCGCTGGGACGGCTCTACCGGGGCATTATCACCCCGACCCTGACCCAATACGTGATGGGTGGCGACTTCTCCGGCCAGACCGACAACCGCATCTACGATCCCAACCTGGACGAACCGGAACAGCTGGGCAACCGCTCCGCCCTGCCCGACGACCGCTGGGTATTTACCGAGGACAATCCCGGACGCGAGTTCCACGCAATTGCCAATATCGCCGCGAGTGTCAACGCGATGCGTGACTACAATACCCAACTGGCCGATGAAACCCTGGCCGCCGCCGAGGCGCTGTGGCAAGTGGACCGTCCAGTGGACAACGACGAGGTACGGCGCAATAAAATCCACGCCGCTGTGGAACTGTTCCGCGCAACAGGTAAACCCGAGTACCGGGATCACGTTGTGAGCGAGCGCGACTTTATTGTCGACAATATCCGCTCGGTGGGCTGGATAGTGGCCCGCGCCCTGCCCCAGCTGGATGACAGCGACCTGACTGAAGCCATGCGGCCCGCTGTAGCCGGGTTTTACCGCGAGATCGAGGAGTCCATGGCGGCCACACCCTACGGATTGAATTTTGAGATGGGCCTCTGGGGCAAGGCCTGGGAGCTACAGTATCAAGGCGTCAGCCACTATTTCCTGCACAAGGCTTTTCCGGAGGAATTTGGCAGGGAATACCTGCTGAATATTATCCACTATGTACTGGGCACTAATCCTGGCTCCAATAACCAATCCTACGTCTCCGGCGTGGGTGCCAAATCCAAGACCTCGGCCTATGGCCTGACCCGCATGGAGTACAGCTACATTCCCGGAGGAGTTACCGTGGGCACAGCCCTGGTACAGCCCGACTTCCCCGAGTACAAGCAGTTTCCCTATCTGTGGCAACAGTCCGAATATGTCCTGGGCGGCGGGGCCAGCAACTTTATGTTCCTGACGCTGGCTGCGGATGCGTTGTTGAATGGGAAATAGCTCGGGCCGAGAAGGTGAAGTTGTGCTTTAACCATAGTCCTGGATAACTTGTGGACTATTATACTGAGTAGCAATCAGTGTCGCTTGGCCGATAAAGTGGCCAAATAAATCAGTGAGGCAGTCAAAACAGGGATAGATAATTGAAAGGATCAAAAGAATTTTGGGACAAAACTGCACCTCGTTACGCCAAAAGCCCGATTCGAGACGAGAAAACTTACCAGAGGAAATTGGCAATCACACAGGAGTACTTGCGGCCGGACTCGTCCGTATTAGAGTTCGGATGCGGCACTGGCAGTACGGCAATTATCCATGCACCCTACGTCAAGCATATTGTCGCTACTGATATATCGGACAAGATGCTGAATATCGCCGAACAGAAGGCAAGGAATGCAGGTATTGAAAATATCAGCTTCCAACAGGGCACCCTGGACAGTCTCGAATTAGAAGCGGAAAGTTATGATGCCGTTTTAGGACTCAACGTATTGCATCTCCTCGAAGATGTGGATGGAGCCATTTCAAGGGCACATGAATTGTTAAAGCCAGGCGGCGTCTTCGTATCCAGTACCGCACTGGTTGATGAAATCAATTTCTTCTGGCGATTGTTGATTCCCCTTATGCAGCTCCTGGGTTTCGCACCTTATGTGAATCGCTTTGGCAAGCAGGCGCTCTTGGCCAAGTTAGCCAATGCCGGCTTTAGTATCAATCACGAGTGGCAGCCCGGGAAGGAATCGATTTTTATTGTTGCCAGGAAACTCTAGTCAAGATGACCTCATTAGCACTAAACGGACATGAAGCACCTTCTATCAATCCTATTATTGGCTCCTCTAGTGACAGCTGCTGAAACCAGCACATGTTATGGAACAACTTCGAATGGGCGCTTAGAGAATGGCGTCCAGCTTCCACCCGAAGGAAAGAATTATGTTGGGTACAGCTCCATTGCTAGATTATCTGGAAGAACCTATGTTCATTCCTCAGTGAGAGACATCATCGTATCTGCCTACGGAGATCTTGAGAAAGAGCAGCCGACTAAAGTCTACAAATATGCCGAAACCGGGTTTAAGGAAGGCGGCCAATTCAAGCCCCATAAAACTCATAGAAATGGCCTTTCAGTTGACTTTATGACACCGGTCATAGATAAAGAAGGAAAGTCGGAACATCTTCCAACAAACCCGTTAAATAAATTTGGTTACAATATAGAATTCGATAAAAGTGATGAATATGATGGAATGCGTATAGATTATGAAGCACTAGCAGCCCATATTGTAGCGCTCCACAAGCAAGCAAAGAAACAAGGCTACGATCTATGGCGCGTAATCTTTGACCCCAAATTACAGCCAAATCTATACGAAACTAAATATGCTGACTATCTTAGGAAAAATATTCAATTTTCCAAGAAGCGCTCTTGGGTCAGACACGATGAGCACTATCATATTGATTTTGCCATACCATGCATATAGCTATCTGACAAGCATACAGTATTATTCCGGCGAGCTTAATTGTTGACTCATAGGCCATCATAGTGGCCGAGACCAAGAGAATCACAGGATCAAGCCTTACATTAGACATCACCGATATTGGAGCGAAGAGTAAAATATTGGCTTCCTTTTGCAGAGGGTCAGATAAGGATAGAGGGGCTATAAATGACAAGGATTCTACTGACAGGGTTTGAAGCCTTTGGCAATACGCCGGTCAATCCCGCCGAATCTGTGGTTCGATCCCTTGACGGCACAGCCATCAATAACGCGAGAACTGTCGGAATTGTAGTGCCGAACAACTTCTTCGAATGCATCGATGTCGTGCGTACTGCAATCGAGGAAGTAAAACCTGAGCTGGTTGTGATGATGGGTGAGTACGGCGGCCGCGCCACCATCACTGTCGAGCGTATCGCGCAGAACTTCAATGACTCGACGCGCTACCGGCTGAAGGATAACCGCGGCGTGGCGCTACAGGGCAAGCCCACAGTGCCCGATGGCCCCGTTGCCTATCACAGCACCCTGCCCTTGCGAGCTATAGTCAAGGCCATGCGTGCCACGGGCGTGCCGGCTGATATATCGGATACTGCCGCCACCTTCTGTTGCAACCACCTGATGTACGGCATCCTCCACTACATCGCCACCAACGCCCTGGATATCCGCGCCGGCTGGATCCACCTGCCCCACCTGCCCGAGGTCGCCGCACTACCGGAGAACCTGGGCGCACCCAGTATGTCCCGTGAAACCGCGACCCTCGGCGTACGCGCCGGGATTGAGTCTGCCTTGCGACACCCGCAGGATATCGACGAACCAATCCTGTCACGCCTGCAGATTTAGGAACATGGATTTTTCACCAATCATTACAACGATCTTGAGGCAATCTGATGGCTACTACCAGCCAGCATAGTTATTTCAATTCAACCGGTTGCGGCAGAACTTCAAACACATGAAGCAGTCCTCTATATACCTGAAGAGAGCATACACTGATACTATTGCTCATACGCAACATACTTTATAGGCAATTAGTATGGATCACGACTTTTGGCTTCAGAAGTGGGAGGGTAATGATATTGGCTTTCACGAGCACGAAGCCAATCCGGCTCTAGTAGATAACTTCCGCGAACTTTCTTTAGAGAAAGGCGCTCGAATATTTTTACCGCTGTGCGGAAAAACCCTTGATATCGCCTGGTTACTGTCTAAGGGCTGCCACATCTCCGGCGCCGAACTGAGCACCGTGGCTATCGAACAACTGTTTGCGGAGCTCGGTGTTGAACCTCAGATCTCTGATCTCGGCAGAATAAAGCACTACAACACAGAGAATGTCGATATCTACGGCGGCGATATATTCGATTTGTCGGCCGAGATATTGGGCTCGGTCGATGCCATCTATGATCGGGCCGCTCTAGTGGCTCTGCCCGGGAAGATGCGTAGTCGTTACACAGTCCACCTGATGGAGATCACACGGAAAGCACCTCAATTGCTGATTACTTTTGTTTACGATCAGACGCTGTTACCAGGCCCGCCCTTCTCTGTCACTGATGCGGAGGTCAGCAATCACTATAGCGATTACTATCAACTAAAACTTCTGGAAATCAAGGACGTGCCCGGAGGACTAAAAGGACAATGTCCAGCCCGGGAACATGTGTGGCTACTCAACAAAGGCTGAAGTATACATGGCTGCCGACACATAGATTAAAAATCAGGCAACCGAATACAGATATACTTGCCAGCATTGACCTGCTGAGATCCGCGAATGACCGATACCTCCCCTGTGCAGATTGTCTGCCCCGCTTGCGGCACAATCAACCGCGTGCCCGCCCACAAACTCAGCGACCGGCCCCTGTGCGGCAAATGCCGGAGCGCGCTGCTTAACGGGCGGCCGATCGAGGCCACCGACCAGAACTTCCGCCGCTTTATCGATACGTCGGGGCTGCCGGTGGTCGTGGATTTCTGGGCGCCCTGGTGTGGCCCCTGCCGACAATTTGCACCGGTTTTCGGCCAGGTGGCGGCGGAGATGGCGACCCGGGCCACTTTTATCAAGCTGGATACCCAGGCCAACCCAAGCACTGCGACGAATTACCAAATCCGTTCCATTCCGACCCTGATGGTGTTCTATGGTAGCCGGGAGGTTGCGCGGCTGTCAGGCGCACTGCCCAAAACCCAGTTTAAGCAGTGGTTGTACCAGCAACAACCTTTCTTGACCCACTAGCAAGTAAAACCCCGACAATACTGATGCGTTTATCGCAATCCTCGACTACATTAAGGTCGACAATTACGAACAAGGCTTATCGGCTGGCGTAGAAAATCACACAGTGAAGGGTGAATGGATATGACTTTACATTTTGAATTGGTACCCGTTATCTCCGTACTCTCGGGCATCGCAATACTGATATGGCCAAGACTGCTCAACTACATAGTCGCTATCTATTTGATCATTGTCGGGTTGGTTCAGATCTTTGGCATTCAAGTCTAGAATCCAGCAGTCAACCTAACGGAACTGTCTTTTGCGCAGTATTCTTTTTTGGCGCAGGCTTTCGATGCGGAAGTCTGCCATTTTATCGTGCTCCGAATTCACTTTTATGGCGCTCCGGTCCACCATAAAGGTCAGCCAATTCATATAAAGATCCGCCAACACGGCGGGCTGCACTAATTTGTATTGATCACAGAAGCGCACCAAATACTGTCATATATAAACACTATTGTGACGGGCAACCATTATAGCTGCTTGTTTATTAAGGGCTTCATGAGGCTGACCAGCCGATCACCAGGTGTGTCCTGCAACAGTTTCGTAGTCGCCAGTGGATTGATCAGTGCCCAAGCAGATGTGGAGCTCCGGATTCCACACCTGTTCCAATTGCCCCCTTGAACGAGCAGCTATAGCGGTATATCGGGACGGGTTCTCTCTTTGTGTCCCCAACTGCAATCCTCAGGACAATAGTGATGAAACAATACCTTGGTGTGTTTTTGTTGTTATCGGTATTCAGCCAGTGGGCGAATGCCGATGTGGCAAACGGTGATTTCGAAAACTGGACTGGCGGCAATCCCGACGGCTGGACCACCATCGACTCAGGCATCAGTGTCAACCAAAGCACATCCGTCGTTTACGGCGGCAATTCTTCAGCGGCGATAACCGTCAAAACCGGCGAACAGTCCTCGACGGATTTTCGGCAGACGGTGAGTGTTACCGCGGGACAGACTTATGATTTTTCCGTATGGGTCCGCCACACCGAAGGCCATGTGAGTGCGCGCCTCTACGTTAACGGCTATCGCGATTACACCAACTATTCGCTCACCGGCCAGTGGCAGCAGCTCAGCTACAGCTTCACCGCCAGTTCCAGCGGCACCATCGAGGTGGGGCTGCGGTTCTATGACCGGTCGGGCTTCGACGGCACCGAAGTGGTTTATGTGGATGCCTTTGAACCCACAGACACCAGCGACAGTGACAGCCATGACGGCTATTATGACCCCGCGAAGGGCCTGAGCGGCTACAGCCTGAAAACGGCGCTCTACAACATTATCAGGGATCACTCCGTCCAGAGTTACAGCGCACTGTGGAATTTCTACGCCGTCAACGATCTGGACTACCACTACGAGCAGGACGGATCGATTCTGGATATCTATTCGGAAAAGCCCACCGGCAGCGATTCCTACAACTACACCGCGGTGAGCGACCAGTGTGGCAACTACGACAGCGAGGGCGACTGCTACAACCGCGAGCACAGCTTTCCGCGCTCCTGGTTCGGTGGCGCCGTATCGCCGATGAATACCGACGTGCACCACATCTTTGCCTCCGACGGCTATGTCAACGCCCTGCGCTCCAGCTATCCCTATGGTGAGGTGGCCACCACCAGCGCCGTGTCCAGCAACGGCAGCAAACTCGGTTCCGGCCAGTCCAGCCAGGGCTATACCGGCACAGTGTTCGAGCCCATTGACGAGTTCAAGGGCGACGTGGCGCGCGCCCACTTCTATATGGCCACCCGCTACCAAAACGTGATTGCCGGCTGGGAAAACTACAGCATCTATGGTGATGCCGTGCTGGACGGCTCCAGTAATCAGGTGTTTGAAGACTGGGCACTGCAGCTGCTGATCGACTGGCACTATGCCGACCCCGTGAGCCAGTGGGAACTTGACCGCAACGATGCGGCCCAGGAGTTCCAGGGCAACCGCAATCCCTTCGTGGACCATCCGGAATATGTAGAGTCCATCTGGGGGCAATAATCCCCGGGTCAGTTCCGGGCTGTCGCCTCGGACGTAATGGCACTAAGTTAAGCGATTTCTTCTTGTAGGATGGGCAAAGGAGCGTAGTGGCATGCCCATCAATCCAGGGCTGTGATGGGCACGCTTCGCTTTGCCCATCCTACAGGGTCATCGTACCCACGCTTAGCTTATGCGTTCACCCCGGCCTACAGGCTCAGTTTTCGCTCATATCTCGACGGGTCCCCAGCCCGTTATAATGCCGCCCATGTCAGAGTTACCCATTCACGCCGCTTTACCCGAACTGCTCTCCGCCCTGGGCCGACACAACAATGTCGTCCTCCAGGCCCCACCCGGCGCCGGCAAGACCACTGTGGTGCCGCTGGCGCTGCTGGACTGCGACTGGCTGGAAGGCAGAAACATTATCATGCTGGAACCGCGGCGACTGGCGGCGCGCAGTGCGGCTGCGCGTATGGCGGAACTGCTGGGAGAGCCGGTCGGACAGACGGTGGGCTACCAGATCCGTGCCGAGCGCAAGGTGAGTGGCAGAACCCGCGTACTGGTGGTCACCGAGGGAATCCTGACCCGGCTGCTACAGTCGGACCCGGAACTCGCGCAGACGGCACTGGTGATCTTCGACGAATTCCACGAGCGCAATCTGCAAGGGGATCTGTCCCTGGCACTGTGCCTGCAATCCCAGGAGTATCTGCGCGAGGACCTGAAACTGCTGGTGATGTCCGCCACCCTGGAAACCGAAGCGGTGGCCACCCTGCTCGGCGGTGCGCCGGTGGTCAGCAGTGAGGGCCGCAGCTTCCCGATTCACGTTCACTACCTGCCACACCGCCAGGTTCCCGACGACAACCGCCAACTGCCCGCGCTGATGGCCCGCAAGATTTCCGAGTGGATGGATGTGGAGGACGGCAGCCTGCTGGCCTTTCTGCCCGGCGTCGGCGAGATCAGGCAGGTGGAGGAACGGTTGCGGGAACAATTCGCCGACCGGAGGGAGATCACCATCGCCCCGCTCTACGGGGACCTGAGTAAACAGCAGCAGGACACCGCCATAGCGCCCTCCCCGCCCGGCCGGCGCAAAATCGTGTTGGCCACCAACGTGGCGGAAACCAGCCTCACCATCGAGGGCATCCGCATGGTGGTGGATTCGGGCCTGATGCGGGAGTCCCGCTTCGACCCAAACACGGGCATGAACCGCCTGGTGACCACCAGTATCTCCCAGGCCTCGGCCACACAGCGCTGTGGCCGCGCCGGACGCCTGAGCGAAGGTCAGTGCCTGCGCCTGTGGAGCGAATCCCGGCAGCAGGGCCTGGCCCCGAAAAACGCCCCGGAAATCCTGATCAGCGATCTGGCGCCACTGGTACTGGAACTGGCCCATTGGGGCGTTCGCGAAGTGGACGAACTGCGCTGGCTGGACCCGCCGCCGACCGGGCCCGTGGCCCAGGCTCGGGAGCTGTTGCAGCAACTCGGTGCCCTCGACCGGGAACAGCGCATCACCGCACACGGCAAGGCGATGCTGGCACTGGGTACCCATCCGCGCCTCGCCCATATGATGATCCGCAGCCTCGACTGGGGCCTGGCGCGGGAGGCCTGCCTTTTGGCGTCGCTGCTTTCCGAACGGGATATATTCAGGGGTGAACAGCGCTGGGACCGGGATATTCACAAACGCATGGAGGTTCTCCTCGGCCGGACTAAGAATCCAAATGCCGACAAAGGCGCCATACAGCGCATCCGCCAGCAGGCCGGAATCTGGCAGGGGCAGCTGCCGGGAGTGGAAGGCAACACAAGCGGCATCGACGATATCGACCGCACCGGCGCGCTGCTGGGCCTGGCCTACCCGGATCGAATCGCCCGCAACCGCCACGACCGTGAGCGCCGCTTCCTGTTGGCCAGTGGCCGCGGTGCCCATTTCTCCCACGACGACGAACTGGCCCTGGCGGATTACCTGGTGATAGCGGATCTGGACGGCCAGGGCCGCGATGCACGTATCCAGCTGGCCGCGCGTATTTCCGAATCTGTTTTGCGCGAGTACTTTGCCGATTTGATCGAGCGGAACGAATCCGTGCGTTGGGATGACAGTAACGATCGCGCCGTTGCCAGCGAACGCACCACCCTCGGACGCATAGTGCTGGATGAACAGCCGGCAAAAAATATTTCCCCGGAATTGCTCAGCCGCGCCCTGCTGGATGCCATTCGCCAGAAGGGACTGGGTACCCTGCCCTGGAGCAGAGAGGCCCTTGCCCTGCGCGCCCGGGTAGAGTTTCTGCGCGGCAATGTGAATGAATTTCCCAATTTGCTGGCGGAGCTGGCACTGCCGGACTGGAGTGAAGCGGCGCTGAGGGAATCTCTGGAAGACTGGCTGCTTCCCCATCTACAGGGCCTCAACAAGCTGGAACAACTGAAACAGCTCGACCTGCACAGCATACTTCGAAGCCAGCTGGACTGGCCCTGCCAGCAACGGATAGACGAACTGGCTCCAACCCATTTCACCGCGCCCAGTGGCTCACGTATTCCGATTGATTACGAAGGGGAAGAGCCGGTACTGGCGGTGCGCCTGCAGGAAATGTTCGGCCTGGCGCAGACCCCGGCGGTTCTCAAGGGGCAGTATCCCCTGATGATTCACCTGCTCTCCCCCGCCCGGCGGCCGGTGCAGGTCACCCGGGACCTGGCCAGCTTCTGGGCCAACACCTATCAGGAAGTGAAGAAGGAACTCAGGATCAGGTACCAGAAACACTACTGGCCGGATGATCCGCTGACGGCGCAGGCAACCAGCAAGACTAAAAAGCGCATGGATTCGCCATAAACCGCGACAATTGGGCCAAACTGAATGGCGGAGTGCCGCTCTCTCACACTGCCCAAGTAATCAGAAGACCCGAAAGCAAGGGACCTATGCTGCAACTGATTACCCGCTTGTCGCGCAAATTCCAGCTGTGGAGCATCGGCGCACCACTGGCCGCCTGCGGGGTGCTGGCCCTGGTCTGGGGACGTTCGCCGGGGTGGTTTCTTCTGCTGGTTTCCGCGGCCGCGCTGATCGTGGCGGTACTCGTCGCCGTTCATCACGCGGAGGTTATAGCGCGCCGCGTGGGCGAGCCCTTCGGCTCACTGGTGCTCGCGCTGGCGGTCACAGTGATCGAGGTATCACTGATCCTGTCGCTGATGCTGTCGGACGTCATAACCTCCAAGGGCTTGGCGCGAGATACGGTTTTCGCGACAGTGATGATTGTGTGCAACGGGGTCATCGGCCTGTGCCTGCTGGCGGGCGCCCTGAAGCACAGGGTCCTCGGCTTCCGCACCGAGGGGACGACGCCGGCCCTGGCGGTTCTCGCGACCTTGGTCACCACTGTCCTGGTACTGCCGGACTTCACCTTCAGTACCGAAGGCCCGACCTTTTCCAACTCCCAATTGATATTTGCCGGCGCAGTATCGCTGTTGCTGTACGGCGTATTTATTTTTGTGCAAACCATCCGCCACCGGGATTATTTCCTGCCCGAGGCCGAGGGCGTCGAAACCCGGGAGGAGCGTATACCTTCAACTTTCGCCGCCGGGTCCAGTTTGCTTTTGCTGATCCTGTCCCTGGTTGCTGTCGTCGGCCTCGCGGAATCACTGGCGCCCCCCATCGAAGGTTTTGTCCAGCGCGCGGACATGCCCCACGCGGTAGTGGGTATCGCCATCGCCGCGATGGTGCTGCTGCCGGAAACCACTGCCGCCATCCGTTCGGCCCTGCGCAACCGCATGCAGATCAGCTTCAACCTCACCCTGGGCTCGGCGCTCGCCAGTATCTGCCTGACCATTCCCGCGGTCGTCTTTACCTCCATCTTTCTGAACCTGCCGATGCATCTCGGCCTGCCCGCCAAGGAAATAACGCTGCTCGCGCTAACCCTGCTGTTGACAACCATGACCCTGTCCTGCGGGCGCGCCACGATACTGCAGGGGTCCGTGCACCTGGTGGTTTTCGCGGTATTTATTTTTACCGCGATGGTGCCTTGATCGGGTTCGGGAAACTTGTGTGGGAGCGGGTTTTATTTATCTGCTGTAGGAGCGGCCGCTGGCCGTGATCGGCTTCCGTTCGAGGTGAGTGGCGATCCAACCACCGGGGGACCTTTTGAGGGACACGCTGTGAATACCTCCCTGTACGCTCGTAATCGGCATCCATGCCTCATACGGTCCCACAAAAGGTCCCCGGTGGTTGGATCTGCTCGTCGAGGTTTGTACTCCTATCTAATGCCGATCGCGGCCAGCGGCCGCTCCTACAGGGGGAAGGTTTGGAAATGATTTCACTGCGGGCATAAAAAACGCGGCTCTACCCGCGTTTTTATATCTCGTCCAGATCAGTAGTAGGCCTGGGAGGTATCGGTGTGGTCGGTAATGTCCTTGACCCCGGCCAGTTCGGGAATCTTTTCCTTCAAGGTCTTTTCCACGCCCTCTTTCAGGGTCATATCCACCATGCCGCAGCCCTGGCAGCCGCCGCCGAATTTCAGTACCGCATAGTGGTCATCGGTCACTTCCACCAGGCTCACCTGGCCGCCGTGGGCGGCGAGGCCGGGGTTGATATCGCTGTAGAGCACGTAGTTGATACGGTCTTCGATGGGGCTGTCGTCAGTGACTTTCGGCATGCGCGAGTTGGGCGCGCGAATGGTGAGCTGGCCGCCCATCTTGTCCGTGGAGTAGTCCACCCGGGCTTCGTCCAGATAAGGGATGCTGCGCCCTTCAAAGTAAGCCTTGAGACCCTCGTATTCCACCATCACGTCTCCCTCCTGCTCCTCCCCGGGACGGCAGTAGGCAATGCAGGTCTCCGCATTTGGGGTGCCGGGATTCGATACGAACATACGCACAGCGATACCCTCGCAGTCCTGCTTCTCCAGCAGCTCACGGAGGTAACCCTGGGCGGATTCGGTGATAGTGACGTTCAGGTCTGAAGGCTGTTGTGACATAAAGCTTCTCAAATAACCGAGTTTCTTACTCGGGTATTTTACTCTCAGTTGGCCGCAAGTTAAACCGCGGATTGGCTGCAAGGGCGGACAGGGGGTCCGGGCTTCCGGCATTTCGGCGCAAGCCGTTACTGTACTGGATAGCAGGCTGCGCCGGTATGACGAGTCGATGGCAGACTGGTTCGAAAACCGGGTATCTGCGGCTGGCCGCCGGTACTCCATGGCAGCCGCCGCATTGGCGCGTTACAGTCGGCCCAGCAGCGCTTTGGCAGCCTCCTCCGAAGAGGCCGGGTTCTGACCGGTGATTAGCTGTCCGTCGGTGACCACATGGACCTGCCAGTCTTCCGCCTTGGTGTAGAGGCCGCCGTTGGCCCGCAGCATGTCCTCCACCAGGAAGGGCACCACCTCAGTTAACTCCACCGCGTCTTCTTCCGAATTGGCGAATCCGGTGACGCGCCTGCCGCTGACCAGCGGTTCACCGCCGGTCCCCTTGGCATGGCGGAACACTCCCGGCCCATGGCAGACCGCGGCGACCGGTTTGCCGGCGGCGTAGAAGGACTCGATCAGAGCGATGGAGTCCTTGTCTTCCGCCAGGTCCCACAGGGGACCGTGACCGCCCGGATAGAAGACACCGTCGTAGTCCTCCAGCTCGACGTCGGCGAGTGGCGTTGTATTGGCCAGTGCCTCCTGTGCCTCCGAATCCTTGTGGAAGCGCTCGGTGGACTCGGTTTGCGAATCCGGGTCCTCGCTTTTCGGGTCCAGGGGTGGCTGGCCGCCCTTCGGCGAGGCCAGGGTTATCTCCGCGCCCGCATCCTTGAAGACGTAATAAGGCGCAGCCAACTCCTCCAGCCAGAAACCGGTTTTCTTGCCGGTATCACCGAGTTGGTCGTGGGAAGTCAGTACCATCAAAATTTTCATCGCCAGTCTTTCCTTGTTTTTGAAAAATCAGCTGTCGGCGCCGACGCGCACCACGAGCTTGCCGAAATTGCCGCCCTCCAACAGGCTCATAAAAGCCTGGGGTGCCTTCTCGAGTCCGTCGACAATTTCTTCCCGATACTTGATCTTGCCGGCGGCGAGCCATGCCGACATATCCCGCTGAAAATCGTCGAGACGGGGACCGTAGTGGTCGAGGATGATGAAGCCCTGGATTTTCAGGCGTTTTACCAGCGCCTGGCTCATCAACAGCCCCGAGCGATCCGGCCCCTCGGGCAGCGAGGTGGCGTTGTACTGGGAGACCAGGCCACAGACGGGAACCCGTGCAAAGTTGTTGAGCAGCGGCAATACCGCATCCCAAACCCTGCCGCCGACATTTTCAAAATACACATCGATACCGTCGGGGCAAGCAGCGGCCAGTTGCTCGGCAAAATCTTCCGCGCGGTGATCGATACAGGCATCGAATCCCAACTCATCCACCGCGTAGCGGCATTTCTCCGCGCCGCCGGCGACACCCACCACGCGGCAGCCCACAATCCTGCCGATCTGGCCCACGGTGGCGCCAACAGGGCCGGTCGCAGCGGCAACCACCAGGGTCTCACCGGACTTGGGTTCGCCGATATCCAGCAGGCCCTTGTAGGCGGTAAAGCCCGGCATGCCCAATACCCCCAGAGTGTAGGAAGGATGTTGCAGATCCGCCCCGAGATTGGTGAGCCCGGTGCCGTCGGACAGCTCGTAGTCCTGCCAGCCGCTGTAGGCCAACACCCAGTCGCCAACCTCGTAATCCGGGTGGCGGGACTCCACGACTTTGCTCACCGTGCCGCCCACCATGGTCTCCCCGATCTCCACCGGCTCGACATAGGAGGGTGCATCGCTCATGCGCCCGCGCATATAGGGGTCCAGGGATAGATAGACACTGCGCAGTAACAGTTGCCCCTCTGCGGGCTGCGGCAGCGGCTCCTCTTCCAGGCGGAAATTCTCTGCGGCGGGTGCGCCTTCAGGCCGCGAAGCCAGCACAATGCGGCGGTTCTTGTCAGTGGATTGCGACATGGATCGACTCCTTCGATTGGTGGAACATTTGTTTATTGGGGACTACGCTTGACCCAATATCTATTAGACCGGTCGTCTAATTCGTGCTTCAAAAATACCCGCCTCGCGGCGGGTCGAAAAAATTCGGGGCTATTTCTGGCCCAGCAGAGCGCGCGTCGCCTCCATCGCCTGGACCATGGACTCACCTGTGCGATGCAGTTTGGCCAACAGGCTGGCGCCCAGCCACATCTGGTAAAGGGTGACGGCGCTCTTTCGGGCATCCAGGCCCTGCGGCAGCGAACCGTCTTCCCGACCCGCTTCTATGCATTCCGCCAGGCGTGCGATAATCCGGTCCGTGCCGTCGCGCAAGGTAAGGCGCATAGGCTCCGACAGGTCGGCCACTTCGGCGCTCAGCTTTACCACCAGGCACTTCTGCTCGTCGCAGGGTTCGCTGTAGATTTTCAGCCACTCCTGCCAGTAGCGCATCAGGCTTTCGGCGGTGCTGCGGCCCTCCAGGGAAAAAAGCAGGTCCATATCCTTCAGGTATTTACTGAAGTAGTCCTCCAGCAGCGCCTGGCCGTACTGCTCCTTCGACTTGAAGTAGTGGTAGAAGGAACCCTTTGGCACACCCGCAGTGTTTAGCAGCTCGCTCAGGCCGACACAGGAGAAGCCCTTACTGGACATCACCCGGTGGCCGGTGTCGAGGAGATGCTGGCGTGTATCGTCGTAGCTGGACTTCATGGCGCGCAGTTTAATCTCTACTAGACCGGTCGTCTAGAGCATTTGATTACAAGCCTATGCCTTAGATGTAGATGCTCTGTTTCAAATCATACTCGTCATACCGGCGCACGCCGGTATCCAGTCCGGTGGCACCTAGGTTCCGGCCTGCGCCGGAACGACGAAAATGCGCTGGAGCGACGGCGCTTGCCCGCCCCGCACCAGGGCCGAGTTTTTGAACACTTCAAGTAGGCTCTCCAACCTCCGAACTACTGACCGAACCATAGCCACCCCCGCCGGGAGTTTCGATGGCGAAAACATCCCCCGCCTCCATCTGCACCTCGGCACAGCCGCCCAGTTCTTCTTTGGAACCATCCGTCCTTTCCACCCAGTTGCGCCCCAGCGCCGCCACTTCACCGCCGTCCAGCCCAAACGGCGGAAGGCGGCGATGGGAGGCAAGAATGGAGGCGGACATGGGCTCCAGGAAGCGAAGGCGCCTGCGGGCGCCGTCGCCTCCCCGGTATCGCCCGGCGCCACCGGAGCCGCGGCGGATGCTGAATTCCTCCAGCAATACCGGGAAACGCCATTCCAGTACCTCCGGGTCGGTCAGGCGGGAGTTGGTCATATGCGTGTGCACGGCGTCGGTGCCGTCGAAATCCGGCCCCGCACCGGAGCCACCGCAGAGGGTTTCGTAGTACTGGTAGCGCTCGTTGCCGAAGGTGAAGTTGTTCATGGTGCCCTGGGCCGCGGCGATGGTCCCCAGCGCGCCGAAGAGCGCATCCACCACGTACTGGGAAGTCTCCACATTGCCCGCCACCACCGCCGCCGGGTACTGCGGATTCAGCATACAGCCCTCGGGGACGACGATATCCAGCGGTTTCAGGCAGCCACCGTTGAGCGGGATATCGTCCCGCACCAGGCAGCGGAACACGTAGAGCACCGCCGCCTTGGTCACCGCCGCCGGCGCGTTGTAGTTGCCGGCGTGCTGGGGGCTGGTGCCGGTGAAGTCGATGCGCGCGCGGCGCGCGGACTTGTCGACGGTGACCGCCACCCGGATCTCGCTGCCGTCGTCCATCTCGTAGTGAAAATGGCCGTCGTGTAGCGCATCCAGGGCCCGGCGCACGGATTCCTCGGCATTGTCCTGCACGTGTTTCATATAGGCCTGCACCACCGGCAGGCTGAAATGCTCCACCATGCGCGCCAGTTCGTGCACACCCTTTTCGCAGGCGGCCAGTTGCGCGTGCAGGTCGGCGATATTCTGGTCGATATTGCGCGCGGGCCATTTGCCGCTGGCCAGTTTTTCGCGAATGCTGTCTTCGCAGAATCTGTCGGCGTCCACCAGTTTCAGGTTGTCCAGCAGTATGCCCTCTTCCTCGACATTGCGGCTGAATGGCGGCATGGAGCCTGGGGTGATGCCGCCCACATCCGCGTGATGGCCGCGGGTGGCGACGTAGAACAGCAGCTCATCTCCCTCGCCCTCCCCTTGAAAAACCGGTTTGATCACGGTGATATCCGGCAGGTGGGTGCCGCCGTTGTAGGGCGCGTTCAGCACGTAGGCATCGCCCGCGCGCATGGTGTCCGCGCGCTCGCGAATCACCGTCTTGATGCTCTCGCTCATGGACCCCAGGTGCACCGGCATGTGGGGGGCGTTGGCGATCAGCTCACCGTCGCGGTCGAAGAGCGCGCAGGAGAAGTCCCTGCGCTCCTTGATATTCACCGAGGAGGCGGTCTTTTCCAGCACTGTGCCCATCTGCTCGGCGATGGACATAAACAGGTTGTTGAAAATCTCCAGCATCACTGGATCGACATCGGTACCGATAGCCCGCTGCCGGGGCAGTTCCTCGACCCGCTCCAACAGCAACCCGCCAGCCTTTACCGCGGCGCGCCAGCCGGGCTCGACCACAATGGTGCTGTTGGCCTCGCTGATAATTGCCGGGCCGGATACCGCCTCGCCTTCGCGCAGCTCCTCCCGGCGGTAGATCGGCGCGGTGCGGCTCTCTCCCGCCATGGTCACCTGGGCCTCGGCGCTGGGCGGTATTTCGCTGCGCGCCTCTGCGCTTCCACTTTCCGGCTTCTCGTCCGGACTGCCGGAACCGCCGATCACCTCCACCTGCACCGCCTCCACAATCAACGGCTTGCCCTCGGCGAGAAAACCGAAGCGCTGGCGGTAGGCGGCCTCGAATTCGGCGATCACCTGCTCGCGCCCGCCCATGGCCACCTCCAGTGCGGTATCGGTGCCGGCATATTTCAGGTGCAGTTTATACAGGCAGTGGATCTGCTCCTCCGGCACCTGCTGGGCCAGCATTTCCGCCCTGCCCTCGTCCGCGAGTTTTTGCAAAAGCCGGTTCAGCTCCGCTTCCGATTCGGGGGAGTATTCCCGCTCCAGACTGCGCTCGCGGGTCAGGCGCAGATCAGCGAGGCCGATACCGTAGGCGGAGAGCACCCCGGCCAGCGGGTGCAGCAGCACCTGCTCGATGCCCAGTGCGTCCGCCACCAGGCAGGCGTGCTGGCCGCCGGCGCCGCCGAAACAGTTGAGCAGATACTCGGAAACGTCGTAGCCGCGCTGCACGGAGATCTGCTTGATCGCGCTGGCCATGTTCTCCACCGCGATGGCGAGAAAACCCTCCGCCACCTGCTCCGGTGTGCGCGTGTCGCCGGTGGCTTGCCGGATTTCCTCCGCCAGTGCGGTGAATTTCTCGCGCACGATTGAGCCGTCGATGGGCTGATCGGCGCCGGGGCCGAATACATGGGGAAAGAATTCCGGCTGCAGCTTGCCCAGCATCACATTGCAGTCGGTCACCGTCAGCGGTCCACCGCGGCGGTAACAGACGGGGCCGGGATCGGCGCCGGCGGAATCCGGGCCCACCCGGTAGCGGGCGCCGCCGAAGTGCAGGATCGAGCCGCCGCCAGCGGCCACTGTGTGGATCAGCATCATGGGCGCGCGCATGCGCACCCCGGCCACCTCGGATTCCAGGGTGCGCTCGTAGTCGCCGCGGTAGTGGCACACATCGGTGGAGGTACCGCCCATATCGAAGCCGATTACCTGCGAAAAACCCGCCTGCTCCGCGGTGTTAGCCGCGCCCACTACCCCTCCGGCGGGGCCGGAGAGAATCGCGTCCTTGCCCTGGAAGAAATGCGCATCGGCAAGGCCGCCGTTGGACTGCATAAACAGCAGGCGCGTATCCCCCAGAGCCCGGTCGACCCGGTCCACATAGCGGCGCAGCACCGGCGACAGATAGGCGTCCACCACGGTGGTATCGCCCCTCCCCACCAGCTTGATCAGCGGGCTGACCTCGCTGCTGACGGAGACCTGGGTAAAGCCGATTTCGCGGGCGATGGCGGCGATGCGCCGCTCGTGGTCCGGATAGCGGTAGCTGTGCATCAGCAGGATGGCGAGGCCGCGGATGCCCCGGTCGAAAACCGCCTGCAGGTCGCGGCGCACCTTTTCCTCATCCGGCGCCTGCAAAACCTCGCCACTGGCGGTGACCCGCTCGTCCACTTCCAGGACTTCGGCGTAAAGCATCTCCGGCAACCGGATATGCAGGTCGAACAGCCGCGGGCGGGCCTGGTAGCCGATACGCAGGGCGTCGCGGAAACCACGGGAGGTGACCAGGACCAGGGGGTCCCCCTTGCGCTCCAGCAGCGCGTTGGTGGCCACGGTGGTGCCCATCTTCACCGAGCGTATCCGCTCCGCCGGGATTGGCGCCTCTGGCTCCACCTCCAGCAGCGCGCGGATGCCGGCCAGGGCCGCGTCCTCATACTGCTCCGGGTTCTCGGAGAGCAGCTTATGGCTGACCAGCCGGCCGTCCGGGCGTCGCGCGACGATATCGGTGAAGGTGCCGCCGCGGTCGATCCAGAAGTCCCATTGTTCGGTCATCTTTTGTATCTTCTGTAGGATGGGCAAAGGAGCGCAGCGACATGCCCATCAACCTGCATCTGATGGGCACGCTGCGCTTTGCCCATCCTACGAACCACTTCCCAATTGACGGGCCTACGGCCCGCAAGCGGAGCTGGAGCTCCGCGCTCCCGAGTCCCAAGTACCGATTATGTTAAGATTGCCGCCCCTGTAACCCCGCGAAGGAAGTTTCAATGCCCCAGCAGTCCCGCCGCCACCGCCTCGACCAGCTTCACGCCGCGCTGGCAGAGCGCATCCTGATCCTGGATGGCGCCATGGGCACCATGATTCAGCGGGAGAAGCTGGCGGAAGAGGACTACCGCGGCAGCCGCTTCGCCGACCATCACAGCGACCTCAAGGGCAACAATGACCTGCTGGTCCTGACCCAGCCGCAGCTGATCGAGAAGCTGCACCGGGACTATCTCGAGGCCGGTGCCGATATTATCGAGACCAACACCTTCAACGCCACCCGCCTGTCCCAGTCGGACTACGACCTGGAAGACAGTGTCCCGGAATTGAACCGGGTGGCCGCGGAGGTGGCCCGTCGGGCCGCCGATGCGGTGGCGACCGAGGACAGGCCGCGCTGGGTGGCCGGGGTGATAGGTCCCACTTCGCGCACCGCCAGCATCTCCCCGGACGTCAACGATCCGGGCGCGCGCAATGTCACCTTCGAAGAACTGGTAAACAACTATATCGAGGCGACGCGCGGCCTGATCGAGGGCGGATCGGACATCATCCTGATCGAGACCATCTTCGATACCCTGAATGCCAAAGCGGCCATCTACGCCCTGCATCAGCTGTTCGAGGAGTTGGGCTTTGAGCTGCCGATCATGATCTCCGGTACCATCACCGACGCCTCCGGGCGCACCCTGTCCGGGCAGACCACCGAGGCCTTCTACTACTCCATCGCGCACGCGAAGCCGCTCAGCGTCGGCCTCAACTGTGCCCTGGGCGCCACCGAGCTGCGCCCCTATGTGGAAGCGCTGTCCGGCGTCTGCGCCGAGAATGTTTCCGCGCACCCGAACGCGGGCCTGCCGAACGAATTCGGCGAGTACGATGAGACCCCGGAGGAAACCGCCGGTATCGTCGCCGAATTCGCGCGCAGCGGCTTTCTGAATATTCTCGGCGGCTGTTGCGGCACCACCCCGGAACATATCCGCGCAATAGCCGACGCGGTGGCCGATATTCCGCCGCGGGCGCTGCCGAAGATCAAGCCGGCCCTGCGCCTGTCCGGCCTGGAACCCTTCGTCGCCGATGAGAATGCGCTGTTCGTGAACGTGGGCGAGCGCTGCAACGTCACCGGCTCAGCGCGCTTCAAGCGCCTGATCCTGGACGAGGACTACGACACCGCGCTGCAGGTGGCCGCCGCCCAGGTGGAGGACGGCGCCCAGGTGATCGACTTCAATATGGACGAGGCGATGCTCGATTCGGTCGCCGCCATGCGCCGCTTCCTCAATCTGGCAGCCACCGAGCCGGATATCGCCAAAGCGCCCTTTATGGTGGACTCCTCCAAGTGGGAGGTGATCGAGGCCGGGCTGCAGTGCATCCAGGGCAAGCCCATCGTCAACTCCATCAGCCTCAAGGAAGGCGAAGAGGATTTTGTCAAGAAAGCCCGCCAGTGCCTGCGCTACGGTGCCGCGGTGGTGGTGATGGCGTTCGACGAAAGCGGCCAGGCGGATACCTTCGAGCGCAAGACGGAAATCTGCAAACGCAGCTATGACATCCTCGTCGACAAGGTCGGCTTCGCGCCCACGGATATTGTGTTCGACCCGAATATTTTCGCCGTGGCCACCGGTATCGAGGAGCACAACAACTACGCGGTGGACTTTATCGAAGCCACCCAGTGGATCCGCGAGAACCTCCTCGGAGCGAGCGTTTCCGGCGGCGTGTCCAATGTGTCCTTTTCCTTCCGCGGCAACAACCCGGTGCGCGAGGCGATCCACTCGGTATTCCTGTTCCACGCCATCAAGGCCGGTTTGAATATGGGTATCGTCAACGCCGGCCAGTTGGCGGTGTACGACGACCTGCCGCAAGAATTGCGGGAAAAAGTCGAGGATGTGATCCTCAACCGCAGCCCGGAAGCCACAGAGGCGCTGCTGGATATTGCGGAAAAGTATCGCGGCGACGGCGCGGCACAGGCGCGCAAAGAAGACCTGAGTTGGCGTGAACTGCCGGTGAACAAGCGCCTGGAACACGCGCTGGTCAAGGGTATCAACAACTATATCGTGGAAGATACCGAGGCCGCCCGCGCCGCCGCTACCCGCCCGCTGGATGTGATCGAAGGTCCGCTGATGGACGGCATGAACGTGGTCGGCGACCTGTTCGGCGAGGGCAAGATGTTCCTGCCCCAGGTGGTGAAATCCGCGCGGGTAATGAAACAGGCGGTGGCCTACCTGCAGCCCTATATCGAGGCGGAGAAGACCGCGGACAGCAAACCCAACGGCCGCATCCTGATGGCCACGGTCAAGGGCGACGTGCACGATATCGGCAAGAATATCGTCGGGGTGGTGCTGGCCTGTAACAACTACGAAGTAATCGACCTGGGTGTCATGGTGCCCTGCGAAACCATTCTGCAGACCGCAAAGGAAAAGCGGTGCGATATTATCGGCCTCTCCGGCCTGATCACGCCGTCGCTGGACGAGATGGTGCACGTGGCCGCGGAGATGGAGCGCCAGGGTTTCGACATTCCGCTGCTGATCGGCGGCGCCACCACTTCCAAGGCGCACACCGCGGTAAAAATCGATCCCCAGTTCAAGCGAAACCAGACCGTGTACGTCGCCGACGCGTCCCGCGCGGTGGGTGTAGCCAGCAGCCTGATCTCCGACGAACTGCGCCCGGCCTTCGTTAAGAATATCCAGGAAGAATACGAGAAGGTCCGGCACCGCACCGCCAACCGCAAGCGCAACGACAAGCGACTGAGCTACGAAGAGGCCCTGCAGGCAGCGCCGCAGTTCGACTGGCAGAGCTACACTCCGGCGGTACCGCAAAAACCCGGCGTGACGGTAATCGACGACTTCCCGCTGGAAAAACTGGTCGACACCATCGACTGGACGCCTTTCTTTATCTCCTGGGACCTGGCCGGCAAATACCCGGCGATCCTCAACGACGAAGTGGTGGGCGAAGCGGCCACGGACCTTTTCAAGAGCGCCCAGTCGATGCTGCAGGAAATTATCGACAAGAAACTGCTGCGAGCCCGCGCGGTGTTCGGTCTCTGGCCGGCCAACAGCGACGGCGACGACATCATCGTTTACAAGGATGAAAGCCGCACCGAAGAATTGGCCCGCCTGCACCAGATGCGCCAGCAGGTGCAGAAGCGCGGCGGCGACGGCCTGTGCCGCTCGCTGGCCGACTTTGTCGCCCCGGAGGACTCCAGTGTGGGAGATTATGTAGGCGGCTTCGCGGTCACCACCGGCATTGGCGCCGACGAATTGGCTGCAAAATACGAAGCGGCCCACGACGACTACAGTGCGATTATGGTCAAGGCGCTGGCGGACCGGCTGGCGGAATCCCTCGCCGAGTGTCTGCACAAACAGGTGCGCAGGGAATATTGGGGCTACGCGCCGGACGAGCATCTGAGCAACGAGGAGCTGATTAAAGAGGCCTACACTGGCATCCGCCCCGCTCCCGGCTATCCCGCATGCCCGGACCACTCGGAAAAGGGCACCCTGTTCCGTCTGCTGGACGCCGAGGAAAATGCCGGGGTCCGCCTGACCGAGCACTTCGCCATGCTCCCCGCCGCCTCGGTAAGCGGCTGGTACTTTGCCCACCCGCAAGCCAAGTACTTCAACGTGGGCAAGATAGGCCGCGACCAGCTCAAGAGCCTGGCCAAGCGTAAGGATATGCCGGAAAATGAGTTGGAGCGCTGGCTGCGCCCCAATCTGGAGGACTGAGCATGAGCGAAGACAAGAAACCAAGTCCCTCTTTCGGCCAGGTGATCCTCAGCACCCTGGCCGCCGCCATCGGCGTGCAGAGCAGTAAAAATCGGGAGCGGGATTTCAAGGGCGGCAGTATCAAGACCTATATTGCCGCGGGCATTCTCTTCACGGCCCTCTTTGTATTGGCCCTGGTGCTGGTGGTGAAAACGGTGCTGGGTAATATGGGCTGAGCCTAATGGCGCTAAGTTAAGGGGCGGCAGGGCAATTTTTGTAGGATGGGCAAAGCGTAGCGTGCCCATCAAGCCCCGGCCCGAAGATGGGCACGTCGCTGCGCTCCTTTGCCCATCCTACAAGGAGAAACGGCTTATCTCCGCACCATTCTGGGCTTCTCTCTTGCCAGAACCGCACCTCGATCGCGGCCATGGGCCGCTCCTACAGGCACTGTTCTGCGGGGCATCGCGAAAAAGTTTAAACAGGCCCTTGTAGGAGCGGCCCATGGCCGCGAACAGATTTTCCATTCGCATTGAGCTCAGATCGCAGCCGTGGACCAGATTGTCGAATAGCTACGAGCAATGCGGGCTGAGCGCATGGTCGTCAGCTCGCCCAGCTCAATAGCCGGTCATTTCCAGGTAGCCGACCCCGGTGTGGCTGCCCTCCACCACCACGTCGCCTTCCCAATAGGGGAAAGCGGTATCCATCCAGCGATCCGCATGGCGTGCACTTACAGTGACGTCCAGATCCCGGGACGGAAGGCGCAGTCGCCACTGGGTGGGCACCTGGCGCCCGGCCACCGAACTGTATGTCGTGGGCGTCAGGCGCAGGTCGTCGCCGGCAAGGGAGGTCTGTCGTCCGTCCGCATCGATCCAGCTTCCCGAGACGTAGTCACCGCCTTCCTCGCCACCGCCACGCAGGCGAAAGGCCATCAGCTTGGCACCGCCTGCCAGATGCAGCGAGAACCAGTCCCAACCCCCCTGCCCCGCACCCAGCAGCTGACTGCTCCACTCGCGATCCAGCCAGGCCCGGCCGTTGACTTCGCGTATCTCGCCGTCGATCTCCACCTGCCCTTCGACCCGGTAAAACGGTTGGCTGTAGTAGTAGGAACCCTGACCATCGGCGGACTTCTGGCTGAAGCCCGCCTCGCCGTGCAGCACCAGGGGACCTTCGGCATTCAGCGCGAGCTGGTAGCCGAAGTCATGCCCTTCGTCACTGCCTCGTGCCGTCACCCACAGCCGGTCCAGGGCGTCGCCGGCGGGGGCGGTCGACCGGCTTTCCATGCGCCAGTGATCCAGCCAGGCGGCAAATGGTTCGAGCTCAACACCGGCCTGGCCGCGATGATCGGGCAGCGTCATGCCACGGGCAAAGCGCTCGGCGACTAAATGGGCATCCGGTGTCGACAGCGCGGCGTGGGCCATCCATAGCTGGCGGCTGGTCCAGGGCGAGCCGTTGCGCTCGTTATTATCGGGAGGGGACAGCGCCTGGCGGAACAGTGTCCACTGGATGCCCAGTGGCGTGCCGTCGGCATCTTCGAGATTGGCGGTCAGGTACCACCATTCGATGCGGTAATCGGGATGGGCGCCGTGGTCCTCGGGGAAGCGCAAGGTAGCTCCCGGGCGTGCCTGGGCGTAGCCCTCCGCCTCTTCGCCCAACCCGGCAAAGCTTTCCGGTGACGGCTCGGTGTCCCGCTGTTGCAGGGCCACCGCGAGCAGCAGCGCCGCCAGCGCCAGCCAGGGAAGAAAGCGTTTTGCGGGTCCGGCCGGGCTCATAAGGCTTCGAACTCCGTCAGCAGAGTGCGCGGCGACGTGCGCCACAGCCGCCAGGCCGGCAGCACGGCGGCGAGAAGGGCCACGCTCAACGCCAGTCCCACGGTGGCGGCGATCTGAGCGGGGAAGATATGCAGCGGCAGTCGCCAGCCGAAGGCCGCGACGTTGATCACCGCAACCAGGCACCAGGACAGCGCCAGCCCCACCGGCACGGCGAGCAGAGCGGTAACCAGGGCCGCGCCGCCGAGCTGGGCGATACTCGCACCAACCAGCGGTCCGCGGGCGACCCCCAGCGCCCACAAGGACGCGAGCTGGCCGCGGCGCTGTCCGGTCTGGGCCAGCAGGCTCGACAGCAGAGCCAGCCCCGCGACCCCGAGTGTCAGGGCGTTCAGGGCCCGGGTGATGGCGAAGGTGCGCTCGAAGATGTCGGTCGAACGGCGCCGGATCTCCCGCTGGTCGATCAGGCTGCCCCCACCGATACCCAGGGCCTGGATAAGGTCGCGGCGTAGCGTCCCCACGGCTCCTTGCGGCAGTTCCCGCTCGAGCACGATAGCGATCGAGTCGGGGGAGGTCTGGAAGCGTTCGCTGAGGGCGGTCGTGGTCAGCATCACCTCGCTGCGCGGGTTGCCGTAGTCGGGATAGACCGCGGCGATCGGCAATTCCAGCGGCCCGGTGGGGCTCGAGAGGCGCAGCCGTTGCCCCGGTGCCAGACCGGTGGCCAGGGCGAGCTGCTCGTTGATCATCGCCGCGCCCCGGGCAAAGGCCCGCCATGCCGAGGCTGCATTCTCCTGGCTCGCCAGCAGGGGCCAGCTTTCGGTCAACACGGGATGAGGCGTGACGCCGTACACGCTCACCGGCTGGGACTGATACTGTGAACCCCGGTTGGCAAGCAGGGTCGCCTCGGTGCTTGCGCGGGGCAACAGGGTGTCGATCTCGTCGCGGGATTCGAGCCAATCAATGGCGGCCTCGTACTGCGCGGCGGGCGGGCGCAGGTAGAGATCGGCGACCAGGCGCTGGTCCAGCCATTGGAGGAACGTCAGGCGAAAACCGCCGACCATGCTGCCCACACCCAAATTGGCCGACAGGGCCAGCAGCAGCGCCATCATTGCCACCGACAGTCGTGGCAGTTGCAATTGCAGGTCGGCCAGCGCCCATTGGGCCAGCGGCTGCCGGCGTAGCAGGCGGCCGGCGCCGACCAGCAGTATGGCCAGCAGCGGTGGCAGCCACAGTGCGGCGCCGAGCAGCCCCGCCGCGATCATCACGAAGCCCGGAGTCAGCCCCTCAGCCGGCGGCTGGCGGTCGAGCCATACCAGCAGGCCCAGGGCGACCAGCCACAACAGACCGCCGGCGAGCGCCATGCCGCGCAGCTGGCGCAGGAACTGAGCGCGCCAGGCCTGGGCGTGCCCCAGGCCCAGCACATCGAGCCGGGCCGCCCGCCACAGCGTGCCGAGTCCGGCGGTCAGGAGCCCGCCCAAGGTAACCGCCAGTCCCCCCAGCCAGTAGTGCCACGGAAGTGCCAGCTCGCCGCCCACGCGCTCGCCATAAAGGGCCTGCAGGCTGGCGGCGACATCGGGCAACAGCCACTGGGCCAGCCACACGCCGCTGAGAATACCCAGCGCCGCGCCCAATAGCCCCAGCAGCAGCAATTCGCCCAGCAACAGGCCAACCAGCGCCCGGCCCGATACCCCGAGGGCTCGCAGTGTGCGCATCAGCCCCAGGCGTTGCTCCAGCGTGAGGCTGAGCGCGGCGTGCACGATCAACAGCCCCACCACCAGGGCCAGCAGGCCCATGGCGGTCAGATTGAGGTGGAAACTGTCGGTCAACTGGCCCGGCGCCACCAGGTTTGCAGCGGCGCTGCGCACCAGCGAGTCGGGCAGTTCGACACGAGCATCCGGCGCCACCAACATATGGCTCGGGCCGTCGCGTTCGAGGAGTTCGAGGGCGGCGGCGATGTCCATTACCGCCACGCCGGGCGGCAGCTCCGGTGCCAGTTCCAGTGGCGGCAGCGCGCGGCCATCGGCCAGGGGCGGGAGCCTATCGTCCTCCGCCGTCAGCGCTGCCAGCGTATCGGGCGCCAGGCGGGTGCGGTAGGGAGGCTGCAGGAAGTCGCGCAGCGACCCGGTACCGCCGGCAGTCCGGAAGCCACTGATTTCCGGCAGGGTCAGGGGATCGATGCCCAATACCTGCAGGCGTTTGCCGCCGGCGAATTCGAGTTCCCCCTCCACCATTGGCGACACCGGGGCGCCCGCGAGGCGCAGCGACAGGTAATCATCCAGGGTGAGCGGGCGGCCATCGCGGCGTTCAATCCGGTCCAGGCCGGTGCTGAACAGGGCTTCAGATCGCGCGTAACTGTCGCGGGCCGAGGCATTGATCGCCTGCACGCCGCTCCACAAGGCACTGGCCACCCACAGCCCCAGCAGCAGCATGGCGAGTTGGCCGGGATGGCGGCGATAGTGCGAGAACAGGGTGAGAAAGGCGGTTCGCGGTGATGCGGCTTTCACGGCGAGGCTTCCGCGATCCGGCCGTGCCTGAGACGCAGACAGCGATCGAGGGGCGCCGCCACCCGCGGGCTGTGGGTGACCATCAGCAGCGCGCAGCCTCTGTCCCTGACCAGTTCCAGTAACAGCGCCAGTACCTCGTCGGCGCTGTTTTCGTCGAGATTGCCGGTGGGCTCATCGGCAAGCAGCAATGTCGGGCGCGTCGCCAGGGCGCGCGCCGATCGCCAGACGCTGCTGCTGGCCGCCGGAGAGCTGTTCCGGATAGCGCCCGGCCATTCCGGCAAGGCCCAGGCGCTCGAGCAGTTCCCGACTCCAGGCGGCATCCTCACGCCCGGCCAGCCGAGCCTGCAGGCGCAGGTTGTCGGCCGCGGTCAGGCTCGGTACCAGGTGGTACTGCTGGAACACCAAGCCGAGCCGCTCGCGGCGCAGTCGAGCCCGCGCGGGCTCGTCGAGCGCCGACAGCGGCTGGTCATCGAGGCGCACTTCGCCGTCGTCGGGGGTGTCGAGCCCCGCCGCCAGGTGCAGCAGGGTCGACTTGCCACTGCCCGACTCGCCCATCAGGGCCAGGCTCTCGCCGGCGGCCAGACGCAGGTCGACGCCCTGGAGTACCGGCAAGGGACCTTGTGGTGTGGGGTACGACTTTCTGATGCGGCGAAGTTCGAGCATGACGTTCCCTGACAGCTATCCAGCCCGGTCATGTTCCTACAAAAAAGGCGCCGATTCACGGCGATTGCGAAGGGGGTTTAATCGGAGAGTTCCGCCCGGCACCGCTCAGCTCCGGGCACAGGGAAGGGATGGATTTACTGGGAAGCCACCCAGAAAATACAGGTTGCGACAAAGATAGCCACCAGCGCCACCGCCGCTATGGCATCGACAAAGTCATCGCTTTCACTGGATACAACTACTTCTTCACTCATCGAAATACTCCGATACCAATTATTGTTCTTGACTGTAGTTGGACCGCTTCAGAACGGTCGCTTCAAGTAGAGCAAATCCCCGCCGGCAGCGCAAGCGAGCCAATCCCGGCAATTGGAAGGCACTTATAACTGTTAGTTACTAAGCTAGCGAAAAAAATTGTTACTTTTCGCATAAGCCCGCTGGTATGTTATGCGCCGCGGGAGATGCCTGTGGGCGTGCTCCTGTCCGGGCTACAAAGCGCTAAAAGGCAATGGAATCAAGTTGTTATGTATCGATACGACGAGCGGGACCACACCATTATCCAGGAGCGGGTGGCACAGTTTCGCAGCCAGACGGAACGCTACCTGGCCGGTGAACTGAGCGAGGAGCAGTTTCTGCCCCTGCGCCTGCAAAACGGCCTCTACATCCAACGGCTGGCCCCCATGCTGCGTATCGCAGTGCCCTACGGGCTGCTGAACAGCGCACAGCTGCGTCGGCTGGCGCGTATCAGCCGCGACTTCGACAAGGGCTACGCCCACTTCACCACCCGCCAGAACCTGCAGTTCAACTGGCCGCAACTGGAGGATGTCCCGGATATCCTCGCCGAACTGGCGGAAGTGGAGATGCACGCGGTACAGACCAGCGGCAACTGCATCCGCAACACCACCTCGGACCCCTTCGCCGGAGTGGCCCGGGACGAGATCGCCGACCCGCGCCCCTACTGCGAGCTGATCCGCCAGTGGTCCACCTTCCACCCGGAATTCGCCTTCCTGCCGCGCAAGTTCAAAATCGCGGTCAGCGGCAGTGAGGCCGACCGCGCGGCGATCCGCGTGCACGATATCGGTGTGCAGATCGTCAGGCGCGGCGACGAGATCGGCTTCCAGGTTCTGGTCGGCGGCGGCCAGGGCCGCACGCCGGTGATCGCCGAGCAGATTCGCGACTTCCTGCCGGAAGAGGACCTCCTCTCCTACCTGGAAGCCATAGTGCGTGTCTACAACCAACTGGGCCGGCGCGACAACAAGTACAAGGCGCGCATCAAGATCCTGGTGAAGGCCCTCGGCGCCGAGGAATTCGGCCGCCGCGTAGAGCGGGAATGGGAGCAGATCAAGGACGGCGCCGACAAGCTCACCGATGAAGCGCTGGCCTGGGCCAAGTCCTTTTTCACCGCACCGGAGTACAAAACCTTCGACGGCGCCGCCAGCGATACCGCCCTGCGGGCCCAGGCGGACGATGACAAGGCCTTCTCCCGCTGGCTGGAACGCAACAGCTTCCCGCACCGGGTGCCCGGCTACCGCGCCATCACCCTGTCCACCAAGCCCACCGGCGTGCCCCCCGGCGATGTCACCGACCGCCAGTTGGAGGCCATCGCCGACCTGGCGGATGAATATAGCTTCGGCGAGGTGCGCGTCACCCACGAACAGAACGTGGTACTGGCGGACGTTCCCCAGGATCGATTGCTTGAACTCTGGCAGGCGGCGCGCAAACACGGCTTCGCCACACCCAATATCGGCACCCTCACCGATATGATCTGCTGCCCCGGGGGCGATTACTGCTCCCTGGCCAACGCCAAGTCCATCCCCGTGGCCGAGGCCATCCAACGCAGGTTCGACGACCTGGACTACCTCTACGACCTGGGCGACCTGGACCTGAATATCTCCGGCTGCATGAACGCCTGCGGCCACCACCACGTGGGCCATATCGGCATTCTCGGCGTGGACAAGAAGGGCGAGGAGTTCTATCAGGTGCAACTGGGCGGCAGCTCCTCTGAAAACGCCAGCCTGGCCAAGGTACTCGGCCCCAGTTTCTCCCGCGCGGAGGTGACGGAGGTGATCGGCAAGATCCTGGATATCTACCTGGAACAGCGCCGCCCGGAAGAACCCTTTATCGACACTTACAACCGCATCGGCCTGCAACCGTTCAAGGAAAAAGTCTATGCCAAAGCCAGCTAGTTCAGGCAAAGCGGGTCCCCAGCCCGCCAACCCGGCGCAACTGATTCTCGACGGCCGGATAGCGGCCAATGAATGGCGCCTGCTGCCGCAGACCGACGAGGAGGCGGGGATAACAGCGGAATCCCTCGCCCCGGGCAAGGTGATTCTGCCCTACTCTCTCTGGCAGCCCCTGCGCAGCGCCCTGGCCCCGCGCAAAGCCGAGATCGGCGTCTGGCTGGACAGCGACGAGACTGCGGACCTGATCGGCAAGAATGCCGGGGAACTGCCGCTGATCGCGGTGCACTTCCCCGCCTTTGCCGACGGGCGCGGCTTCACCACCGCACGCCTGCTGCGAGAGCGCTATGGCTATCAGGGGGAACTGAGAGCGGTAGGCGCCTTTATGCGCGATCAGCTCACCTATCTGCGCCGCTGCGGTTTCAACGCATTTGCCTATGAGGGCGAACAGCCGCTCTCCGGTCTGCTGGAATCTCTAAACGACTTCAGCGAGAGCTACCAGGCCGCCGTAGACCAACCCCAGCCACTCTTCCGCCGCCGCGGCCTCGTTTAATCGAGCCTGCTCTCCCGTCATTCCGGCGCGGGCCGGAATCCAGTTCTCCGGTCACTGGACCCCGGCCTGCGCCGGGGTGACAACTTCGGGACATCCCTGCCCCCCTGTGGACATTCTCCACTGCTAAACTGCTGTTAAATCATTGTTGACCGCAGCAGGCGGCTCGCGCACAGCTGGATCAGTGTATGCCCACGCACTTCTTTGTCCTCGGGCTGGACCCTTTACGCCTGCCCTACCTCGAAAGTATTCACCACCCCGAGGAGTATCGATTCCACCCCCTCCTCCAGCTCGAAGAAGTGGTACTGGCGGAAAATTACCCCTACGACGCGCTGTTGCAGAAAGCGGAGCGCCAACTTCGCGAATTCCCCGAGCCCATTGCCGGCATCCTCGGTCACTGGGACTATCCCACCAGTGCCCTGCAGCCCCACCTGAGCGAAAAACTCGGGCTGCGCTCCGCTTCCCTGCAGGCGGTACTCAGATGCGAGCACAAGTACTGGAGCCGCCTGGAACAGCGGGAGATCCTACCCGACTGGACACCGGACTTCTGCGCCATCGACCCATTCGCCCAGGACCCCCTGGATCAGGTGACCATCGACTATCCGCTCTGGCTCAAGCCCATTAAGGCCCACTCCTCATACCTCGGCTTTCGCGTCGACAACGAGCGGGACTTCCGCAGCGCAATTGAAATGATCCGCAAAGAAATTCACCGCTTCGGCGATCCTTTCAATCAGACCCTCGCCCATATATCGGTGCCGCCAGAGGTGGCTCCGATCAACGGTAACTGGTGTATTGCCGAGGAAATCATTACCGGCAAGCAATGTGGTATCGAAGGCTCGATGCTGGATGGGGAATACCGCATACACGGCATAGTCGACACGGTAAAAGACAGCAAAAACCAGAGCTTTACCCGCTACGAATATCCCTCGGTCTGGCCCAGGCAGGTGCAGCATAAAATCTGTGCCGCCGGTGAAAAACTGCTGCGCCACCTGGGCTTCGACAACTCGGCATTTGGAATCGAGTTTTTCTGGGACGAACAGAAAAATACGTTCAAGATCCTCGAGGTCAACACCCGTATTTCCCAATCCCACAGTGACCAGTTCATCAAGGTGCACGGTGTATCCAATCACCAGGTTGCTGTAGACCTGGCACTGGGCCGCGCACCGGATCTCAGCGACTGCCGTGGAAAGTATCGCTCCGCTGCGAAATTTATGCTGCGCCGCTACGGCGACACATTGGTACAGCGCGTTCCCAGCACGGCGGAAATTCGCGAGATCGAATCGACGGTGGCCGACAGCAAGATAGAGATCACAGTCGAGCAGGGCCAGCACCTCTCGGAAATAATCAATCCGGATAGCTACAGCTACGAAATCGCCAATATTTTCCTGGGTGCCGAGAACCAGCGCGAGCTAATCAAAACCTATCGCCAGCTCGCCGGCCAGCTGCACTTCGAATTCTCCGATGGCAAGGAGCCGGAGGCGTTCCAGTTCAATCATGTCCGGTACTAGAAAATGAAAGTGGTGGAGGAATTCCCGCACGCGGTGGAAATGCGCGAGCACGTGGAAATTCCCATGCCCGACGGCTGCCGCCTCGCGGCGCGGATCTGGCTGCCGAAAACAGCCATGCAACAGCCGGTGCCGGCGATCCTGGAATATATTCCCTACCGCAAGCGGGATATGACCCGGCTGCGGGACTCCATCATGCACCCCTACCTGGCGGGGCACGGCTACGCCTGTGTGCGCGTGGACCTGCGCGGCAGCGGCGAGTCCGGTGGCATACTCAAGGACCAGTACCGCCAGCGGGAACTGGACGACGGCGTGGCGGTTATTCGCTGGCTGGCGGAGCAGCCCTGGTGCGACGGCAATGTGGGGATGATGGGTATCTCCTGGGGCGGCTTCAACGCCCTGCAGATCGCCACACTGGCACCGCCGCAGCTCAAGGCCGTGGTATCAGCCTGCTCCACCGACGACCTCTACCTGGATAACATGCACTATATGGGCGGCTGTCTGCTGACGGACAACCTGTCCGAAGCCACCACCATGTTCTCGGTAAACACCTGCCCGCCGGACCCGGCGCTGGTGGGCGAGCGCTGGCGCGATATGTGGTTTCAGCGCCTGCGCCACAGCGGCCTTTGGCTGGATATCTGGCTGCGCCATCAACACCGCGATGGCTACTGGGAGCACGGCTCGGTGAGCCAGCACTATGGTGCCATCCGCTGCTCGGTGATGCTGGTTGGGGGCTGGACCGACGGCTATACCAACGCAATCTTCCGCCTGCTGGAACATCTCAAAGTACCGCGCCAGGGACTGATCGGCCCCTGGGGCCATAAGTACCCCCACCAGGGGGCGCCGGGCCCGGCGATCGGCTTCCTGCAGGAGACCCTGCGTTGGTGGGACCACTGGCTGAAAGGCATGGACACCGGGATCATGGACGAGCCCATGCTGCGCGCCTGGATGCAGGACAGTGTGCCTCCCACCACCCGATATCTCGAACGGCCCGGCCGCTGGGTGGGTGAAAGGCGCTGGCCGGCACCGGACATCCGCGAAGTCAGCTACCCACTGGACTCAGGCCGCATACTGGTGGGCAATGAACCGCCCCGCTCCCGGGAGGAAATGGTGGAGATCCAGTCTCCACTGAGCGTCGGGCTGTTCGCCGGCAAGTGGTGCTCCTATACCGCCGCGCCGGACCTGCCCCACGACCAGCGCGAGGAAGACGGCGGTGCCCTGGTTCTAGAAAGCGCACCGCTGGATAGAGAGGTGGAGATCCTCGGAGCCCCCTCTGTCCAACTGGAGCTCACCTGCAACCAGCCAGTAGCCATGGTGGCCGCGCGGCTATCCGACGTAGCGCCGGACGGCAAGGCGACCCGGGTAACCTATGGCCTGTTCAACCTGACCCATCGCGACGGCCACGCCGAACCGAAACCGCTAACGCCGGGCAAACGCTATCGAATCTGGGTGTCGATGAACTATATCGGCCAGAACTTCCCCGCCGGCCATCGACTGCGCCTGAGCCTCTCCACCTCCTACTGGGCCCTGGCCTGGCCGCCCCCCAAACCGGTGCGGCTCAGTATCTTCCCCGCCGGCAGCCGACTGATACTGCCGGAGCGCGATCCTCGCCCGGAGGATGAGGATATCCAATTTGAACCGCCGGAGGGCGCCAAGCCGATAGACATCCAGTTCATAGAACCCCCAAACCACAACTGGCTGGTGCACCGGGACCTGGCCCTGGATGAATCGGTGCTGGAAGTAATCAAGGACGACGGCCTGAGGTATATCGAGGAGATCGATATGGAAGTCGCCAACCGCATCTGGAACTGGTACAGCTATCGCGATGACGACTTTATGTCACTGAAAGGCGAAACCCGCACCGAGCGCATCTTCCGGCGCGGCAACTGGTCCGTTCGCACCACCACCCACACCCTACTCACCGCGGATACAAACAACTTCTACATCCACGCCGAATTGGACGCCTGGGAAGGCGACAACCGGGTCTTTGCCGAGAACTGGCACCGACAAATTCCACGGGACCACCTCTGACCGCCCCGCCCCCGGGGCTGGATTTCCCTCCGCCAAAACGTCAATATGCGCCGGTAATTCACTGAGTAGGCGGGACCCCCACCCAATCGAATAATAGATAAGAGCACATCTATGCAAGTTGAGTCTGTAAATACCCTATTGAAGTCCAGTGGCCGCGAGGGCAACAGCACCCGGGTGCAGGGCTGGATCAGAACCCGCCGCGACTCCAAAGCCGGCCTGTCCTTCCTGGCCGTACACGACGGCAGTTGCTTCGATCCCATCCAGGTGGTGGTCGAGTCCCATATCGCCAACTACCAGTCGGAGGTGCTGCGCCTGACCACCGGCTGCGCGGTGGATATCGAGGGCACCATCAAGCCCTCCGAAGGCAAGGGCCAATCCATCGAAATCCTAGCGACCTCGGTACACGTGGTCGGCTGGGTGGAAGACCCGGACACCTACCCCATGTCCCCCAAGCGCCACACCATGGAGCACCTGCGCGAACACGCGCACCTGCGCCCGCGCACCAACGTCAGCGGCGCCGTGGCGCGGGTGCGCAACTGCATCGCCCAGGCGATCCACCGCTTTCTCCACGAGCGCGGCTTCAACTACGTACACACCCCGATCATCACCGCCTCCGACTGCGAGGGCGCCGGCGAGATGTTCCGGGTGAGCACTCTGGACCAGACCAATCTGCCGCTGACCGACAAGGGCGAGGTGGATTACTCCCAGGACTTCTTCGGCGAGGAGAGCTTCCTCACCGTTTCCGGCCAGCTCAACCTGGAGAGCTACTGTCTGGCGCTGTCCAAGGTCTACACCTTCGGCCCCACCTTCCGTGCAGAAAATTCCAACACCACCCGTCACCTGGCGGAGTTCTGGATGGTGGAACCGGAAGTCGCCTTCGCCGACCTCGCGGATATCGCCAGCCTCTCCGAAGCGATGCTGAAATACGTATTCAAAGCAGTGCTGGAAGAGCGCGCTGACGATATGGCCTTCTTCGCCCAGCGCATCGACAAGGAGGCTATCTCGCGATTGGAAAATATTATCGAGAACGACTTCGCGCGCATCGATTACTCCGAGGCCATCGAAATCCTGGAAAGGTGCGGCGAGAAATTCGAATTTCCGGTTGCCTGGGGCGTCGACCTGGCCTCGGAACACGAGCGCTACCTGGCCGAGAAGCATTTCAGGAAACCGGTGATCGTGCTCAACTACCCCAAGGACATCAAGGCCTTCTATATGCGCATGAACGACGACGGCAAAACCGTCGCCGCCATGGACGTACTGGCCCCCGGTATCGGCGAGATTATCGGCGGCTCCCAACGGGAAGAACGCCTGGAAAAACTCGACGCGCGCATGGACGAAATGGGTATTCCCATGGAACACCTGGACTGGTACCGAGACCTGCGCCGCTACGGCACAGTCCCCCACGCCGGCTTCGGCCTCGGCTTCGACCGCATCGTTTCCTACGTCACCGGCATGGGCAATATCCGCGACGTGATTCCATTTCCGCGCACGCCAAAGAATATCGCCTTTTGATATCAAGCCCCGCAATGCGGGGCTTTTTACATGGAGCCCTCCCCTGGGAACGCCGAGCCCCAGCTCGGCTTGCGGGCCGCAGGCCCGCCAATCGCGATCATCAATCTGCCCCCATACAACACAGTCCGAGGCAATCGATAGCGCATATCATCCATGAGAGCGCCCCATTTGCTGTTTTTATATACAGAATTTACCCGCATCACCACACGTCAAGCAGAATTCAGCAGCAGCTTCGTCTATCTACGGAAAACACCCGCTAACTCATTGACTTTTAAGGGATTTTCAATATGATCAAAAGCACCTTTATTGAAAAGATATAAAGCCAAGCTGCACTATCTATCTGTAGAAAATGGCGCCAACCTAATCGAACTCATTGATTTTTAAATTTTTTTTCCTGTAGAGATATCCGAGAGGTCTGCAGATAGAGAGCTGGTAGATATATTGCGGTGTCTTTTGAATTAACTGTTACATTTATAGGAGCGTCTGTGCATAACGTCCAGAAAGAGGTTGCAGCAGCTGTTTTTGCACTCGTTGTAGCTTCAAGCGCGTACTGGCTATTGGATCAGGTAGGATTCATTGGTTATGCGCTCCCGAGTGTCTTTGATCTCGGTCAGGCTTGGTTTGCTGTTTATTTTTCCATGATGGGGATCATTGCCCTCTTTGTGCTAATTGGAGTAGGCCGCGTCTTATCAACGTCTACCTGGATTTATCCCGGGGTTTTTGGCATATCTGGTTTGCTTCTGCATTTATATAGCTACAACTTATCCCATGCTGGGTGGGTTGCTGGAATGTTCGGAAACGGATTCTACATCATGGCGGCTATCCTATATTGGGTGCTGCCAAAAAATGTAACAAGCCGCTTAAATCCGACGCCAAAAAACGGCGCGGTTTAGCGGAGCGTTAGTGCGACAAGCAAAGCTTGTCGCATCTTGCAGGGTGAAAGTCCCTGTCGGGTAAGGCCTAGCCAGCCACCCGTATCGAGTCTTGCGCGCTGTGCGGAACCCGGAAATTAGGAATATTTGTGTGGCAGGAAGCACAAGGCGAACAAGCAGCGTGAAGCGTAGACAGAGAATTACATAGGCCATAGGGCGTGCCGTGCGCCTGAAGTGTTGGTATCGCTCCGAAAATAGCGAATCCTGGTTGACGAGGCTTGTAACGCCGTCGAAGTCCATGCAAAACAGCCGCCAAGGGCGAGGTTGTGGCGAGCCAGCGGAGTTATCAAACCGTGGCATGTGTAAAGAGATGCGACAGGAACTTGTGAGATCCAAGGAGGTTCCCGCAGGAAGTGGGTAGGGCTGCCGAGTAAAACGCGAGGCGAACGAAGGCCCCTTGGAAGTCGGATCGGTTCATAGTAGTCCGAAAGCGGGAAAGCCGCTTGCATGGCGAAGGGGCCGACAATGGAATCGTGGCGTTTAACAGAAACATAGTCCGGACAGGGTAGGGCTGGAAACCACTATGACAACCGCCTTAAACGCCATAGCATTTAAAGCACGTACCCATCCCCGGCACCGGTTTCAGAATTTATATGGAGAACTGAATCCCGGTTTGCTGACGCGGGGCTGGGCTAACCTCAACAAGCGATCTGCTCCCGGTGTGGACGGCGTAGAAGCCGAAGACTTCGGGGCGCGATTGCCGGAAAATATCCACCGCATCCATCAGAATCTCAAGGCAAACCGCTTTCGGGTAAATGATGTAAAGCGGGTATACATCCCCAAGGCAAACGGCGCAGAGCGTCCCCTCGGACTGCCCACGATAGAAGACAAGCTGGTGCAGCAAAGTGTTGCGGAGTTACTCCAGAGCATCTGGGAGCAAGACTTTTTGCGCAATAGCTACGGCTACCGCCCGCACAAAAGCGCGCATCAAGCCGTACACAGCTTACAGCTCAATCTTCAGTTCAAGGGCTACGGGTACATCGTCGAAGCGGATATTAAAGGCTTCTTCGATAACATGGACCACGGGTGGCTGCTGCGGATGCTGGAACAGCGCATCGACGACAAACGTCTACTCAACCTGATCAATCAATGGTTGAAGGCGCGCATCATCGAGCCGGACGGCCGTTATCACAAGCCGCTTAGCGGAACCCCGCAAGGGGGCGTGATCAGCCCGGTGCTGGCCAATATCTACTTGCACTACGTGCTCGACCTGTGGTTCGAGAAAAGGGTCAAGCCCGGACTCAGGGGGCGCGCCATGCTCATCCGTTACGCGGACGACTGTGCGCCACGAAGGCGCACTGGAGGATGTGAATCCTCCGTGCAGCCGTGCTGCACAAGAGATGAGGGCGGGCCCCTCGGAGCCGCCGTGCAGGCGGAGGCTTCAAACCACCTACTGCTGCTGCACTTAAAAGGTGTGGTAGTGAGCGAGTATGGAAAAGGCCGGTCAAGAACCGGTCAGGTAAGGGCCGTGAAGTCGAACGCAAGTGAACCGCTGATGACGTGTCGAAAGCGTAGGGACGACGTCAAAACCGGGGGGAAGTCGTTAACCCGGGATAAGTCTGGGAGAAACCTGTCTACTGCCCAGGCGGCGTCCGGCATAAAGGCGGCGAGAACACGGCTCAGGCTCTTGTGTGGAACGTGGGAACCTGTCACCCCGATGCTAAGGGAGCGATGCAAGTGGAAGCCCCACGAGTATCTGAGTACCAATGCGGGGTACAGGGGCGGAGCAACCTGTAGTAGTGAGGAAGGCTCTGTAATGGAGCTGGAGCGAAGGGGTTGCCCTATCCAGCCTGAGACAAGAGTGCAACCAGCAATGGGAGGACACTCTTGAATCAGGCGAAGTCATTTCCTATCACTAAACGTCAGGTGTGGGAAGCCTACAAACGAGTCAAGGCCAATAAGGGCGGGGAAGGCGTAGACGGTCAGACCCTGGAGATGTTTGAAGAGAAGCTGGAAGGCAATCTCTATAAACTCTGGAATCGACTGGCGTCTGGTAGCTACATACCCCCACCGGTCAAACGCGTGGAGATTCCCAAGGCGGACGGTGGTGTTCGTCCACTGGGAATTCCAACGGTTGCGGACCGGGTTGCCCAAATGGTAGTCAAACAAGCCCTGGAGCCGGACCTGGAACGTCATTTTCATCCGGACTCCTACGGCTATCGGCCGGGCAAGTCAGCCCGTCAGGCGATTGGACAGGCGCGCAAGCGCTGCTGGCGCAACGACTGGGTCGTTGATCTGGATATCAGGGGTTTCTTCGATAACATCGATCATGAACTCTTGATGCGAGCGGTGCGCCACCACACCCAAGACAAATGGGTGCTGCTCTACATCGAGCGATGGCTGACAGCCCCGGTGCAACTGAATGGTGGGGCATTACAGGAGAGGACCAAGGGCACCCCGCAAGGGGGTGTGGTCAGTCCTCTGCTGGCGAACCTGTTCTTGCACCATACCTTCGATGCGTGGATGCAAAGGCACTATCCGAGCATTCCCTTCGAGCGGTACGCCGATGATAGTGTTTGTCACTGCCGCACACGGAAGCAGGCCGAACATCTGAAAAATGCGCTGGAACAGCGCTTTGCAGATTGTGGACTGGAACTTCATCCGGAGAAGACCAAGATTGTCTACTGCAAAGACGACGATCGACGTCTGGACTATCCCGCCACCAGTTTCGATTTTCTGGGTTACACCTTTCGCCCGAGAAGATCGAAAAATCGGAAGGGAAAGTTCTTCATCAACTTCAGTCCGGCGATCAGCAACAAAGCGGCGAAAGCAATCCGGCAGGAAGTACGCAGCTGGAAACTGCATCTGCGCAGCGACAAGTCACTGGAAGACTTGGCAAGGATGTTCAACGCGGTGATCCGCGGCTGGATCAATTACTACAGCGCATTTTACAAGTCAGCGCTGTATACAACCCTCCGGCGGATTGACCGTAGGCTCGTAATTTGGGCAACTCGCAAGTTCAAAAGACTGCGGGGCCACAGGAGGCGAGCAACCCACTGGTTGGAGCGTATTGCGCGCAGACAGCCGGGGTTGTTTGCCCATTGGCGTTTATTACATGGACAGGCTGGGTAGGAGGAGCCGGATGAGCGGAGACGTTCACGTCCGGTTCTGTGAGCGCCTCGGGGGAGGGTCCCCGGGGCGACTCGACTTGTTGTAGCGTTTCAGTACCGCGACGAGGCCAACGCCTTCTACCGAGCGTTGCCATCGAGATTAAAGCAATTTAACCTTGATGTCGCGGCCGGTAAAACATCGCTCAAACGCTTCAGCCGCTTTCATCCGGGCCAGGAGCGGAGCTTTGAATTTCTGGGTTTCAGGTTCTATTGGGATGTTGACTTCGGTGGCGGACCTCGTCTGCGGCGGAAGACCGCCCCGAAGAAACACAAATCTCTGCTGCAAGCGCTCTACACATGGATCAAGGAGAATCGCCACAAACGGCTGAATCGCCTGATGCCCATGCTGAAGAGGAAGCTTGACGGAATCGGGAATTACTTCGCCCTGCCGGACAACAGTCTGAGCGTATCCCGTATCTACGGGCATGTTTTGCATAGCCTGTATAAGTGGTTGAATCGACGCAGTCAAAAGCGGAGTTTCAACTGGGTAGGCCTGAAGGAAATGTTGAGATATTACCGAATCCAGCCGTTAACAGTGCGTAAGCGCGCTGTCCCGGCGGATTGGTACTGAGGGGCCTGTGCTTTACACGGGCAATGATTCTATTGAGGAGCCGGATGCGGTAATTCCGCACGTCCGGATCTGTGTGGGGGCGTCCCGGTGACGGGGCGTTCTACCACGACTAAATCATTGAGAGATTGAGTATGGGGCTGATTGAGGCAATATTGTTAGGCTTTCAGTTCAAGCGGCTAGAAAAGCCGTTGGTGTTCATTACTATGCTTATCGCGCTGTTGTGCTTCATCGCTATGGGTGTGGTGATAGTTCTTGCAGGTATTGAAGTTTTAATTTAATAAAACCTAAAGGACAAGGAGACCGCATATTATTTCAGCTAAGGACAAATTAGCTCTTGGATTTGGAGCATTCTTAACCGGACTTTTTGTTATTTGCCTGTCAATAACACTTGGAATTTCAAGTCAGGTTAATGATAATTTTGTATCAAATTTTAAGATGAATGATGGCAGATACAGCTTAGAAACTAATTTAGAAAGGGATAAGAACAGCTATTACCTAGTTGCTTCGATCAAAAGCGATAGTAGAAGAGCTCGGATAATTTCAACCGCTGTAAATATTCAAGGTATCAATGGCGAAACATTAAAAAACTTAGAAGCAGGTGACCTTCGTTCAATCCATTGTAATATATTCGTATATTGCAAGGAGCAAATTCTAAAGGGTTTCTCCATAAATGAAAATGGGTCTTATAAGCTTGAGATTATAGGCTTTAAGACGATCGACAGTGTTGAAATACTAAACTTAAGCCTACACTCCAATCACAGTATTTTATTTCAATCCACCTTCATTTTAATTGGGTTTGTATTGTTAATAATAGGCAAGTTCATGATTTTAATTAATCTCTGCGTAATTGGTTATAACAAGTTGCTGCAGCAAATCAAAGAAAGCTTCGCTTTTTAATCCCGCTGAGCAAGACTTTGAGACTATAGAAAAATTGAGCAACTATCGAGTACACAAATTTTCGGGAGTTCCGGGGACAGCGGGAGTTCCGGGGGAGTTCCGGGGACAGTATACGTAATTCTTCATGGGGGGATCGGTATACTGCCCCCGGAACACGGGACAACTCGAGTATTACCCTTTGCTGATGAAAAGCGATGCGAAAGTCCAAGCGAGTGCCGACGCATCCGATCTCGGCGCCGACTTGGCTCGAATCCTCCTGAACAAGGACCGGCAGCC